>NZ_PTSB01000008.1:0-170546 GCF_002965125.1 Escherichia sp. MOD1-EC6162
CGGCGGAGGGGGCGGTGGCGGTACATCGGCGTTAATCGTAAAGACGACTGTGTAATTGCTACCATTCTGCCGCTTCACCGCTTCGGTTTTACCGTTTTCGGTAAGATCGACCACCAACCGCAGCGTTTGCGCATCTTTTGGCGTGCCAGAGCGAATAGCTTTTACCAAATTATTGCCACTGAACAACAACGGTAGCCCCTGAATTACACCGGTTTGTTTAATATCCAGCGCCACAGTGCGTTTGCTTTGATGGCTAAAGGCATAATCAGGATCGCCAATAAAACTCAACGTTATCCGCGCCTGCTCACTGCCATTAGAAACCTGAATATCAGAGAGCGTAGCGGCACCAGCCTGTGCGCACAACAGCACCAATGCCGCCACCAACCAATTTTTGATGCGATACATCATCCCGCCACCTTTTAAAGGTTAACCGGCTAAACGCGCCAGCAACAATTCACCCGCAGAGGAAACAGCACTCACGCGCGCCTCACGGCCTTGTGCCTGATAATCAATGTGTATTTCGACATCCGGGTCAGGAAGAACACCTGTACCTTGTTGTGGCCATTCCACCAGGCAGATGGCATCGTGGGCAAAATAATCGCGGATCCCCATAAACTCCAGCTCCTCGGGATCGGCAAGGCGGTACAAATCAAAGTGATAAACCATTAATTTGTCGAGCGTATAGGGTTCGACCAGCGTATAGGTGGGGCTTTTGACATTACCCTGATGGCCCAGAGCTTGTAAAAAACCCCGGCTGAAGGTGGTTTTACCTGCACCTAAATCGCCATACAGATAGATTACGGTAGCGCCATCGCAGGCTTTAGCTACCCGTTCGCCCAGGTCTAATGTTGCCTGCTCGTCAGGGAGCGGAATTACTCGATTCATCATGGTTTTTATCAGTCACTTCCGGGTTAACAATACGCTGTAGCGTGGAAAAGAGATCGGTTGCCAGCATCCCGCGCGTACCAAAACGCGCTGCCAGCACATCGGCCGCCGCACCGTGCGCAACACAACCGGCACAGGCAGCATCATACGGCGTCAGTTTCTGCCCTAACAATGCGCCAATAATACCAGAGAGCACATCGCCCATGCCGCCACTGGCCATACCTGCATTTCCGGCGTCAACAATACCTAACGCATCAGGATGTGCAGCGACCACGGTTCCGGCACCTTTCAGCACCGCTACACCACCATAACGTTGTACCAGACGTTGTGCGTAATGTAAGCGGTCACTTTCAATTTCAGCCACGGAACAGCCCAACAACCGTGCAGCCTCGCCAGGATGCGGCGTGATCACGCGATTGTGACGCTTATCGGGATTGATTGCCAGCAGGTTCAATGCATCGGCATCCCACAACATCGGTTTGCGAAAATTCTCGACTTTTTGTAGGGCTTTTTTCCCCCACTCTTGCTGACCCAGACCAGGGCCAATCACCACCACATCGGCCCATTCCAGGCTATCAGCTAAGGATTCCGCAGTCAGTTCGTATACCATCAATTCCGGGCGCGCGGTCAGCAACGGCGCAATGTTTTCACTGCGCGTCAGCACTCTGACCAAACCAGCACCAGCACGCAGCGCCGCTTCGCCCGCCATACGGATCGCGCCCGCCGTGCCGTGATCGCCACCGATAATCACCAGTCGCCCGTGATCGCCTTTATGTGATGTCGGGCGACGCGGTTTCAGCCAGTGAGAAAGTTGCGATGCGGAAAAGCGCTGAATTTTCGCCTCCTGAGTTGCCAGCCACCTATCCAGCCCCAGCGAGTCAAAATGCAGATCCCCGGTTACATCCCGCGCTTTCCCGGTTAGCAAGCCTGGTTTCAGGGCAATAAAGGTCACGGTGTGAGAGGCGTTGATCACCGCACCTGGCGTGGCTCCGGTTTGTGCTAACAGGCCGGAAGGAATATCAACTGCCACAATCGGCGCAGGATGAGTATTGGCATGATCGATTAATTTACTGATGGGTTCACGGGGCGCTTGCTGCAATCCGGTGCCGAGCAGCGCATCAACTATCAGATCCACCGACTCAGGCCAGACAATATTCGAAGCATGAATCTCGCCTCCCGCGTTTAACCATGCATCGCGCGCTTGTGCGGCCTCTTCTGGCAACGGTTTGTCGCTCTCCTGGGCCAGCAGCGTGACCTCAATGCCGATGGCTTTTGCCCGCCGCGCGACCACATACCCATCGCCACCGTTATTGCCATGACCGCACAGCACCAGCCAATGACGGGCGTCAGGATAAGCGGTACGACACACCTGAAACGCGGCTTCCCCCGCACGAAGCATCAGTTCATAGAGCGTTAGCCCCAGCGCATCCGCCGCCTCGCGTTCGCCACGGCGGATATCGTCGGCGTGCCAGACGGTGTGTGGTATACTTACGGGGTTTTTCTTCATTGTATGGTCCGTCATGTCAGAGCCCCTCGATCTCAATCAGTTAGCGCAAAAAATTAAACAGTGGGGGCTGGAACTGGGCTTTCAGCAAGTAGGTATTACCGATACCGATCTCAGCGAGTCCGAGCCAAAACTGCAAGCATGGCTGGACAAACAATACCATGGCGAAATGGACTGGATGGCGCGTCACGGTATGCTGCGCGCCCGCCCCCACGAGTTATTGCCCGGTACACTGCGCGTGATCAGCGTGCGGATGAATTATCTTCCTGCCAACGCCGCATTTGCCAGCACGCTGAAAAATCCCAAACTCGGCTATGTTAGCCGTTATGCGCTGGGCCGTGACTATCACAAACTTCTGCGCAACCGACTCAAAAAGCTGGGCGAGATGATTCAGCAACATTGTGTTTCGCTGAATTTTAGACCGTTTGTCGACTCTGCGCCTATTCTTGAGCGTCCGTTAGCTGAAAAAGCAGGTCTTGGCTGGACAGGTAAGCACTCACTTATTCTTAATCGCGAAGCTGGTTCGTTCTTCTTTTTAGGCGAACTGCTGGTTGATATTCCGCTACCTGTGGATCAACCGGTTGAGGAAGGATGTGGTAAATGCGTTGCCTGCATGACGATTTGCCCGACCGGAGCCATCGTGGAACCATATACCGTCGATGCTCGCCGCTGTATCTCTTATCTCACCATTGAACTGGAAGGAGCAATCCCGGAAGAACTACGGCCATTAATGGGAAACCGTATTTACGGTTGCGATGATTGTCAGCTTATCTGCCCGTGGAATCGCTATTCACAACTGACAACTGAAGATGATTTCAGCCCGCGTAAACCGTTACATGCGCCGGAGCTCATTGAGCTTTTTGCCTGGAGCGAAGAGAAGTTTTTAAAAGTCACGGAAGGATCAGCGATTAGGCGGATTGGTCACTTACGCTGGCTGCGAAATATCGCCGTAGCACTAGGAAATGCGCCCTGGGATGAAGCGATTCTGGCGGCACTGAACAGTCGGAAAGGTGAACACCCACTTCTCGATGAACACATAGAGTGGGCGATTGCGCAGCAAATCGAGCGACGAAATGCCTGCGTGGTCGAGGTGCAACTACCGAAAAAACAGCGTCTGGTTCGCGTGATAGAAAAAGGCTTACCACGTGACGCCTGATTCATCCACAGCTTGTGAATAAAATTAAAAACACATTGCAATTCAAGCCAGAAAAAATCGTCAAGTGATCAATACGACAAATCAAAACCTTATTTTTCAACTTAAATATCAACACGTTAAAAAATTACTATTCACCGTGCGAAGTTTTCCTGAAATTAAGATTACAGCCCGACACTGTGGATAACTCTGTTTACAAGAGTTTGTCAGAGATAACAAAAACCAGCAATAACGCATCGCGTCGCTGTGGATATTTTATTGAGAGGAGAATTTGGAGCGGGAAACGAGACTCGAACTCGCGACCCCGACCTTGGCAAGGTCGTGCTCTACCAACTGAGCTATTCCCGCTTGGGTGGTCTGTGCTTTATAGCACTTTCAAATTTTGGAGCGGGAAACGAGACTCGAACTCGCGACCCCGACCTTGGCAAGGTCGTGCTCTACCAACTGAGCTATTCCCGCTTAATCTTCGTCTTTCAAATCGCTACTGCCTTGGCTGCCTTCACTCACCTTAGTCACTTACTTTTGTAAGCTCCGAAGGATTCGTTCAGTTGCCGCCTTGTCGCAATTCGAAATACTGCGATTGGGTGGTCTGTGCCTTTCAGCACTTTTCAAATTTTGGAGCGGGAAACGAGACTCGAACTCGCGACCCCGACCTTGGCAAGGTCGTGCTCTACCAACTGAGCTATTCCCGCGTACTACTTAATTTTTGCTTTCGTAATTTCGCATTTCTGCGTCGTTACGGGAGGCGCATTATACGAGAAATCTTTCCCTCTGCAACCCCCCTAAAAAATTTTTTTTGAGTTTTTATCTCAAGTGCTGAAATTATCGGCAAGACGTTCAATTTAGCGTCAAAATCACGCCGCCGCAAGTGGATTTCGGCGGTTACGTGACCAGGAAAAATTTTACATCTTGATGAAGTGCTCGCGGTAGTAAGCCAGTTCCGCCACCGATTCACGGATATCATCCATCGCCTGATGCGTCCCCTGCTTGGTAAAACCATCAAGAATTTCCGGCTTCCAACGGCGCGCCAGCTCTTTCAGCGTGCTGACATCGAGATAGCGGTAGTGGAAGTACGACTCCAGTTCCGGCATGTATTTGAACAGGAAGCGACGATCCTGACCAATACTGTTACCGCAGATCGGTGATTTTCCTGCTGGCACCCACTGTTTTAAGAACTCGAGCGTCGCCAGTTCCGCTTCCCGATCGCCCATCGTGCTCGCCTTCACACGCTCCACCAGCCCACTGGCGGTATGAGTGCGCACGTTCCAGTCATCCATCAACGCTAACTGTTCATCAGACTGGTGTACTGCAATGGTCGGCCCTTCTGCCAGAATATTCAGGTTGGCATCGGTCACCAGCGTGGCAATCTCAATAATGCGATCGCGCTCGGGATCCAGACCGGTCATCTCAAGATCGATCCAAATCAGGTTGTTTTCATTGGCACTCATGCTATTTTCCACCCATTCACAGTGACTATATTGATTCGCAATTGCGTGTATCATAGATGTTTTGCCCATCAGGGGCGACCAGGAGTCAGTACGATTGAGTAAAAATAAACTCTCCAAAGGCCAGCAGCGCCGTGTGAACGCCAATCACCAGCGTCGTCTTAAAACGTCTAAGGAGAAGCCCGACTACGACGACAATCTGTTTGGCGAGCCTGATGAAGGTATCGTCATCAGCCGTTTTGGCATGCATGCTGATGTGGAATCCGCCGATGGCGAAGTTCACCGCTGCAATATTCGCCGCACTATCCGTTCGCTGGTGACTGGCGATCGCGTTGTCTGGCGTCCGGGCAAACCGGCGGCGGAAGGTATTAATGTCAAAGGGATCGTTGAAGCGGTGCATGAGCGCACCTCGGTGTTGACGCGCCCGGATTTTTACGACGGCGTGAAGCCCATTGCCGCCAACATCGACCAGATCGTCATTGTCTCCGCCATTTTGCCGGAGCTGTCGCTCAATATTATCGACCGTTACCTGGTGGCCTGCGAAACCTTGCAGATTGAGCCGATTATTGTGCTCAACAAGATCGACCTGCTGGACGATGACGGTATGGCATTTGTCAACGAGCAGATGGATATTTACCGCAACATTGGTTATCGCGTATTAATGGTTTCCAGCCATACTCAGGATGGCCTGAAACCGCTGGAAGAGGCGTTGACCGGGCGGATCAGCATCTTTGCCGGGCAGTCTGGCGTCGGTAAATCCAGTCTGCTGAACGCGTTGCTGGGGCTGCAAAAAGAGATCCTGACCAACGATGTTTCGGACAACTCTGGTCTGGGTCAGCACACCACCACCGCCGCACGGCTGTATCACTTCCCGCACGGCGGTGATGTGATTGATTCCCCTGGCGTGCGTGAATTTGGTCTCTGGCACCTGGCACCGGAACAAATCACTCAAGGCTTTGTCGAATTTCATGATTACTTAGGCCTGTGTAAGTATCGCGATTGCAAACACGATACCGATCCGGGCTGCGCTATCCGTGAAGCGGTTGAAGATGGGAAAATCGCGGAAACTCGTTTCGAAAACTATCACCGTATTCTGGAAAGCATGGCGCAGGTAAAAACGCGTAAAAACTTTTCTGATACGGATGACTGACAATTAAGCTAACCGTCGTTAGAATCGTCCCCCTTTTTTTCAGGATCCGGCATGTACGCCGGATCAGGAACGACAAAACAATGGCCTGGAGGCTACCTTGTTAAATTCATTCAAACTTTCGCTACAGTATATTCTGCCGAAACTATGGCTTACTCGCCTGGCGGGTTGGGGTGCAAGCAAGCGGGCAGGATGGCTGACAAAACTGGTTATCGATCTGTTCGTTAAATACTACAAGGTCGACATGAAAGAGGCGCAGAAACCGGACACCGCCAGCTACCGTACCTTTAACGAATTTTTTGTCCGTCCGCTGCGTGACGATGTACGCCCGATCGATACCGACCCGAATGTTCTGGTCATGCCTGCCGATGGTGTTATCAGCCAGTTAGGTAAAATCGAAGAAGATAAAATCCTGCAAGCCAAAGGCCACAACTACAGTCTTGAAGCCCTGCTGGCGGGTAACTACCTGATGGCGGATCTCTTCCGCAACGGTACGTTTGTGACCACTTACCTCTCCCCGCGTGACTACCACCGCGTACATATGCCGTGCAACGGTATCCTGCGTGAGATGATCTACGTGCCGGGCGATCTCTTCTCGGTGAATCATCTCACAGCCCAGAACGTGCCAAATCTGTTTGCCCGTAACGAACGCGTAATCTGTCTCTTCGATACCGAATTCGGCCCGATGGCACAGATTCTGGTCGGTGCGACGATTGTTGGTAGCATTGAAACTGTCTGGGCAGGCACCATTACGCCACCGCGCGAAGGCATCATCAAACGCTGGACCTGGCCTGCCGGGGAAAACGACGATTCTGTGGCGCTACTGAAAGGCCAGGAAATGGGGCGCTTTAAACTCGGATCTACTGTTATCAACCTGTTTGCGCCGGGTAAAGTGAATCTGGTTGAGCAACTGGCAAGCCTTTCTGTCACTAAGATTGGTCAGCCGCTGGCTGTATCTACCGAAACCTTTGTTACGCCAGAAACTGAACCGGCCCCGCTTCCTGCTGAAGAGATCGAGGCAGAACACGACGCCAGCCCATTGGTTGACGACAAAAAAGACCAGGTCTAATCCATCAAAGGAAACGCTGACGTGCGCCTGATTATCACTTTTCTGATGGCCTGGTGCCTCAGTTGGGGGGCGTACGCCGCGACGGCCCCCGATAGTAAACAAATCACCCAGGAACTGGAGCAGGCAAAAGCGGCGAAACCCGCGCAGCCGGAAGTCGTAGAGGCGCTCCAGTCTGCCTTAAATGCGCTTGAGGAACGTAAAGGTTCCCTTGAGCGCATCAAGCAATATCAAGAAATCATTGATAACTACCCGAAACTCTCCGCTACTCTGCGCGCACAGTTAAACAATATGCGTGATGAGCCGCGCAGCGTGTCGCCGGGGATGTCTACCGACGCGCTGAATCAGGAAATACTCCAGGTCAGCAGTCAGTTGCTGGATAAAAGCCGTCAGGCCCAGCAAGAGCAGGAACGCGCCCGCGAGATTGCGGATTCGCTTAATCAATTACCACAACAGCAAACTGACGCCCGCCGCCAGTTGAATGAAATTGAGCGCCGACTGGGGACACTCACGGGAAATAGTCCGCTTAATCAGGCACAAAATTTCGCGTTGCAGGCCGACTCCGCACGTTTGAAATCATTGGTCGATGAACTCGAGCTGGCGCAACTTTCTGCCAATAACCGTCAGGAACTGGCTCGTCTGCGCTCGGCACTGGCAGAAAAAGAGAGTCAGCAACTGGATGCGTATTTGCAGGCCCTGCGCAACCAGTTGAACAGCCAACGCCAGCTTGAGGCAGAGCGGGCGCTGGAAAGCACTGAATTACTGGCAGAAAGCAGTGCCGATTTGCCGGAAGATATCGTTGCTCAATTCAAAATTAACCGTGAACTATCGGCGGCGTTGAATCAGCAAGCGCAGCGGATGGATCTCGTCGCCTCACAGCAGCGTCAGGCTGCCAGCCAGACGTTGCAAGTCCGGCAGGCGCTGAATACGCTGCGTGAACAGTCGCAATGGCTGGGTTCATCAAACTTGCTCGGTGAAGCACTGCGGGCGCAGGTGGCACGCCTGCCGGAAATGCCGAAACCGCAACAGCTTGATACCGAAATGGCTCAGTTGCGCGTGCAACGGTTGCATTATGAAGATCTCCTCAATAAACAGCCACAACTGCGACAGATCCTTCAGGCCGACGGCCAGCCGCTGACTGCCGAGCAAAACCGGATACTCGAAGCTCAATTGCGTACTCAGCGCGAGTTGCTTAACTCATTACTCCAGGGCGGCGACACGCTACTGCTTGAGCTAACCAAGCTGAAAGTTTCCAACGGGCAACTGGAAGATGCGCTGAAAGAGGTCAACGAAGCGACACACCGCTATCTGTTCTGGACCTCTGATGTGCGCCCGATGACCATCGCCTGGCCGTTGGAAATCGCCCAGGATCTGCGTCGTCTGATCTCGCTGGACACCTTCAGTCAGTTAGGTAAAGCCACCATGATGATGCTGACCAGCAAAGAGACTATTTTACCGCTGTTTGGCGCGTTGATTCTGGTCGGTTGCAGCATTTACTCGCGCCGCTATTTCACCCGTTTTCTTGAACGTTCGGCGGCTAAAGTCGGCAAAGTCACTCAGGATCATTTCTGGCTGACGTTACGGACGCTTTTCTGGTCGATCCTCGTCGCTTCGCCGCTACCAGTGCTGTGGATGACGCTGGGTTACGGCTTGCGCGAGGCGTGGCCTTATCCGCTGGCGGTAGCGATTGGCGATGGTGTAACGGCCACCGTGCCACTGCTGTGGGTGGTGATGATTTGCGCCACCTTTGCTCGCCCGAACGGCTTGTTTATCGCCCATTTCGGCTGGCCGCGCGAACGTGTTTCCCGTGGTATGCGCTACTACCTGATGAGCATTGGGCTTATCGTGCCACTGATTATGGCGCTGATGATGTTTGATAATCTCGACGACCGCGAGTTTTCCGGCTCACTGGGACGTCTTTGCTTTATCCTCATTTGCGGTGCACTGGCAGTGGTCACGCTCAGCCTGAAAAAAGCCGGGATCCCACTGTATCTTAACAAAGAAGGCAGTGGTGACAACATTGCCAACCATATGCTGTGGAACATGATGATTGGCGCGCCACTGGTCGCTATTCTCGCCGCAGCCGTGGGTTATCTGGCAACAGCGCAGGCTCTGCTGGCAAGGCTGGAAACATCGGTCGCCATCTGGTTCCTGTTACTGGTGATTTATCACGTTATCCGCCGCTGGATGCTGATCCAACGCCGCAGGTTGGCGTTTGACCGGGCGAAGCATCGCCGTGCTGAAATGCTGGCACAACGCGCGCGTGGCGAAGAAGAAGCGCATCATCACAGTAGCCCGGAAGGGGCGATTGAAGTGGATGAAAGCGAAGTCGATCTCGATGCTATCAGTGCACAATCCTTGCGGCTGGTGCGTTCAATCCTGATGCTAATCGCCCTTCTTTCAGTCATCGTGCTGTGGTCAGAAATTCATTCCGCTTTTGGCTTCCTCGAAAATATTTCGCTGTGGGATGTCACCTCCACAGTGCAGGGCGTGGAAAGTCTGGAACCGATTACTCTCGGTGCAGTGCTGATTGCCATTCTGGTGTTTATCATCACCACGCAACTAGTGCGCAACCTGCCCGCGCTGCTGGAACTGGCGATTTTGCAGCACCTTGATTTAACGCCAGGTACAGGTTACGCCATCACCACCATCACCAAATATCTGCTGATGCTGATTGGCGGGCTGGTCGGCTTCTCGATGATTGGTATTGAGTGGTCGAAATTGCAGTGGCTGGTCGCTGCACTCGGTGTTGGTCTCGGTTTTGGTTTGCAGGAGATTTTCGCCAACTTTATCTCTGGTCTGATTATCCTGTTCGAAAAACCGATTCGCATTGGCGATACGGTGACAATTCGCGATCTTACTGGCAGTGTGACGAAAATTAACACCCGCGCCACCACTATCAGCGACTGGGATCGCAAAGAGATTATTGTGCCGAACAAAGCGTTCATTACTGAGCAGTTTATCAACTGGTCGCTTTCTGACTCGGTCACGCGCGTGGTGTTGACGATTCCGGCTCCTGCCGATGCCAACAGTGAAGAAGTGACGGAAATCTTGCTAACCGCAGCGCGTCGCTGCTCGTTGGTCATCGACAACCCGGCACCGGAAGTCTTCCTGGTCGATCTACAACAGGGGATTCAGATTTTCGAGTTGCGTATTTACGCCGCGGAAATGGGTCACCGTATGCCGCTGCGCCACGAGATCCACCAGTTAATTCTGGCGGGCTTCCACGCCCACGGTATCGATATGCCATTCCCGCCGTTCCAGATGCGTCTGGAAAGTCTTAACGGTAAACAAACGGGCAGAACATTAACGTCTGCGGGTAAAGGGCGTCAGGCAGGAAGCTTGTAACGTGAGAAACTGCCGGAGGCGACTCTGGCAGTTTCAATCACCAACAAAACTGATAGCGCAGGAAAAACTGCCATAGCCAGTAGCCGAAGATCGCCAGTGCGGTGGCGTACATAAACCAGCCGCGTTTTTTTCGCCACTGCGTGAACCAAAGAAAAGGGAAAAACAGCGGCAACGTCATTATCACACCGACATCGCGAGTATCGTCATTTTCCAGATGCTCCAACACATCGCAGATGTTGTTAATCCCGCGTCCATCAATCATCCATTCTTTGTCCAGCGTGGACAGTATCAGAATCCAGAGAACAGATACGAAGAACCAAATGCAGCATAAAATAAACTGATGTGCACTCATGACGTTTCAACCGACAGTTTCATTTCGCTAAAACGCATTCTGAACAAATCACCGTATCCGACCAATTCGCCACGAAAAACCAGGAACCTGATAAGGTAAGCGCAATAAATATCCGACAGGTTTCGCCACCGATTCCGGTCTCGATCTTTGAGGGTATTAATGGTATTGCTGACCACCATCGCTATTTTACGGGTGTGGCAGGCATCGAAAAAAGAGAGAATAGTCTGCTCTATTTCCGCTACATCCCCAGCAGAAAATTGCAGTGCTCTGATTTGATCTTCGGTTATCAGCGGGCCCCGCCCCGTGCCATCCATGACATCTTCCTTTTCAGACAACTCATCGCCGGACTGGCGATGAGTTGTTATTGCATACAATCAATCTAAGGTTAACTCAGGCTTATTCGCCATGCGGCCGCAATAGTTCTGGTAAATCGCCATTGCTAACAGCGAGAAGAAGACAGGGCCGCCAATCATCCACAATGTGCTATCCCAGTCTCCGGCTTCGACTACTGGCTGGATGATGGTAAAGACGTTAGCAAACGTCACCACCAATACGACAACCACTGTGGCAATCATTGCTGACATGTGCGTTTTGAAAATAACAAACGGTCTGTCGAGATCCTGACGCGCTTTAAAGAACGGGAATGCCAGGGCAAGGAACAGATACGGAATGGTCATGGAGACATTCGCCATCAGCGTCAGCTTGTTAAAGAACGCCGATGCGGTGCCGCCGCCAAACGAAACCAGCAGGATGAAGACAGTAACCAACCCGCACTGCATCCACATCGCAATAGACGGCATTCCCATCGCGTTCAGACGCGTCATTGGTTCCGGCCACAATGCTTTCGGCGTCCCCTGGATGATTGCTTTCAACGGCGAGTAGCAAAGCGTAAAGAACGCCCCCGTGTAAGCGAGGAACATCGAAAGTCCGGTAATACGCGCAAACCATACCCCCAGCGACAATGATGCTTCGGGCGACAAATGCAGTGCATTACCCAGCGTCATCCCAAGGCTCTTCATCAGTACATAAGTAATATTGCCAAGGTTAACCGAACCATTACTTAATACCTGCTGCCAGTTAGTGCTGACGCCCCATAAGAATATTGCCAGGGAATAACCAATCGAAATAACAATAGCGGCAAAAACAATACCTTTAGCAAAATTCTTTTCAGGATTTTCCGTTTTATCAACCAGACCGCCAACAGCTTCAATTCCACCGTAAGCGAAAATAGCAAATACGACAAAAGATAACATCGCCAGACCGGACTGATATCCCGGATTTGGAGATACCACAAAATTAATATCCTGTGCGAAATGACCACCATTTAATAACAAAATAGCAACACTCACTAACAGTAATACTAAATTAAGACACATTACTGCTATACCACCTACCGCAGTAATACGGGCTATTTTATTAATCCCTTTTGAGGCGACGACGGTAACCAGAACCATCCATGCGACAGCCAACAGACCAACAACCTGCGTAGGCCCCAGCCCGGCAATACTCCAGTGCTGAGTCATGTCGCTACCATAGAGGAATGTTGAGAACGGCACCCAAACTTTAGCGGAAGTACTCACCATCCAGATGATATAAGAGGAAAACCACATAAAGGTGCCGATGAAAGCAAAACGTGGCCCAACGCTATTATTCATCCAGGAATAGATACCGCCCTCTTCTTTGCGATAGGCCGCCCCCATTTCAGCCATCATTAAGGCGAATGGAATAAAGAATAATAATGCAGAAAATATATAAAATGGAATCGCACTATAACCCATTAAATAATAAGCCGATGGGCTATTCGCAAAACCGAATACTGAAGTAAAGATCATCAATATGAGCCCAATTAGACTCATCTTTTTTATCGTGTGAGGCATGGAATCATCCTTCATTTCAGCGCATATATTAAACGCGCCAATTAACTGCACTACCCACCGATTGGCAGGCAACAATAAAACTAATACAGAATTGATACCCGGATGATAGCAAACATCCAGTCTTAAATTGTGCGCTTTAGCGGGAAAATGAAAACATCTGCTACAGAATGGCGTCAGCTACGCCATTCTGTGTTGCGATTGAGCTAGCTTTTCAGAATTATGCCCGGTCGACACTAAAGGCAATGACTTCCGCCAGTGTCTCAGCGCCCAATGCCAGCATCACCAGGCGGTCAACACCTAACGCCACGCCGGAACAGTCAGGCATACCAACTTCCAGGGCGTCAATCAGGTTCTGGTCGATAGGATGTTGTGGTAAACCACGCGCCGCACGTTTACGGTTATCCTGCTCAAAGCGTTGTTGCTGTTCACGAGCGTCCGTCAATTCATGGAAACCATTCGCCAGCTCAATACCTTTGTAGTAGACCTCGAAGCGTTCCGCGACCCGATGATCTTCCGTACTGATTTGTGCCAGTGATGCCTGGCTGGCCGGGAAATGGTACACAAACGTTGGTTTTTCTTTACCAATGTTCGGTTCCACGCCAAAGGTAAACAGCAGTTGCAGCAACGTGTCGCGGTCTTCTTCGGTGTCTGCAACGTTACTCAAGTCCAGTTTCGCCGCGACTTCTCGCAGTTGCGTTTTGTCAGCAGAAAGCGGGTCTATTTCCAGATAACGCAAGAAAGCTTGTTGATAAGAAAGGCTTTCTGCCGCCGGGCAGTCCAGCACCTGTTGCAAGAGGTCGTCCACCTCATTCATCAACCGATACATATCATAATGCGGTCGATACCACTCCAGCATAGTGAACTCAGGGTTGTGATAACGTCCCATCTCTTCATTACGGAAGCTGCGGCACAACTGGAATACCGGACCACAACCGGCAACCAGCAGGCGTTTCATGTGGTATTCCGGGCTGGTCATTAACCAGAGATTCATCCCCTGCGAGTGCCCGGGGCCTACGAAACGTGTCTCAAACGGGACCAAATGAATATCGGTTACCGTCGCCTGGCTCATACAAGGCGTCTCCACCTCCAGCACTCCACGATCGGCAAAGAAACGACGGATCTCCGCCATAATCGCCGCGCGTTTTAATAAGTTAGGAATGGATGCGCTCGGCTGCCAGGATGCCGTTTCGCTCATAGTAAAATCTCCAGTTTTTGACAAGGGCACGAAGTCTACTCGCAACGCGACGGCGAGACAAATTTTACGCAGAAATCAATCAACGGTGGGCTGTGACTAAAAAAACCGCAATATGATGGTTTAGTAATTAAATTAATCATCTTCAGTGATAATTTAGCCTCCCGGCACGCTAAAAAAATCGATCTCGTCAAATTTCAGACTTATCCATCAGACTATACTGTTGTACCTATAAAGGAGCAGTGGAATAGCGTTCGCAGACCGTAGCTTTCAGACACTTACCCTGAAGTACGGTGCTGCGGGATAAAAACAATCTGGAGGAATGTCGTGCAAACCTTTCAAGCCGATCTTGCCATTGTAGGTGCCGGTGGCGCGGGATTACGTGCTGCAATTGCTGCCGCGCAGGCAAATCCAAATGCAAAAATCGCACTAATCTCAAAAGTATACCCGATGCGCAGCCATACCGTTGCCGCAGAAGGGGGCTCCGCCGCTGTCGCGCAGGATCATGACAGCTTCGAATATCACTTTCACGATACAGTAGCGGGTGGCGACTGGTTGTGTGAGCAGGATGTCGTGGATTATTTCGTCCACCACTGCCCAACTGAAATGACTCAACTGGAACTGTGGGGATGCCCATGGAGCCGTCGCCCGGATGGTAGCGTCAACGTACGTCGCTTCGGCGGTATGAAAATCGAGCGTACCTGGTTCGCCGCCGATAAGACAGGCTTCCATATGCTGCACACGCTGTTCCAGACCTCTCTGCAATTCCCGCAGATCCAGCGTTTTGATGAACACTTCGTGCTGGATATTCTGGTCGATGATGGTCACGTTCGCGGCCTGGTGGCAATGAACATGATGGAAGGTACGCTGGTGCAAATCCGTGCTAATGCGGTGGTTATGGCTACCGGCGGCGCGGGTCGCGTATATCGCTACAACACCAACGGCGGCATTGTTACTGGCGACGGTATGGGCATGGCACTGAGCCACGGCGTTCCGCTGCGTGACATGGAATTCGTTCAATATCACCCGACCGGTCTGCCGGGTTCCGGTATCCTGATGACCGAAGGTTGCCGCGGTGAAGGCGGTATTCTGGTCAACAAAAATGGCTACCGTTATCTGCAAGATTACGGCATGGGCCCGGAAACTCCGCTGGGCGAGCCGAAAAACAAATATATGGAACTGGGTCCGCGCGACAAAGTTTCTCAGGCCTTCTGGCACGAATGGCGTAAAGGCAACACCATCTCCACACCACGCGGCGATGTGGTATACCTCGACCTGCGTCACCTGGGTGAGAAAAAACTGCACGAACGTCTGCCGTTTATCTGCGAACTGGCAAAAGCATACGTTGGCGTCGATCCGGTTAAAGAACCGATTCCGGTACGTCCGACCGCGCACTACACCATGGGCGGTATCGAAACCGATCAGAACTGCGAAACCCGTATTAAGGGTCTGTTCGCCGTCGGTGAATGTTCCTCTGTAGGTCTGCACGGTGCAAACCGTCTGGGATCCAACTCACTGGCAGAACTGGTGGTCTTCGGTCGTCTGGCCGGTGAGCAAGCTATGGAGCGCGCATCTACCGCTGGTAATGGCAACGATGCGGCAATCAATGCACAGGCTACTGCCGTTGAACAGCGTCTGAAAGATCTGGTTAACCAGGACGGCGGCGAAAACTGGGCGAAGATCCGCGACGAAATGGGCATGGCCATGGAAGAAGGCTGCGGTATCTACCGTACGCCGGAACTGATGCAGAAAACCATCGACAAACTGGCGGAGCTGCAAGAACGCTTCAAGCGCGTGCGCATCACCGACACCTCCAGCGTGTTCAACACCGACCTGCTCTACACCATCGAGCTGGGCCACGGTCTGAACGTTGCCGAATGTATGGCGCACTCCGCAATGGCGCGTAAAGAGTCTCGCGGCGCGCACCAGCGTCTGGACGAAGGTTGCACCGAGCGTGACGACGTCAACTTCCTCAAACACACCCTCGCCTTCCGCGATGCTGATGGCACTACTCGCCTGGAGTACAGCGACGTGAAGATTACTACGCTGCCGCCAGCTAAACGCGTTTACGGTGGCGAAGCGGATGCAGCCGATAAGGCGGAAGCAGCCAATAAGAAGGAGAAGGCGAATGGCTGAGATGAAGAACCTGAAAATCGAGGTGGTGCGCTATAACCCGGAAGTCGATACCGCACCGCATAGCGCATTTTATGAAGTGCCTTATGACGCAACCACCTCATTACTGGATGCGCTGGGCTATATCAAAGACAACCTGGCACCGGATCTGAGCTACCGCTGGTCCTGCCGTATGGCGATTTGTGGTTCCTGCGGCATGATGGTCAACAACGTGCCGAAACTGGCATGTAAAACCTTCCTGCGTGACTACACCGACGGTATGAAGGTTGAAGCGCTAGCTAACTTCCCGATCGAACGCGATCTGGTCGTCGATATGACCCACTTCATCGAAAGTCTGGAAGCGATCAAACCATACATCATTGGCAACTCCCGCACCGCGGATCAGGGTACTAATATCCAGACCCCGGCGCAGATGGCGAAGTATCATCAGTTCTCCGGTTGCATCAACTGTGGTCTGTGCTACGCCGCGTGCCCGCAGTTTGGCCTGAACCCAGAGTTCATCGGTCCGGCTGCCATTACGCTGGCGCATCGTTATAACGAAGATAGCCGCGACCACGGTAAGAAGGAGCGTATGGCGCAGTTGAACAGCCAGAACGGCGTATGGAGCTGTACTTTCGTGGGCTACTGCTCCGAAGTCTGCCCGAAACACGTCGATCCGGCTGCGGCCATTCAGCAGGGCAAAGTAGAAAGTTCGAAAGACTTTCTTATCGCGACCCTGAAACCACGCTAAGGAGTGCAACATGACGACTAAACGTAAACCGTATGTACGGCCAATGACGTCCACCTGGTGGAAAAAATTGCCGTTTTATCGCTTTTACATGCTGCGCGAAGGCACGGCGGTTCCGGCTGTGTGGTTCAGCATTGAACTGATTTTCGGGCTGTTTGCCCTGAAAAATGGCCCGGAAGCCTGGGCGGGATTCGTCGACTTTTTACAAAACCCGGTTATCGTGATCATTAACCTGATCACTCTGGCGGCAGCTCTGCTGCACACCAAAACCTGGTTTGAACTGGCACCGAAAGCGGCCAATATCATTGTAAAAGACGAAAAAATGGGACCAGAGCCAATTATCAAAAGTCTCTGGGCGGTAACCGTGGTTGCCACCATCGTAATCCTGTTTGTAGCCCTGTACTGGTAAGGAGCCTGAGATGATTAATCCAAATCCAAAGCGTTCTGACGAACCGGTATTCTGGGGCCTTTTCGGGGCCGGTGGTATGTGGAGCGCAATCATTGCACCGGTAATGATCCTGCTGGTCGGCATTATGCTGCCGCTGGGACTGTTTCCGGGTGATGCTCTGAGCTACGAACGCGTTCTGGCGTTCGCGCAGAGCTTCATTGGTCGCGTATTCCTGTTCCTGATGATCGTTCTGCCGCTGTGGTGTGGTTTACACCGTATGCACCACGCGATGCACGATCTGAAAATCCACGTGCCTGCGGGCAAATGGGTTTTCTACGGTCTGGCTGCTATCCTGACAGTTGTCACGCTGATTGGTGTCGTTACAATCTAACGCATCGCCAATGTAAATCCGGCCCGCCTATGGCGGGCCGTTTTGTATGGGAACCAGACCTTATGCTCAAAATGACGCTCTGCGCCTTACTGATTACCGCCTCTTGCTCCGCACTTGCCGCCCCCCAACAGCTCAACGATATTGTGCATCGCACAATGACTCCGCTTATAGAACAACAAAAAATCCCGGGCATGGCCGTTGCAGTGATTTATCAGGGCAAACCTTATTACTTTACCTGGGGCTATGCGGACGTAGATAAAAAGCAGCCCGTCACGCAGCAAACGTTGTTTGAGTTAGGCTCGGTCAGCAAAACATTTACGGGCGTACTTGGTGGCGACACTATTGCTCGAGGGGAAATAAATCTAAGCGATCCCGTCACAAAATACTGGCCTGAACTTACCGCTAAACAGTGGAACGGGATCACGCTATTACATCTCGCAACCTACACCGCTGGCGGCCTGCCATTGCAAGTGCCGGATGACGTTAAATCCTCAAGCGACTTGCTGCGCTTCTATCAAAACTGGCAGCCTGACTGGACGCCAGGAACACAACGTCTGTATGCCAACTCCAGTATCGGTTTATTCGGCTCGCTAGCTGTGAAGCCGTCTGGTTTGAGCTTTGAACAGGCAATGGATACCCGTGTCTTCCAGCCACTCAAACTCACCCATACGTGGATTAATGTGCCGCCTGCAGAAGAAAAGAATTACGCCTGGGGATATCGCGAAGGTAAGGCGGTGCATGTTTCGCCAGGGGCGTTAGATGCTGAAGCTTACGGTGTGAAATCGACGATTGAAGACATGGCCCGCTGGCTACAAAGCAATATAGATCCTCGTAATATCAATGACAAAACACTTCAGCAAGGTATCCAACTGGCGCAATCTCGCTACTGGAAAATTGGCGATATGTATCAAGGCCTGGGCTGGGAAATGCTGGACTGGCCGGTAAATCCTGACAGCATCATTAATGGCAGCGACAATAAAATTGCACTGGCAGCACGACCAGTAAAAGCGATTACGCCCCCTGCTCCTGCTGTGCGCGCATCATGGGTACATAAAACAGGGGCGACCGGCGGATTTGGTAGCTATGTCGCATTTATCCCAGAAAAAGAGTTGGGTATTGTGATGCTGGCTAACAAAAACTATCCAAACCCGGTGAGAGTCGCCGCCGCCTGGCAGATCCTCAACGCTTTGCAATAACAACGAAGATGGCCCGAATTTACGGGCCTTTTCTCCGCTTTTCCTTGCTGTCATCTACACTTAGAAAAAAACCAGTAAGGAAACATCTATGCGCCTGCTCCCTCTTGTTGCCGCAGCGACAGCGGCATTTCTTGTCGTTGCCTGTAGTTCACCTACGCCGCCGCGTGGCGTGACCGTAGTGAATAATTTCGACGCTAAGCGCTATCTTGGCACCTGGTATGAGATTGCCCGTTTTGATCACCGCTTTGAACGCGGACTGGAGAAAGTCACCGCGACATATAGCCTGCGGGATGATGGTGGATTGAATGTCATCAACAAAGGCTATAATCCGGACAGGGAGATGTGGCAACAGAGCGAAGGGAAAGCGTACTTTACCGGAGATCCGCATCGCGCAGCGCTGAAAGTGTCATTCTTTGGCCCTTTCTATGGCGGCTATAACGTCATTGCGCTCGACCGGGAGTATCGCCACGCGCTGGTTTGCGGCCCGGATCGCGACTACCTGTGGATACTCTCCCGCACGCCAACTATTTCTAGCGAAGTTAAACAGGAGATGCTGGCGGTCGCAACCCGGGAAGGATTTGATGTCAGTAAGTTTATCTGGGTACAGCAACCCGGCAGTTAATGGGTGCTGAGTTTCAGACCAACTATCCCCAGTACGATTAACGCCAGACTCGCCAGGCGCATCGGACTAGCAGACTCACCGAGCAGCACAATACCGGTGATCGCCGCCCCGACTGCGCCAATCCCCGTCCAGACAGCATAAGCTGTACCTACCGGTAGCGATTTCATTGCCCAGGCGAGCAACGCCATACTGACAATCATCGCCGTCACGGTAATTACGCTTGGCGTCAGACGACTAAAACCGTGGGTGTATTTCAGGCCTACCGCCCAGACGACTTCCAGCAAACCAGCAATAAACAGGATAATCCAGGACATATAATACTCCGGAGAAATGGGGCCGTCCCCGGTGAAACGATGCGTTTGCGGGTCGTCCCGCAAAGCTGATAGTGAAAGAAGTATTTTGCCGATTTAAGAGGAAATTTCAACGGTTACAGCAGTGATTACCGCCGGGAAAAACAAACGGCACGACAAACCTGTCGTACCGTTATTGCTTATTGCTGCGCTTTCGTCGCTGCGCCAGAAATCGCGTTACCGCCATCAGAGATGTCTTCACCAACGCCACGCGTGGTGTTGCAGGCAGTTAATACTGTTGAAAGCACCAGAACAGAAAAGATCGCTGCAATTGTCTTCTTCACCATAATATCTTCCTTTTAGGTAATGTTATTTGTGTTTGCCTATAGCAAATTAATAATAGACAACATCACCAAAAATGACGGGAATCTGATGATTTTTCGGAAGTGAAGAGGAAATTAGCTGGCAGCGCGGGAAATGGAATTGCCGAGATGTTTGATATCTTCACCGAAACCGCGAGCGGTGTTACAGCCCGTGAGCAGCGTACTGGCAAGCAAAACAAGAAGGATAAGGCGTTTCATCATCTCTGACCTGAAAAGTGATGGTGCAGCCAGCAGGCCGCACCACAACCGTATTACTTCACGCGAGATACGTATTCACCAGAGCGGGTATCCACTTTGATAACTTCGCCAATCTGTACGAACAGCGGAACTTTAACCACAGCGCCAGTGGACAGGGTAGCTGGTTTGCCGCCAGTACCTGCGGTATCACCTTTCAAACCTGGATCGGTATCAACGATTTCCAGTTCAACGAAGTTCGGCGGAGTAACGGAAATCGGCTGGCCGTTCCACAGAGTCACGATGCACTCTGCCTGATCCAGCAGCCATTTCGCGTTGTCGCCAATTGCTTTTGCATCAGCAGACAGTTGTTCGAAGGTTTCGTTGTTCATGAAGTGCCAGAACTCACCATCGTTGTACAGGTAAGTCAGGTTCATATCGACAACATCAGCGCCTTCAGCGGAATCCGTAGATTTAAAGGTTTTTTCTACACGAGTACCGGTCAGCAGACGACGCAGTTTAACGCGAGCAAATGCCTGGCCTTTACCCGGCTTCACAAATTCACTTGCTTCAACCGCGTAAGGTTCGCCGTCCAACATGATTTTAAGACCAGCACGAAAATCGTTGCTATAGTACGTTGCCATAAGGCCCTCTGAAATTTGTTAATTGGTAGCTAAGCCACAAAATGGCGCATATTGTAACCCTAAACACCTCATCCAGAGAAGATTGGTTAGCGCAACTTGCCGATGTTGTGACCGATCCTGATGAACTTCTGCGTCTTTTGAATATAGACGCGGACGAAAAACTGTTGGCCGGACGCAGCGCCAAAAAGCTGTTTGCCCTGCGCGTGCCCCGCTCATTTATCGATCGCATGGAAAAAGGCAATCCTGACGATCCACTTTTGCGTCAGGTACTTACCTCGCAAGATGAGTATATCACTGCACCCGGTTTTTCCACCGACCCGCTGGAAGAACAGCACAGCGTGGTGCCTGGTTTGTTGCATAAATACCACAACCGGGCATTACTGTTGGTGAAAGGTGGCTGTGCGGTAAATTGTCGCTATTGCTTCCGTCGCCACTTCCCGTATGCCGAAAATCAGGGCAACAAGCGTAACTGGCAGACTGCACTTGAGTATGTTGCCGCACATCCAGAACTGGACGAGATCATTTTCTCCGGCGGTGATCCGCTGATGGCGAAAGATCGCGAACTGGACTGGTTGCTCACGCAACTGGAAGCCATCCCGCACATCAAACGTCTGCGTATTCACAGCCGTCTGCCGATTGTGATCCCGGCGCGCATCACTGAGGCACTGGTTGAACGCTTTGCCCGTTCTACGCTGCAAATCCTGCTGGTGAATCACATCAACCATGCCAATGAAGTGGATGAAACATTCCGTCAGGCGATGGCTAAGTTAAAACGCGTGGGCGTCACCCTGCTTAACCAGAGTGTTCTGTTACGTGGCGTGAACGACAACGCGCAAACGCTGGCAAACCTGAGTAATGCGTTGTTTGACGCGGGCGTGATGCCCTATTACCTGCATGTGCTCGATAAAGTGCAGGGCGCGGCGCATTTCATGGTGAGCGATGATGAAGCACGGCAGATTATGCGTGAGTTGCTGACGCTGGTGTCGGGATATCTGGTGCCAAAACTGGCGCGTGAGATAGGCGGAGAACCCAGCAAAACACCGCTGGATTTGCAGCTACGTCAGCAATAACTGATTCAACAGGGAAGTTGAAGCTGATGATAAATGTGAAATTGCCTGATGTGCTGCGCTTATCAGGCCTACATGATGCATTGCAACTGATTGAATTTTCAATGAACTGTAGGCCTGATAAGGCGTTTACGCCGCATCCGGCAAGAGCAACGAACACGCGTACAGCGACCTGCCATTAAATAGGGAAGTTTAATCTTTTCCGTTGCATAACCATTAATTATTCATATGCTTTGCTATTTTTATTATTTATATAGCTGACATCAATAATTAACCTTTCTTTTCTGTTTATATAGAGCGAGCGCCGCTATTTATGTTATTTTAACAACTATTACTACCAAGCCCATTTACCTGGCTTATAAATTAATATTATTTATTTTATTGAGAAATGGTTAGGGAGAACCTACATGGCCATAAGCATCAAGGGTGTTAACACTGGTGTTATTCGCAAGAGTAATAACTTCATTGCACTGGCACTGAAAATAAAAGAGCCTCGCAATAAAGAATCGTTGTTCTTCATGTCTGTGATGGAACTGCGCGACCTGTTGATAGCACTGGAAAGCCGTCTGCATCAAAAGCATAAACTGGAGGCTGATCACCGTCTTCAGTATGAGCAAGCGCGCGATAAGGCCATGAAAAAGATGGCAGAAAATATTCCTCAAATTCAGATTGAAGAACTTAAAAATGCTGATATTAATCGCCGTGTAAATACACTGGCACTTACCGATAATCAGGGTGAAAATCTCACATTCCTATTAACTCTGCATGACGGCAGCAAATCTGAACTAGTTGTCAATGAACTGCAAGTTGAAATGCTGGCGCGAGCAATCATTCACGCAATTAATAATGCGGAAATGCGTGAACTGGCATTACGTATTACATCGCTGTTAGATTTCCTGCCATTATATGACGTCGACTGCCAGGATAATGGTAATCTGGAATATGACACCTATTCACAGCCAGAATGGAAACAAAACTTGTTTAGCCATTATCTGGCGGTGCTTTATCGCTTTAAAGATGAAAGTGGCAAAGAACAATTTAGCGGTGCAGTGGTGAAAACACGTGAAGCGACAGCAGGTAAAGAAGTGGAGGCCATCACCCGCCGGATGCTTGATTTCAGCCCTCGACTGAAAAAGCTCGCTGGAGTGCCGTGTCAGGTCTACGTTCGCGCCGTAGCGGCAAATAACGCCCAACCGCTGACCCAGGATCAATGCTTACGCGTACTGCATCACTTACGTGTTCAGTCCATCAGCAAAGCCGCGCCACAAGCGAAATAATCCTATCTTTGCTAATGCGAGGCTGGAGCCATCCAGCCTGAAATGACTGATAACGTGATCGTTGATCATGTCGGATGCGGCGTAAACGCCTTATCCGGCCTACAAATTCTCAAGCATTCAATCAGTTGCAATGCCTGATGTAGGCCTGATAAGCGAAGCGCATCAGGCAATTATACGTTTGTCACCCAGCCTCGGAATCACATCAGTTCGGGCACTTATAAACCTGGCCGATAATCTGGCTATCAGTCGGAACGAAGCTGGACAACATCCCCTGCGACGGGCTGCTAATACCATAAATCACGTTACCGCCCATTGCGGCAGCCTGATTGCGCAGATCGTTTGCCGCACCACGCATAGAACCGCCTTCTTCGCCGTGTTGTCCGGAAAGCCAGTTACTTTGCTTACCTGTCGCAGTACCAATAAGTTGGCACTCTGCGCCTGGTTGCTCGTCCACAATGCGAACACTCTGACCGGCAGCACTCAATTCGTTACTGGAGCTACAACCCGCCATCAGTAGCGCGGCACCGACAATCCCTGCTAAGTATTTTACGTGCATGTTATTCCCCATAATCAATGAGCTGGACGCCCCTCGCGTCGTCCGTGTTTGAATCTTATACTAGAAAGATGACTAAAAGAAAAACCCCCAGACATTTCTGCCTGAGGGTTTCTTTATTTCTGCGAGGTGCAGGGCAATTACATCATGCCGCCCATGCCACCCATGCCGCCCATACCGCCAGCAGCGCCTAAGTCAGCCGCATCGTTTTTCGGCAGGTCGGTAACCATGCACTCGGTGGTGATCATCAGGCCAGCCACAGAAGCTGCGTACTGCAGAGCAGAACGAGTTACTTTGGTTGGATCCAGGATACCCATGTCGATCATGTTGCCGTATTCTTCGGTTGCAGCGTTGTAGCCGTAGTTGCCGTCGCCAGCTTTAACAGTGTTAGCAACAACTGACGGCTCTTCACCGCAGTTCAGTACGATCTGACGCAGCGGAGCTTCCATTGCACGCAGTGCAACTTTGATACCCACGTTCTGCTCTTCGTTCTGACCACGCAGGTCAGCCAGTTTAGACGCTACGCGGATCAGCGCAACACCACCACCAGCAACCACGCCTTCTTCTACCGCAGCACGGGTCGCGTGCAGGGCGTCTTCAACGCGTGCTTTTTTCTCTTTCATTTCAACTTCGGTAGCAGCACCCACTTTGATAACTG
The DNA here is from genome assembly GCF_002965125.1 of Escherichia sp. MOD1-EC6162. Lineage (NCBI taxonomy): Bacteria > Pseudomonadati > Pseudomonadota > Gammaproteobacteria > Enterobacterales > Enterobacteriaceae > Escherichia > Escherichia sp. MOD1-EC6162. The sequence continues at coordinate 24,473 of NZ_PTSB01000008.1, forward strand.
CAACGCCGCCTGCCAGTTTCGCTACGCGCTCCTGCAGTTTTTCACGGTCGTAGTCAGAAGTTGCTTCTTCAATCTGCTGACGGATCTGAGCAACACGGCCCTGGATTGCAGCTTCTTCACCCACGCCATCGATGATGGTGGTGGTGTCTTTGTTGATCACAACACGTTTAGCCTGGCCCAGGTCTTCCAGGGTTGCTTTTTCCAGTTCCATACCAATCTCTTCAGAGATTACAGTACCACCGGTCAGAGTAGCGATATCCTGGAGCATTGCTTTACGACGATCACCGAAGCCCGGTGCTTTAACCGCAGCCACTTTCACGATGCCGCGCATGGTGTTAACAACCAGAGTTGCCAGAGCTTCGCCTTCAACATCTTCAGCGATGATCAGCAGCGGTTTGCCTGCTTTTGCAACAGCTTCCAGAACTGGCAGCATTTCGCGGATGTTGGAGATTTTCTTATCAGCCAGCAGGATGAACGGGCTTTCCAGTTCTACTGCGCCAGTTTCCGGCTTGTTGATGAAGTAAGGAGACAGGTAGCCACGGTCGAACTGCATACCTTCAACCACGTCCAGTTCGTCCTGCAGACCAGTACCGTCCTCAACGGTGATAACGCCTTCTTTACCGACTTTGTCCATCGCTTCAGCGATCAGTTTACCTACGGTTTCGTCGGAGTTAGCGGAGATAGTACCAACCTGGGCAATAGCTTTAGAGTCAGAGCACGGTACAGACAGCGCTTTCAGTTCTTCAACTGCAGCGGTAACAGCTTTGTCGATACCACGCTTCAGGTCCATCGGGTTCATGCCCGCAGCAACAGCTTTCAGACCTTCAGTGATGATGGCCTGAGCCAGTACGGTTGCGGTGGTAGTACCGTCGCCTGCAGTGTCATTCGCTTTAGAGGCAACTTCTTTCACCATCTGCGCACCCATATTTTCGAACTTGTCTTCCAGTTCGATTTCACGAGCAACGGAAACACCATCTTTGGTGATGGTCGGTGCACCGAAAGATTTATCCAGAACTACGTTACGGCCTTTCGGACCGAGGGTAACTTTCACTGCATCTGCCAGTACGTTTACGCCGCGCAGCATTTTCACACGAGCGTCGTTACCGAATTTTACGTCTTTAGCTGCCATTATCTTTATTCCTTAAATTCGTATGTTCAGTGTCGTGCGCGGATTACGCTTCAACAATTGCCAGAATGTCGCTTTCGGACATGATCAACACTTCTTCATTGTCGATCTTCTCAGATTTCACACCGTAGCCATCGTTGAAAATAACGATGTCGCCAACTTTCACGTCCAGCGGCTTCACTTCGCCATTTTCAAGGATACGGCCATTGCCTACAGCCAGCACTTCGCCACGGGTAGATTTAGCCGCTGCAGAGCCGGTCAGAACGATGCCGCCAGCAGATTTAGTTTCAACTTCTTTACGCTTGACGATCACGCGATCATGCAATGGACGAATATTCATTGATAACTCTCCTTTGAGAAAGTCCGTATCTGTTATGGGTGACGCCGGACCTTACGTGGTTTCCCGGCTGGTGACCAGAGAAATGGGGATGAGGCATCTCCCCTTCAAGGGGGAAAATGAAAAAAAATTCTGATCAGCACAAAATCGGGTAAAAATCCTGATTCACCTCACGTTTCATCGCAATTTCGACATCGTCGTCATAAGCGAATCTGATTGTGCTACCATCAAAAACCTGCGCAGTTGCCCAAAATTTGGGCGCAATCGGACATCAACCCATGAGTGGACTCAAACAAGAACTGGGGCTGGCCCAGGGCATCGGCCTGTTATCGACTTCATTGTTAGGCACCGGCGTGTTTGCCGTTCCTGCCTTAGCCGCCCTGGTGGCAGGCAATAATAGCCTGTGGGCCTGGCCTGTTCTGATAATCTTAGTTTTCCCGATTGCGATCGTGTTTGCGATTCTGGGTCGCCACTACCCCAGCGCGGGCGGTGTGGCGCATTTTGTCGGCATGGCGTTCGGTTCGCGGCTTGAGCGAGTCACAGGCTGGTTATTTTTATCAGTTATTCCCGTTGGCTTGCCCGCTGCGCTGCAAATTGCCGCCGGATTCGGCCAGGCGATGTTTGGCTGGCATGGCTGGCAACTGTTGATGGCTGAACTCGGTACGCTGGCGCTGGTGTGGTATATCGGTACTCGCGGTGCCAGTTCCAGTGCGAATCTACAAACGGTTATTGCCGGACTTATCGTCGCGCTGATTGTCGCCGTCTGGTGGGCAGCCGATATTAAACCTGCGAATATCCCCTTCCCTGCGCCAGGTGATATCGAACTTTCCGGGCTATTTGCTGCGTTATCGGTAATGTTCTGGTGCTTTGTCGGTCTGGAGGCGTTTGCTCACCTTGCCTCAGAATTTAAAAATCCGGAGCGTGATTTCCCCCGCGCTCTGATGATTGGTCTGGTGCTGGCAGGTTTAGTCTACTGGGGGTGTACGGTTGTCGTCTTACACTTCGACGCCTACGGTGAAAAAATGGCGGCGGCAGCATCGCTTCCGGAAATTGTGGTGCAACTGTTCGGTGTAGGGGCGCTGTGGATTGCCTGCGTGATTGGCTATCTGGCCTGCTTTGCCAGCCTCAATATTTATATACAGAGTTTCGCCCGCCTGGTCTGGTCGCAGGCGCAAGATAAACCCAACCACTACCTGGCGCGCCTCTCTTCTCGCCATATCCCGAACAATGCCCTCAATGCAGTGCTCGGCTGTTGCGTGGTGAGCACGTTGGTGATTCACACTTTAGAGATCAATCTGGACGCACTCATCATTTATGCCAACGGCATCTTTATTATGATCTATCTGCTGTGCATGCTGGCTGGCTGTAAATTATTGAAGGGACGTTATCGGCTACTGGCGGTGATTGGCGGACTGCTCTGCATCTTGTTGCTGGCGATGGTCGGCTGGAAAAGCGTGTATGCATTGATCATGCTGGCGGGGCTGTGGTTGTTCCTGCCGAAACGAAAAACGCCGGAAAATGGCATAACCACATAATCCGGCGTTTCAACATTAATCCTGACGATCGTCTTTATGATCAAGGCGATCGCGGTTGTCATCCTTACGCTGATATTCACCATCAAAAGTATTGCCGCCACCGGCTCCGGCACTAAATCCACCGCCCGGCATACGGGAAAAACGCAAATGCGGCATCAACTTCACGGTCAGATGTTTCTGCACTGGTGGCAATAAAAGAAGAAGACCGAGGAAATCGGTGAAAAAGCCCGGTAATAAAAGCAGCAAACCGGCAATGATCAACGAAACACTTTTAATCATTTCCGCCGCCGGATTTTCTCCCGCCGCCATTTTTTGTTGCATCAGCACAAAATTCTTAAATCCCTGGTTACGTACCAGCGACATACCAATAACTGACGTGAATATAACCAACACAAGAGTGAGTAATACCCCCAATACGTGGGCAACCTGAATAAAGATTGAAATCTCAATATAGACATAAAGGAAAATGGCAATAAAAGGTAACCAGCGCAAAGGTTTCTCCTGTAATAGCAACCGGTTAAATCCGGCCGCCTGAATGGGTTGCGAATCGCGTTCAGCTTATATTGTGGTCATTAGCAAAATTTCAAGACGTTTGCGCAACTATTTTTGGTAGTAATCCCAAAGCGGTGATCTATTTCACAAATTAATAATTAAGGGGTAAAAACCGACACTTAAAGTGATCCAGATTACGGTAGAAATCCTCAAGCAACATATGATCCCGAGTATTCGACTGATGCAGGGGATAATCGTCGGTCGAAAAACATTCGAAACCACATATATTCTGTGTGTTTAAAGCAAATCATTGGCAGCTTGAAAAAGAAGGTTCACATGTCAAACAACATTCGTATCGAAGAAGATCTGTTGGGTACCAGGGAAGTTCCAGCTGATGCCTACTATGGTGTTCACACTCTGAGAGCGATTGAAAACTTCTATATCAGCAACAACAAAATCAGCGATATTCCTGAATTTGTTCGCGGTATGGTAATGGTTAAAAAAGCCGCAGCTATGGCAAACAAAGAGCTGCAAACCATTCCTAAAAGTGTAGCGAATGCAATCATTGCTGCATGTGATGAAGTCCTGAATAACGGAAAATGCATGGATCAGTTCCCGGTAGACGTCTACCAGGGCGGCGCAGGTACTTCCGTAAACATGAACACCAACGAAGTGCTGGCCAATATCGGTCTGGAACTGATGGGACACCAGAAAGGTGAATATCAGTACCTGAATCCGAACGACCATGTTAACAAATGTCAGTCCACCAACGACGCCTACCCGACCGGTTTCCGCATCGCAGTTTACTCTTCCCTGATTAAACTGGTAGATGCTATTAACCAACTGCGCGAAGGTTTTGAGCGTAAAGCTGTCGAATTCCAGGACATCCTGAAAATGGGTCGCACCCAACTGCAGGACGCAGTACCAATGACCCTTGGTCAGGAATTCCGCGCTTTCAGCATCCTGCTGAAAGAGGAAGTGAAAAACATCCAACGTACTTCTGAACTGCTGCTGGAAGTTAACCTTGGCGCAACTGCCATCGGTACTGGCCTGAACACGCCGAAAGAGTACTCTCCGCTGGCAGTGAAAAAACTGGCTGAAGTCACTGGCTTCCCATGCGTTCCGGCTGAAGACCTCATCGAAGCGACCTCTGACTGCGGCGCTTACGTTATGGTTCACGGCGCGCTGAAACGCCTGGCTGTGAAGATGTCCAAAATCTGTAACGACCTGCGCTTGCTCTCTTCTGGCCCACGTGCCGGCCTGAATGAGATCAACCTGCCGGAACTGCAGGCAGGCTCTTCTATCATGCCAGCAAAAGTAAACCCGGTAGTTCCGGAAGTAGTTAACCAGGTATGCTTCAAAGTCATCGGTAACGACACCACTGTTACCATGGCAGCAGAAGCAGGTCAGCTTCAGTTGAACGTTATGGAGCCGGTCATTGGCCAGGCGATGTTTGAATCCGTTCACATTCTGACCAATGCTTGCTACAACCTGCTGGAAAAATGCATTAACGGCATCACTGCTAACAAAGAAGTGTGCGAAGGTTACGTTTACAACTCTATCGGTATCGTCACTTACCTGAACCCGTTCATCGGTCACCACAACGGTGACATCGTGGGTAAAATCTGTGCCGAAACAGGTAAGAGCGTGCGCGAAGTCGTTCTGGAGCGCGGTCTGTTGACTGAAGCGGAACTAGACGATATTTTCTCCGTACAGAACCTGATGCATCCGGCTTACAAAGCAAAACGCTATACTGATGAAAGCGAACAGTAATCGTACAGGGTAGTACAAATAAAAGAGGCACGTCAGATGGCGTGCCTTTTTTCTTGTGAGCAGTAACTTAAAAACAACAACCTGATATCAACTTGTTAAAAAACAAGGAAGGCTAATATGCTAGTTGTAGAACTCATCATCGTTTTGCTGGCGATCTTTTTGGGCGCCAGATTAGGGGGAATTGGTATTGGTTTTGCAGGTGGATTGGGGGTGCTGGTTCTTGCCGCTATCGGCGTCAAGCCTGGTAACATTCCGTTCGATGTAATTTCCATTATCATGGCGGTTATCGCTGCTATTTCTGCCATGCAGGTTGCTGGCGGTCTGGACTATCTGGTTCACCAGACAGAAAAGCTGCTGCGTCGTAACCCGAAATACATCACGATCCTCGCACCGATCGTGACCTATTTCCTGACCATCTTTGCGGGCACTGGCAACATCTCTCTGGCAACGCTGCCAGTTATCGCTGAAGTAGCGAAGGAACAAGGCGTTAAACCTTGCCGTCCACTGTCTACTGCGGTAGTTTCCGCGCAGATTGCGATCACCGCATCGCCAATCTCTGCGGCAGTGGTTTACATGTCTTCCGTAATGGAAGGTCATGGCATCAGCTACCTCCATTTGCTCTCCGTGGTCATCCCGTCCACCTTGCTGGCGGTTCTGGTGATGTCCTTCCTGGTCACCATGCTGTTCAACTCCAGGCTGTCTGACGATCCGATTTATCGCAAGCGTCTGGAAGAAGGTTTAGTTGAACTGCGCGGTGAGAAGCAGATTGAAATCAAACAAGGCGCGAAAGCGTCCGTCTGGCTGTTCCTGCTGGGCGTAGTCGGCGTGGTTATCTATGCGATCATCAACAGCCCGAGCATGGGTCTGGTTGAGAAACCGCTGATGAACACCACTAACGCCATCCTGATTATCATGCTGAGTGTTGCAACCCTGACCACTATTCTTTGCAAAGTGGATACCGACAACATCCTCAACTCCAGCACCTTCAAAGCAGGTATGAGCGCCTGTATTTGTATCCTGGGTGTTGCATGGCTGGGCGATACTTTCGTTTCCAACAACATCGACTGGATCAAAGATACCGCTGGTGAAGTGATTCAGGGTCATCCGTGGCTGCTGGCTGTCATCTTCTTCTTTGCTTCTGCTCTGCTGTACTCTCAGGCTGCAACCGCAAAAGCACTGATGCCGATGGCTCTGGCGCTGAACGTTTCTCCGCTGACCGCTGTTGCTTCTTTCGCAGCCGTGTCTGGCCTGTTCATTCTGCCGACCTACCCGACGCTGGTTGCTGCGGTACAGATGGATGACACGGGTACAACCCGTATCGGTAAATTCGTCTTCAACCATCCGTTCTTCATCCCGGGTACTCTGGGTGTTGCCCTGGCCGTTTGCTTCGGCTTCCTGCTGGGCAGTGTGATGCTGTAATGACAAATCGCGGGGCGTTTACGCCCCGCTTTCTTTCCCACCGACTAACATCCTTCCCTCGTCCGTTGTATAGTGACCTCTCTCTTGCGGTTCCATCTGTTCTAGCGAGGTGTTTATGCTTGATGAAAAAAGTTCGAATACCGCGTCTGTCGTGGTGCTGTGTACCGCGCCGGATGAAGCGACAGCCCAGGATCTGGCTGCCAAAGCGCTGGCAGAAAAACTGGCGGCCTGCGCAACCCTGATCCCCGGTGCAACCTCTCTCTATTACTGGGAGGGTAAGCTGGAACAGGAATATGAAGTACAGATGATCTTAAAAACCGATAAAGCTCACCAGCAGGCACTGCTGGAATGCCTGAAGGCTCATCATCCTTATCAAACACCTGAACTTCTGGTTTTACCTGTTACACATGGAGACACAGATTACCTCTCATGGCTCAACGCATCTTTACGCTGATCCTGCTATTTTGCAGCACTTCCGTTTTTGCCGGATTATTCGACGCGCCTGGACGTTCCCAATTTGTCCCCGCGGATCAAGCCTTTGCTTTTGATTTTCAGCAAAACCAGCATGACCTTAATCTGAGCTGGCAGATCAAAGACGGTTATTACCTCTACCGTAAACAGATCCGTATTACGCCTGAACAGGCGAAGATTGCCGACGTGCAACTGCCGTCAGGTGTCTGGCATGAAGATGAGTTTTACGGCAAAAGCGAGATTTACCGTGGGCGGCTGACGCTTCCCGTTACCATCAATCAGGCGGGTGCTGGTGCGACGTTGACGATTACTTACCAGGGATGCGCCGACGCCGGTTTCTGTTATCCGCCAGAAACTAAAATAGTGCCGTTAAGCGAAGTGCTCACCAACAACGCGGCGCCACAACCTGCGCCAGTTCCGCAGCAAGAGCAACCCGCCGCGCAACTGCCCTTTTCTGCACTCTGGGCGCTGTTGATCGGTATCGGCATCGCCTTCACACCATGCGTGCTGCCGATGTACCCGCTGATTTCCGGCATCGTACTGGGCGGTAAACAGCGGCTATCCACCGCCAGAGCATTGCTGCTGACCTTTATTTATGTTCAGGGGATGGCGCTGACTTACACGGCACTGGGTCTGGTGGTTGCCGCCGCGGGATTACAGTTCCAGGCGGCGCTACAGCATCCTTACGTGCTTATCGGCCTCGCTATCGTCTTTACCTTGCTGGCAATGTCGATGTTTGGCTTGTTTACCCTGCAACTTCCCTCTTCCCTACAAACACGCCTCACGCTGATGAGTAATCGCCAGCAAGGCGGCTCGCCTGGCGGTGTGTTTGTTATGGGCGCAATTGCCGGATTGATCTGTTCACCATGCACTACCGCGCCACTTAGCGCGATTCTGCTGTATATCGCCCAAAGCGGGAACATGTGGCTGGGCGGCGGTACACTTTATCTCTATGCGCTGGGCATGGGACTTCCGCTGATACTCATTACTGTCTTCGGCAACCGTCTGCTGCCGAAAAGCGGTCCGTGGATGGAACAGGTCAAAACCGCGTTTGGTTTTGTAATCCTGGCGCTGCCGGTCTTCCTGCTGGAGCGGGTGATTAGCGATGCCTGGGGATTACGCTTGTGGTCGGCGCTTGGCGTCGCGTTCTTTGGCTGGGCGTTTGTCTCCAGCTTACAAGCCAAACGCGGCTGGATGCGCATGGTACAAATTATCCTGCTGGCAGCCGCGCTGGTAAGCGTGCGCCCACTCCAGGATTGGGCGTTTGGCGCGACGAGCACGGCACAATCTCAGACCCATCTCAACTTTAAAAAAATCAAAACAGTAGATGAGTTAAATCAGGCGCTCGTTGCAGCCAAAGGCAAACCGGTAATGCTAGATCTCTATGCCGACTGGTGCGTCGCCTGTAAAGAGTTCGAAAAAAACACCTTCAGTGACCCGCAGGTGCAAAAAGCGTTAGCAGACACGGTATTACTTCAGGCCAACGTCACTGCCAACGACGCACAAGATGTGGCGCTGTTAAAACATCTAAATGTCCTTGGCCTACCGACGATTCTGTTTTTTGACGGACAAGGTCAGGAGCATCCACAAGCACGAGTCACGGGCTTTATGGATGCAGAAACCTTCAGCGCACATTTGCGCGATCGCCAACCGTGAACGACACTTCAGTGGGAAAGACGGAGGAAAATAGCGTGCAACGTGAAGATGTACTGGGAGAAGCCCTGAAATTATTAGAGTTACAAGGGATTGCTAACACTACGCTGGAGATGGTTGCTGAACGAGTGGATTATCCGTTGGAAGCGCTCCAGCGTTTCTGGCCAGACAAAGAGGCCATCCTCTACGATGCGCTGCGCTATCTTAGCCAACAGATAGATGTCTGGCGTCGTCAACTGATGCTGGATGAAACGCAATCTGCTGAACAAAAGCTGCTGGCGCGTTATCAGGCATTATCAGAATGCGTTAAAAACAACCGCTATCCGGGCTGTCTGTTTATCGCTGCCTGCACGTTTTATCCCGATCCCGACCACCCTATCCATCAACTGGCCGATCAGCAAAAAAGCGCGGCGTATGATTTCACCCACGAACTGTTAACCACCCTGGAAGTTGACGACCCGGCAATGGTGGCAAAGCAGATGGAACTGGTGCTGGAAGGGTGTTTAAGTCGCATGCTGGTGAATCGCAGCCAGGCGGATGTCGACACCGCACACCGACTGGCGGAAGATATCCTGCGCTTCGCCCGCTGCCGTCAGGGCGGGGCACTGACCTGACAGAAATACAGAAAACAAGCGATTTGCCGCAAACTTAAGCAATTGAATCGTTTTTACTGAAATTAGGTTGACGAGATGTGCAGATTACGGTTTAATGCGCCCCGTTGCCCGGATAGCTCAGTCGGTAGAGCAGGGGATTGAAAATCCCCGTGTCCTTGGTTCGATTCCGAGTCCGGGCACCAAATTCATATAAACGGACCTCCACGGAGGTCCGTTTTTCGTTTCAGGACGCCACAATTTAAGCGTTCTGCCTCCAAATCAATTCTGCCGAACTCAACCCGATTCTCCCCCACATCACCAGCATTTTGCGGGTATATCCCGGTTCGAGAAAATTTGTCCCTAAGCTATAGCACTGACTGACGCGAAATGTCGCGCGGCCCCGTAATGCTGTTGAACGTCAAATGACGTCATCAGGAGCGTAATGCATCCATAAACAGAACGCCGACTGATGAGATTCTGAATGCGAACAAAGAAAAATGTATCAGTCCGTTTGCTCATGCAAAGACTAACAATCCATTAAAATAGTAAGCGCTTCGGGCCATTTTCCGGGAATTATTTTCTGAACATTTTTCTTTGGCAAAGATGATGAATTTTGATGGTAAGGCAAATTACTTCTGGTTCTCATTAAAGTTCTTTCGTAAGGCTATGTAATCAAGAAGTTTATGGCTGGTAAGAATAACGTATTCTATTCACCAATAATATGTAAAGACATTCATCAATAGATGGTAAAAATAGGTTATGGCAATTATCATTGGGCCAGTCCCTTTTCGAGTGAGTTTCTATTATGCAACAACCTGTAGTTCGCGTTGGCGAATGGCTTGTTACTCCGTCCATAAACCAAATAAGTCGCAACGGGCGTCAACTAACCCTGGAGCCACGATTAATCGATCTTCTGGTTTTCTTTGCTCAACATAGTGGTGAAGTACTTAGTAGAGATGAACTTATCGATAATGTGTGGAAGAGGAGTATCGTCACCAATCACGTTGTAACGCAGAGTATCTCAGAACTGCGTAAGTCATTAAAAGATAATGATGAAGATAGTCCTGTCTATATCGCTACTGTACCGAAGCGCGGTTATAAATTAATGGTTCCGGTTATATGGTGCAGCGAAGAGGAAGGGGAGGAAATGATGTTATCTTCGTCTCCTCCTATACCAGAGGCGACTCCTGACACAGATCCCCCCATCCACAGTCCAGATATCCAATACCCCCCAAAGCCACCTGAACATCCCCCAGTTAGATGCAAACGATTAACTGCCTTTTGGGTATGGTTTTTTTTCCTGTTGTCGTTAGGTATCTGTGTCGTACTCGTGGCATTCTCCAGCCTGGAAACGCGTCTTCCTTTGAGTAAATCGCGTATTTTGCTCAATCCACGCGATATTGACATTAATATGGTGAATAACAGTTGTAACAATTGGACTTCTCCGTATCAGCGCTCTTACGCGATAGGTGTGGGCGATTTGGTGGCTACGTCACTTAATACCTTCTCCACCTTTATGGTGCATGACAAAATTAACTACAACATTGATGAACCGAGCAGCTCTGGTAAAACGTTATCTATTGCATTTGTTAATCAACGCCAATACCGCGCTCAGCAGTGCTTTATGTCGGTGAAATTGGTAGACAATGCAGATGGTTCAACCATGCTGGATAAACGTTATGTCATCACTAACGGTAACCAGTTGGCAATTCAAAATGATTTACTTGAGAGTTTATCAAAGGCATTGAATCAACCGTGGCCACAACGAATGCAGGAGATGTTCCAACAAATATTGCCTCATCGAGGTGCTTTATTAACTAATTTTTATCAAGCGCATGATTATTTAATGCATGGTGATGAAAAATCATTGAACCGTGCCAGTGAATTATTAGGTGAGATTATTGAATCATCTCCTGAATTTATCTATGCGAGAGCAGAAAAAGCATTAGTTGATATAGTACGTCATTCTCAGCACCCTTTAGATGAAAAACAATTAGCAGCACTGAATACAGAAATTGATAACATTGCTACAATGCCGGGCATGAATAATCTAGCCATTTTCTATCAAATAAAAGCTGTCAGTGCCCTGGAAAATGGAAAAATAGAGGAGTCGTATCAGGCGATAAATACTGGAATTGATCTTGAAATGTCCTGGCTAAACTATGTGTTGCTTGGCAAAGTTTACGAAATGAAGGGGATGAACCGTGAAGCTGCTGATGCATATCTCACAGCCTTTAATTTACGTCCTGGTACAAACACCCTTTACTGGATTGAAAATGGTATATTCCAGACTTCTGTTCCTTATGTTGTTCCTTATCTCGACAAATTTCTCGCTTCAGAATAAGTGACTCCCGCGTTGATTCATGCACGGGAATACTGGATGTTGAATTTTTGTGTGTTTTTATTGGTGTAATATGTTGCGGCATTTTATTTGTCGCATAATTTTTATTACATAATTTTAACCACAAATATGCACATAACCCATTGTAAACATTAAATGTTTATCTTTTCATGATATCAACTTGCGATTCTTATCTGTTAATGGAGAGCTCAAATTCTCACTTACATAAACTTTTGTATTATTTCACCTAATCTTTAGGATTAATCTTTTTTTTTGAGTAATCTTGTCGCCAGTTTGGTCTGGTCAGTAAATAGTTACGCATCATGACCCGGACTCCAAATTCAAAAATGAAATTAGGAGAAGAGCATGAGTTCTGCCAAGAAGATCGGGCTATTTGCCTGTACCGGTGTTGTTGCCGGTAATATGATGGGGAGCGGTATTGCATTATTACCTGCGAACCTTGCAAGTATCGGTGGTATTGCTATCTGGGGTTGGATTATCTCTATTATTGGTGCAATGTCGTTGGCTTATGTATATGCCCGACTGGCAACAAAAAACCCGCAACAAGGTGGCCCAATTGCTTATGCCGGAGAAATTTCTCCTGCATTTGGTTTTCAGACAGGTGTTCTTTATTACCATGCTAACTGGATTGGTAACCTGGCGATTGGTATTACCGCTGTATCTTATCTTTCCACCTTCTTCCCGGTATTAAATGATCCTGTCCCGGCGGGTATCGCCTGTATTGCTATCGTCTGGATATTTACCTTTGTAAATATGCTCGGCGGTACTTGGGTAAGCCGTTTAACCACTATTGGTCTGGTGCTGGTTCTTATTCCTGTAGTTATGACTGCTATTGTTGGCTGGCATTGGTTTGATACTGCAACTTATGCAGCTAACTGGAACACTGCTAATACCACTGATGGCCATGCGATCATTAAAAGTATTCTGCTCTGCCTGTGGGCCTTTGTGGGTGTGGAATCCGCAGCGGTAAGTACGGGTATGGTTAAAAACCCGAAACGTACCGTTCCACTGGCAACCATGCTGGGTACTGGTTTAGCAGGTATTGTTTATATTGCTGCAACTCAAGTGCTTTCCGGTATGTATCCGTCTTCTGTAATGGCAGCTTCCGGTGCTCCGTTTGCAATCAGTGCTTCTACTATCCTGGGTAACTGGGCTGCGCCGCTGGTTTCTGCATTCACCGCCTTTGCATGCCTGACGTCTCTGGGTTCCTGGATGATGCTGGTAGGCCAGGCAGGTGTGCGTGCCGCTAACGACGGTAACTTCCCGAAAGTTTATGGCGAAGTCGACAGCAACGGTATTCCGAAAAAAGGTCTGCTGCTGGCTGCTGTGAAAATGACTGCCCTGATGATCCTGATCACCCTGATGAACTCTGCCGGTGGTAAAGCATCTGACCTGTTTGGTGAACTGACCGGTATCGCAGTACTGCTGACTATGCTGCCGTACTTCTACTCTTGCGTTGACCTGATTCGTTTTGAAGGCGTTAACATCCGCAACTTTGTCAGCCTGATCTGCTCTGTACTGGGTTGCGTGTTCTGCTTCATCGCTCTGATGGGGGCAAGCTCCTTCGAGCTGGCAGGAACCTTCATCGTCAGCCTGATTATCCTGATGTTCTACGCTCGCAAAATGCACGAGCGCCAGAGCCACTCAATGGATAACCACACAGCATCTAACGCACATTAATTAAAAGTATTTTCCGAGGCTCCTCCTTTCATTTTGTCCCATGTGTTGGGAGGGGCCTTCTTTACCTGGAGATATGACTATGAACGTTATTGCAATATTGAATCACATGGGGGTTTATTTTAAAGAAGAACCCATCCGTGAACTTCATCGCGCGCTTGAACGTCTGAACTTCCAGATTGTTTACCCGAACGACCGTGACGACTTATTAAAATTGATCGAAAACAATGCGCGTCTGTGCGGTGTTATTTTTGACTGGGATAAATATAATCTCGAGCTGTGCGAAGAAATTAGCAAAATGAACGAGAACCTGCCGTTGTACGCGTTCGCTAATACGTATTCCACTCTCGATGTAAGCCTGAACGATCTGCGTTTACAGATTAGCTTCTTTGAATATGCGCTGGGTGCTGCTGATGATATTGCTAACAAGATCAAGCAGACCACTGACGAATATATCAACACTATTCTGCCTCCGCTGACCAAAGCACTGTTTAAATATGTTCGTGAAGGTAAATATACTTTCTGTACTCCTGGTCACATGGGCGGTACTGCATTCCAGAAAAGCCCGGTAGGTAGCCTGTTCTATGATTTCTTTGGTCCGAACACCATGAAATCTGATATTTCCATTTCAGTATCTGAACTGGGTTCTCTGCTGGATCACAGCGGTCCACACAAAGAAGCAGAACAGTATATCGCCCGCGTATTTAACGCAGACCGCAGCTACATGGTGACTAACGGTACTTCCACTGCCAACAAAATTGTCGGTATGTACTCGGCTCCGGCAGGCAGCACCATTCTGATTGACCGTAACTGCCACAAATCGCTGACCCATCTGATGATGATGAGCGATGTTACACCAATCTATTTCCGCCCGACCCGTAACGCTTACGGTATTCTTGGTGGTATCCCACAGAGTGAATTCCAGCACGCTACCATTGCTAAGCGCGTTAAAGAAACACCAAACGCAACCTGGCCGGTACATGCCGTAATTACTAACTCTACCTATGATGGTCTGCTGTACAACACCGACTTCATCAAGAAAACACTGGATGTAAAATCCATCCACTTTGACTCCGCATGGGTGCCTTACACCAACTTCTCTCCAATTTACGAAGGTAAATGTGGTATGAGCGGTGGCCGTGTAGAAGGGAAAGTGATTTATGAAACCCAGTCCACTCATAAACTGCTGGCGGCATTCTCTCAGGCTTCCATGATCCACGTTAAAGGTGATGTAAACGAAGAAACCTTTAACGAAGCCTACATGATGCACACCACCACCTCTCCGCACTACGGTATCGTGGCCTCCACTGAAACCGCTGCGGCGATGATGAAAGGTAATGCCGGTAAGCGTCTGATCAACGGTTCCATTGAACGTGCGATCAAGTTCCGTAAAGAGATCAAACGCCTGAGAACGGAATCTGATGGCTGGTTCTTTGATGTATGGCAGCCGGATCATATCGATACCACTGAATGCTGGCCGCTGCGTTCTGACAGCACCTGGCACGGCTTCAAAAACATCGATAATGAACACATGTATCTTGACCCGATCAAAGTCACCCTGCTGACTCCGGGGATGGAAAAAGACGGCACCATGAGCGAGTTCGGTATTCCGGCCAGCATCGTGGCGAAATACCTCGACGAACATGGCATCGTTGTTGAGAAGACCGGTCCGTATAACCTGCTGTTCCTGTTCAGCATCGGTATCGATAAGACCAAAGCACTGAGCCTGCTGCGTGCTCTGACTGACTTCAAACGTGCGTTCGACCTGAACCTGCGTGTGAAAAACATGCTGCCGTCTCTGTATCGTGAAGATCCTGAATTCTATGAAAACATGCGTATTCAGGAACTGGCGCAGAATATCCACAAACTGATTGTTCACCACAATCTGCCGGATCTGATGTATCGCGCATTTGAAGTTCTGCCGACGATGGTAATGACTCCGTATGCTGCGTTCCAGAAAGAGCTGCACGGTATGACCGAAGAAGTTTACCTCGACGAAATGGTAGGTCGTATTAACGCCAATATGATCCTTCCGTATCCGCCGGGAGTTCCTCTGGTAATGCCGGGTGAAATGATCACCGAAGAAAGCCGTCCGGTTCTGGAGTTCCTGCAGATGCTGTGTGAAATCGGCGCTCACTATCCGGGCTTTGAAACCGACATTCACGGTGCATACCGTCAGGCTGATGGCCGCTATACCGTTAAGGTATTGAAAGAAGAAAACAAAAAATAATTAGCTCGTACAAGGGAAGTGGCTTGCCACTTCCCTTTTTTGCTCATAAGGAGAACACATGAAAACACCCTCACAGCCGCGCGCGATATACTATATCGTGGCGATCCAGATCTGGGAGTACTTCAGTTTTTACGGCATGCGTGCCTTACTCATTCTCTATCTCACCCATCAGCTTGGTTTTGATGATAACCATGCCATCAGCCTGTTCAGCGCATATGCATCTCTGGTTTATGTTACCCCTATTCTCGGCGGCTGGCTTGCCGACCGCCTGCTCGGCAACCGCACTGCAGTAATTGCCGGCGCGCTGTTAATGACCCTTGGCCATGTGGTACTGGGCATTGATACAAATTCAACCTTTAGCCTGTATCTGGCGCTGGCAATCATTATTTGTGGTTACGGTTTATTCAAATCAAACATTAGCTGTTTACTTGGCGAGCTCTATGACGCGGACGATCATCGACGTGATGGTGGTTTTTCGCTGCTATATGCCGCGGGCAATATCGGTTCTATCGCCGCCCCCATCGCCTGTGGCCTGGCTGCACAGTGGTATGGTTGGCATGTTGGCTTTGCCCTTGCGGGCGGCGGCATGTTTATCGGTTTGTTGATATTCCTGAGTGGTCATCGTCATTTCCAATCCACGCGAGGTATGGATAAAAAAGCACTCACTCGCGTGAAGTTTGCCTTGCCGGTATGGAGTTGGTTGGTGGTGATGCTCTGTTTAGCCCCGGTATTTTTTACCCTATTGCTGGAAAACGACTGGTCCGGATATTTGCTGGCGATCGTTTGCCTTATTGCTGCACAAATCATTGCCCGCATGATGATCAAATTCCCCGAACACCGCCGTGCTCTTTGGCAAATTGTATTGTTGATGTTTGTCGGGACGTTGTTCTGGGTACTGGCACAACAGGGCGGCAGTACCATCAGCTTGTTTATCGATCGCTTTGTGAATCGTCAGGCATTCAATATTGAAGTACCTACTGCGCTATTCCAGTCGGTGAATGCAATTGCGGTGATGCTCGCTGGGGTTGTACTTGCCTGGCTGGCGTCGCCAGAAAGCCGCGGCAACTCAACATTGCGCGTCTGGCTGAAGTTTGCCTTTGGCTTACTGCTGATGGCTTGTGGCTTTATGTTGCTGGCATTTGATGCCCGACATGCAGCGGCTGGCGGTCAAGCGTCAATGGGCGTGATGATATCCGGGTTGGCGCTAATGGGCTTTGCCGAACTCTTTATTGATCCGGTGGCGATTGCGCAAATCACGCGCCTGAAAATGTCTGGCGTATTAACCGGTATTTATATGCTGGCAACAGGCGCGGTCGCCAACTGGCTGGCAGGCGTAGTGGCACAACAGACGACAGAGTCGCAAATTAGCGGTATGGCAATTGCAGCTTACCAGCGATTCTTTTCCCAGATGGGAGAGTGGACGTTGGCTTGTGTCGCGATCATCGTGGTATTGGCCTTTGCTACCCGATTTCTGTTTAGCACGCCGACCAATATGATACAGGAAAGCAACGATTAACTGCCGTGAAAACAATTGGTTATGAATCAATTGACTTTTAGTTAATCACACTAGCAAATCAAGATTAATAAGATATTTAAACTATTTTTATGATTATTTATTAGTGATATCAACTTGAGGTGAGCGTTGGTTTCGATAAGATAAACTGAGTTATTAATAGTCGAGGCAGATAATACAGTGTACCGATCTGTCTCTTTATCTACGCTAAATTGAAAGCTGGATTTAGAGGAACCAAAATGTCTGAACAAGAAACACGGGGAGCCAATGAGGCTATTGATTTTAATGATGAACTGAGAAATCGTCGCGAAAAACTGGCAGCACTGCGTCAGCAAGGTGTGGCGTTTCCCAATGATTTTCGCCGCGACCATACCTCTGACCAGTTGCACGAGGAATTTGATGCGAAGGATAACCAGGAACTGGAATCCTTAAACATTGAAGTCTCGGTTGCTGGCCGAATGATGACCCGTCGCATCATGGGGAAAGCCTCCTTTGTAACGTTGCAGGATGTAGGTGGCCGTATTCAACTGTACGTTGCGCGAGATAGCCTGCCAGAAGGTGTTTATAACGACCAGTTTAAAAAATGGGATTTGGGTGACATTATCGGCGCACGCGGTACGCTGTTTAAGACACAAACTGGCGAGCTTTCCATTCACTGTACTGAGTTACGCCTGCTGACTAAGGCACTGCGTCCCTTGCCAGATAAATTTCATGGCTTACAGGACCAGGAAGTCCGTTATCGTCAACGTTATCTGGATCTGATCGCTAACGATAAATCCCGTCAAACTTTTGTTGTTCGTTCAAAAATTCTGGCCGCTATCCGCCAGTTCATGGTCGCTCGTGGGTTTATGGAAGTAGAAACCCCGATGATGCAGGTAATTCCAGGTGGGGCATCTGCTCGCCCGTTTATTACCCATCACAATGCTCTTGATTTGGATATGTACCTGCGTATTGCGCCAGAGTTGTATCTGAAACGCCTGGTTGTAGGTGGTTTTGAACGAGTATTCGAAATCAACCGTAACTTCCGTAATGAAGGTATTTCTGTTCGTCATAATCCTGAGTTCACGATGATGGAGCTCTACATGGCGTATGCGGATTACCACGATTTGATTGAACTGACGGAGTCACTGTTCCGCACCCTGGCACAAGAGGTACTGGGTACAACTAAAGTCACTTATGGTGAGCATGTGTTTGATTTTGGCAAACCGTTTGAAAAACTCACCATGCGCGAAGCAATCAAAAAATATCGTCCAGAAACCGATATGGCAGACCTGGATAATTTTGATGCCGCTAAAGCATTAGCCGAATCTATCGGTATTACGGTAGAGAAAAGCTGGGGGCTGGGACGTATTGTCACCGAAATCTTTGATGAAGTGGCAGAAGCACATCTGATTCAGCCAACCTTTATTACTGAGTATCCGGCGGAAGTGTCGCCGCTGGCGCGCCGTAATGATGTTAACCCGGAAATCACCGACCGTTTTGAATTCTTCATCGGTGGTCGTGAAATCGGTAATGGTTTTAGCGAATTAAACGACGCAGAAGATCAGGCAGAACGTTTCCAGGAGCAGGTTAACGCTAAAGCTGCAGGTGACGACGAAGCCATGTTCTACGATGAAGATTACGTTACTGCGCTGGAATATGGTCTGCCGCCAACCGCTGGTTTAGGTATTGGTATCGACCGAATGATTATGCTGTTTACTAACAGTCATACTATCCGCGACGTTATTCTCTTCCCGGCTATGCGCCCACAGAAATAAGTTTTACTTTAATGAACGAAGCAGCCTGGTGACTGCTTCGTTCGTCGTTCCGCAAGTCCAGCTTTGAGGAGAGACGCTTCGTTTCAAGATAACCAGCGGGTCCACTCAACCACAGCTCCTAAAAGAGAGAAAAAAGTAATGCCACGGGCAGGCTCATTGGCCAGGTTATTCCTACCAGGAATGCACTAAGTAAACGAATATGTGTTTTCTCATGTGAGAGAAACCAGATAATGACAAAGGATATGTTCACACCAATCACATAAAAAATTAATATTTTAGAGAATAGTGCCATTTTGAATATCTTCTTATCCTTCCCATCTATTTGTAGAACTGACGGAAATAGTCATCGACTATCATAATGTTGAGGTCAAAATCAATATCTGGTAAGTCTAAGCATTTGAGCCTGATTAAATCTTCAATTTCACTTGCGGCTAATGATGTCGTTATTGCGAAAGCATTCTCATTCAATTGTCGTGGTATTCCATATTCATCAGCAACTATAGAGGAGAAATCCATATCATACATTAACGACCTTAACCTTAAGAAAACTGAGTAATAAGATGATGGATAATCAAAAGAAACAACGTAAGTTTTGAACCTGTTTATACCTTCCATAAAATGACTCCTATCAATATTATACGCCCTGGGGATGCAAAGTTTATTAACCCCGATTGATGATTCTCATATAGGAGATATTCTTTTTTTTTTGCTCAATAGAGGGGATGATTTGGGACAAAAAAACGCTCTCTCTGACCATTATTTGTGCATCCCCCTCCCCTTCAGATACTCTCCTGAATGACGTTACGCAGAACATGAAAATATCATTACTCCACACTCTCCCATCAGTTACGAATATCATCATACTCACGCGTTTTATCAAATTCGTGTTTCGCAAACGGACACAGCGGGATAATTTTTCGTTTCTCCCGGCGCATTTTTTCCACGACTTTTGCCACCAGTTGTTTACCAATCCCCTGCCCTTTCAAACTTTCATCAACATCGGTATGTTCGATAATGGCTAAATTTTCTCCGGTTGGCACAAAGACAATTTCTGCTATTTGCTTTCCCTGCGCATCATTAATATAAAAATTATTATGGCCCTCACGTATTTCCATTTTTCCCTCGCTTATTTATGACGGTATTTCAGTGCGCCACTTGGGCACGTATCAATAACGTTCACTACGGTAGCGACGTCAACTTCATCCGGCATAATCCACGGCTTACGTTTGAGATTAAATAACTTGCCGTTGCCACGTACGCAGTTGCCGGAATGCTGACACATCGCGGTGTTGAACCAGACATCTATCTTTTCGCCGGTATAGCAGCGATAACCATCATCCAGTAGAGCTTGATCCATGACCTTCCCCCATCAAAAGTATGGTTTTCGCTATAAGCATAGCTCCCGAATCGCCAGACGACACTGGCAGTTTCAATGACCAGCTCCTCTGCTCCAAATAGCCAATCCCCCTTACTCCCTTTGAATTACCCGCATCATCAGGGATAATGCTTAGGAAATTTGTCATACAAGGAAGCTGATGAGACATTCACTGCCCTGCCGCATGTTACGCAAACGTCCGATGAAACTCAGTACCACGGTGATCTTAATGGTCAGCGCAGTGCTGTTCTCGGTGTTGCTGGTAGTGCATCTGATTTACTTCTCGCAGATCAGCGATATGACGCGTGACGGACTAGCCAACAAGGCGCTGGCTGTGGCGCGAACCCTTGCTGACTCGCCGGAAATCCGCCAGGGCTTACAAAAAACACCGCAGGAGAGCGGTATCCAGGCCATCGCTGAAGATGTACGCAAACGGAACGATCTGCTGTTTATTGTCATTACCGATATGCAAAGTCTTCGCTACTCACACCCTGAAGCCCCGCGAATTGGTCAGCCATTTAAAGGTGATGACATCCTTAAAGCTTTGAACGGCGAGGAAAATGTTGCTATTAATCACGGTTTTCTGGCGCAAGCCTTACGCGTATTTACCCCTGTCTACGACGAAAATCATAAACAGATCGGCGTGGTGGCGATTGGTCTGGAGTTAAGCCGTGTAACACAGCAGATCAATGACAGCCGCTGGAGCATTATCTGGTCAATTTTATTCGGTGTGCTGGTTGGCGGTCTGGGCACCTGGATACTGGTCAAAGTACTTAAGCGCATCCTGTTCGGCCTGGAACCCTACGAAATCTCTACTCTGTTTGAGCAACGCCAGGCAATGCTGCAATCGATCAAGGAAGGCGTCGTTGCCGTGGACGCTCGTGGCGAAGTCACACTAATTAATGATGCCGCGCAAGAACTGCTCAACTACCACAAATCGCAGGATGACGAAAAGTTATCGACACTTAGTCAGGCATGGTCGCAGGTAGTTGATGTCTCGGAAGTGTTACGCGACGGCACGCCGCGACGAGATGAAGAGGTGACCGTTAAAGACAGACTCTTACTGATCAACACCGTTCCGGTGCGCAGTAATGGCATTATCATCGGAGCCATCTCTACCTTCAGAGACAAAACAGAAGTTCGTAAGCTGATGCAACGGTTGGACGGTCTGGTCAACTATGCCGATGCCCTTCGTGAACGATCCCACGAATTTATGAACAAATTGCACGTGATTCTCGGATTATTGCATCTGAAGAGTTATAAGCAGTTGGAAGATTACATTCTCAAAACAGCCAACAACTATCAGGAAGAGATTGGCTCTCTGCTGGGTAAGATCAAATCTCCGGTTATCGCTGGTTTTTTAATCAGCAAGATTAACCGTGCGACCGATTTAGGCCATACGCTGATTTTAAACAGTGAAAGCCAGTTGCCAGACAGTGGTAGTGAAGATCAGGTCGCGACGCTAATTACCACGCTGGGAAACCTGATAGAAAACGCGCTGGAGGCATTAGGGCCGCAACCTGGTGGCGAAATCAGCGTCACGTTACACTACCGTCACGGCTTGCTGCACTGTGAAATTAACGATGATGGGCCGGGGATTCCCCCCGATAAAATCGATCACATTTTTGACAAAGGTGTCTCGACAAAAGGAAGCGAACGAGGCATCGGTCTGGCACTTGTCAAACAACAGGTTGAAAATCTCGGCGGCAGCATTGCCGTGGAATCAGAACCCGGAATTTTCACACAATTTTTTGTCCAATTACCCTGGGATGGGGAGAGGTCGAGCAAATGATTAATGTATTAATTATCGATGACGACGCAATGGTAGCGGAACTAAATCGCCGCTATGTCGCACAGATACCGGGCTTTCAGTGCTGCGGCACCGCCTCTACGCTTGAGAAAGCCAAAGAGATTATCTTCAACAGCGACACCTCCATCGACCTGATATTACTCGATATCTATATGCAAAAAGAGAATGGACTCGATTTACTGCCCGCCCTGCACAACGCTCACTGCAAAAGCGATGTGATTGTCATCTCTTCCGCTGCCGATGCCGCAACTATTAAAGATTCACTGCATTACGGCGTCGTTGATTACCTGATCAAACCCTTCCAGGCATCACGTTTTGAAGAGGCACTCACCGGCTGGCGACAAAAGAAAATGGCGCTGGAGAAGCAGCAGTATTACGACCAGGCGGAACTGGACCAGCTAATTCATGGCAGTTCATCCAACGAACAGGATACGCGTCGTCTGCCGAAAGGCTTAACGCCACAGACTTTACGCACGCTGTGCCAGTGGATTGACGCTCATCAGGACTATGAGTTTTCAACCGACGAGTTGGCCAACGAGGTTAACATCTCACGCGTTTCATGCCGTAAATATTTGATCTGGCTGGTGAATTGCCACATCTTAGTTACCAGCATCCATTATGGTGTCACTGGTCGTCCGGTTTATCGTTACCGTATTCAGGCAGAGCATTACTCATTACTGAAGCAATATTGTCAATAAAGCGTTATTCGTTATCTGGAAGTAACAATTATTGTAGTAACGCAAACCAGCACTGGCACAAGTTACATCCCCTATCAGTAAAACTTGTGCCAGATCAAATATAATTTCCCTTCTTCAGTCCAGCAAATTAATATCCTTTCGGATAAATAGAGTTTTTAATTTCAAAACGCTAACAAAAGTTAATTAACTATTATGTTACCTGCATTATGTGTATTTTTACCCACAAATAGGTAGATCAGAATAATCTATAAACTTAATGGCATCTTCCTGTAGAACAAAAACAGACTGATAAATATCAACAAGATAGCAAACAAACAAGTCATTAACATCTGCAAAACATAAACGATAAACCCATCGCCAGAGAGTATTTCTCTCTGAAAAAGTCACTTATCACAGTGCATAAATTTTCTGCTGTTTTAATCAGCCAATATTTACTGTGAAGTATTTACTCAAGCCAGTAACGACCAAACGGATATTTAGTCAGGCTCTGAAAACAGTTCATCCAAAACAGAACGTGACTGTGATCTATTCGACAAGAATTTAAATGGGATTATCGCGAGGGTTCACACATGTTATTTACTATCCAACTTATCATAATACTGATATGTCTGTTTTATGGTGCCAGAAAGGGCGGTATCGCGCTGGGGTTATTAGGCGGTATCGGCCTGGTCATTCTGGTCTTCGTCTTCCACCTTCAGCCGGGTAAACCCCCCGTTGATGTAATGCTGGTCATCATCGCGGTGGTGGCGGCATCTGCGACCTTGCAAGCCTCTGGCGGCCTTGACGTCATGCTGCAAATTGCCGAAAAACTGCTGCGCCGCAACCCGAAATATGTCTCCATTGTCGCGCCGTTTGTCACCTGTATACTGACCATTCTTTGCGGTACTGGCCACGTGGTCTACACCATTCTACCGATCATCTATGACGTCGCCATTAAGAACAACATTCGCCCGGAACGCCCGATGGCGGCGAGTTCTATCGGCGCGCAAATGGGAATTATCGCCAGTCCGGTGTCCGTTGCGGTAGTATCACTCGTCGCAATGCTGGGTAACGTCACCTTTGACGGTCGTCATCTTGAATTCCTTGACCTGCTCGCTATCACCATCCCATCTACCTTGTTAGGAATCCTGGCGATCGGTATCTTCAGTTGGTTCCGCGGTAAAGATCTGGATAAAGACGAAGAATTCCAGAAATTCATCTCTGTACCGGAAAACCGTGAGTATGTTTACGGTGATACCGCTACGCTGCTGGATAAAAAACTGCCGAAAAGCAACTGGCTGGCAATGTGGATCTTCCTCGGGGCAATCGCCGTGGTCGCGCTTCTCGGTGCTGATTCAGACCTGCGTCCATCTTTTGGTGGCAAACCGCTATCAATGGTACTGGTTATTCAGATGTTTATGCTGCTGACCGGGGCGCTGATTATTATCCTGACCAAAACCAATCCCGCGTCTATCTCAAAAAACGAAGTCTTCCGTTCCGGTATGATCGCCATCGTGGCGGTGTACGGTATCGCGTGGATGGCGGAAACCATGTTCGGTGCGCATATGTCTGAAATTCAGGGCGTACTGGGCGAAATGGTGAAAGAGTATCCGTGGGCTTATGCCATTGTTCTGTTGCTGGTCTCCAAGTTTGTGAACTCCCAGGCCGCAGCGCTGGCAGCCATTGTTCCGGTTGCACTGGCGATCGGCGTTGACCCGGCATACATCGTGGCTTCAGCACCGGCTTGCTACGGTTATTACATCCTGCCGACCTATCCTAGCGACCTGGCAGCGATTCAGTTTGACCGTTCCGGAACCACCCACATCGGTCGCTTCGTCATCAACCACAGCTTCATTCTGCCAGGGTTGATTGGCGTGAGCGTATCCTGCGTCTTTGGCTGGATCTTCGCCGCGATGTACGGGTTCTTGTAATTGCACTATGCGTGCTGCCCGTCGCTGTGCGGCACGCCATTTTCGTATAACAAATACAGAGTTACAGGCTGGAAGCTATGTCAAACAAACCATTTATCTACCAGGCATCTTTCCCGATGGGGAAAGACAATACCGAATATTATCTGCTCACCTCCGATTACGTCAGCGTTGCCGAATTTGACGGTGAAACCATTCTGAAAGTGGAACCAGAAGCCCTGACCCTGCTGGCGCAGCAAGCCTTCCACGACGCATCTTTCATGCTCCGTCCGGCCCACCAGAAACAGGTTGCGTCTATTCTTAACGACCCAGAAGCCAGCGAAAACGATAAGTATGTGGCGCTGCAATTCTTGAGAAACTCTGAAATCGCTGCCAAAGGCGTGCTGCCGACCTGCCAGGATACCGGCACCGCGATCATTGTCGGTAAAAAAGGTCAGCGCGTATGGACCGGCGGCGGTGATGAAGAAGCCCTGTCAAAAGGTGTCTATAACACCTATATCGAAGATAACCTGCGCTATTCACAGAACGCGCCGCTGGATATGTACAAAGAGGTTAACACCGGCACTAACCTGCCTGCGCAAATCGACCTGTACGCAGTAGATGGCGACGAGTACAAATTCCTCTGCGTTGCCAAAGGTGGCGGCTCTGCCAACAAAACGTATCTCTACCAGGAAACGAAAGCCCTGCTAACCCCCGGCAAACTGAAAAACTTCCTCGTTGAGAAAATGCGCACCCTCGGCACCGCAGCCTGCCCGCCGTACCATATCGCATTTGTGATTGGTGGAACTTCCGCTGAAACCAACCTGAAAACCGTTAAGTTAGCAAGTGCTCACTATTACGATGAACTGCCGACGGAAGGGAACGAACACGGTCAGGCATTCCGCGATGTCCAGCTTGAACAGGAACTACTGGAAGAGGCCCAGAAGCTCGGCCTCGGCGCGCAGTTTGGCGGTAAATACTTCGCCCACGACATCCGCGTGATCCGTCTGCCGCGTCACGGCGCATCCTGCCCGGTAGGTATGGGCGTCTCCTGCTCCGCTGACCGTAACATCAAAGCAAAAATCAACCGCGAAGGTATCTGGATAGAAAAACTGGAGCACAACCCAGGCCAGTACATTCCGGAAGAGCTACGTCAGGCAGGTGAAGGCGAAGCGGTGAAAGTCGACCTTAACCGTCCGATGAAAGAGATCCTCGCCCAGCTTTCGCAGTATCCGGTTTCCACCCGTTTGTCGCTCACCGGCACGATTATCGTTGGTCGCGATATTGCGCACGCTAAGCTGAAAGAACTGATCGACGCCGGTAAAGAACTGCCGCAGTACATCAAAGATCACCCGATCTACTACGCAGGTCCGGCCAAAACGCCTGCTGGTTATCCTTCCGGTTCACTTGGCCCAACTACCGCAGGACGTATGGACTCCTATGTGGATCTGCTGCAATCCCACGGCGGCAGCATGATCATGCTGGCGAAAGGTAACCGCAGTCAGCAGGTCACCGACGCTTGTCATAAACACGGCGGCTTCTACCTCGGCAGCATTGGCGGCCCGGCGGCAGTGCTGGCACAGCAGAGCATTAAGCATCTGGAATGTGTTGCCTATCCGGAGCTGGGTATGGAAGCTATCTGGAAAATCGAAGTGGAAGATTTCCCGGCGTTTATCCTGGTCGATGACAAGGGCAACGACTTCTTCCAGCAGATCGTCAATCAACAGTGCGCGAACTGCACTAAGTAACCTCTTCGGCCCGGCGCCTGGCGGTATACTGCCAGGTGATCCCCCCGGGCCACCTCTTTTGCGATTGTAATTTCACGCTTACTGGTGAATAGTCAGTATTTTCCCTGACTTGCGAACTCACCATGCTCCGCACACTCAAGCCGTTAATTCTTAACACTGGCGCGTTGGCGCTAACATTCATCCTGATTTACACCGGCATTTCGGCTCATGACAAACTGACCTGGTTGATGGAAGTGACGCCAGTGATTATTGTCGTACCGTTGCTGCTTGCCACCGCCAGACGTTATCCATTAACGCCCTTGCTCTATACGCTGATTTTCTTTCACGCCATCATCCTGATGGTTGGCGGTCAGTATACCTACGCAAAAGTTCCCATCGGTTTTGAAGTGCAGGAATGGCTGGGGCTGAGTCGTAATCCGTATGACAAGCTGGGGCACTTTTTTCAGGGGCTGGTGCCTGCACTGGTGGCGCGAGAGATCCTTGTGCGTGGGATGTACGTGCGCGGACGTAAAATGGTAGCGTTTCTGGTCTGCTGCGTGGCGCTGGCGATAAGCGCAATGTATGAATTGGTTGAGTGGTGGGCAGCGTTGGCGATGGGCCAGGGCGCGGATGATTTTCTCGGCACCCAGGGCGACCAGTGGGATACGCAATCCGATATGTTCTGTGCGCTGCTGGGCGCATTAACCGCGGTGATATTCCTCGCTCGCTTTCACTGCCACCAGTTACGGCGCTATGGCTTGATAACCGGATGACAACCTGCGTTTTGTTTATGCCGGATGCGGCGTAAACGCCTTATTCTGCCTACAAAATGTGCAAATTCAATCAATTGAATTTCTTATTGTAGGCCTGATAAGACGCGCCAGCGTCGCATCAGGCAATGTTTTCATTCGCTATTGCCAACGTCCGTCAGGCTTTCACATCGCTCACTGCACCGACCGGAATATCAGCATGAACAGGTACGGGGGGCACTTTACGATATTTATCCAGCAGATGGATCTGGATCCTGCGCAGCGTGTCGCCATTGAGGCGATAGAAACGGAAGTAGAGAATCAGCGTGACCATGAAGAACAGAGCAGGTAGAGCAATCATAATAAACTGCATACCTAATATGGCTTGCGTAGACTGTTCAACATTCGGGACATAGCCAATCATCCCCAACACAACTGCAATGAAAAAAGCCGCAAATGCCGAACCGCCCTTCACCACCATCGTCTGCACGGAATAAGCAATGCTCTCACAGCGGATGTGCAATTTATATTCACCGTAGTCAACGGTATCTGCCACCATGATGACCTGTAATACCCAGAACAGCGCCGTCCCCACATTCAGCAAAATACCGGCTATCACAATAAGAGCGACGTTGTGATAGCCCACTAATGCCATCAACAGAAGAACACCACAGCTTAATACCGGAAGAATAGAGGCTCCGGCCCATAAAATACGTCGGGATAATGATTTAACTAAACGCGGGAAGAACACTAACGTCACCAGGTTAGCTGCTCCCGCATACGACAGGTAATAGGGAAACAGATCCGCATCACCGATAACATACGAGAAATAATAGATAGCAAAGCCGGTGATAATGTTGCTGGCAATATTATAAGCAAGAGCCATTCCCAACAGGCAGGAAAGCTGATCGTTTTTATAAATAAGCGCAATGATGGCTTTTAGTGTCAGGTGTTTTTCTCCGACAGACGATTGATTATCTGACGAAAAGACTTCATGCACATTACGCAGAGTGATGATGGTCGACACAATAAAAAACGCAATCAGCACCAGTGTGAACATCTGAAAGCCAAATCCCCGATCGCCGCCGCCGACATAATTAACAAATGGCAGCGTCACACCTGCCGTAACAAAACCCGCCAGACTGGCAAAAAAGCGCGGATAAGGAACCAGTTGTTCTCGCTCACGTTTATCGAGGGTTATGGTTGGAACCAGTGACCAGAAGGGAATATCCATGATGGTGTAAGTCATGCCCCAAAGAATGTAGGTCACGCAAACAAAGACAATCTGAGTAGTACCTTCAAACAGATGCGCGCTAAAGAGAAGAAATAAGATTACAGAGTTAGCCAACGTACCGATCAGGATCCAGGGCTTAAACTTACCCCATCGCGATCGCGTAGCATTTACAATCCACCCCATAATCGGATCGTTAATAGCATCCCAGATCCTCGCCACCAGAAACAAAGTACCAATCAAACCAACCGACAGCCCGACAACATCGGTGTAGTAATACATCAGGTACATATACACAATGCCGATCGCAAAATCCTTCCCGAACGCTCCAAATCCATAACTAAGTTTTGTCGTCATTGAAATGCTCATAGGGTATCGGGTCGCTGTTACCAACGCCCGCCTTCTGTTATTGGTATCGTCAGAGGTGTGCGCCGGAAGACATACCCCGGCGCAGTAGCGTATTAGCGGTGCAACCAACCGGGTAGCCAGTTGCCGTGGGCGGTAATCAGGTCGTCAACAAGAGCATAAATTTCGTCAATGCTCAGCACAGCGGCGGTGTGCGGATCCATCATCGCGGCGTGGTAAACACGGTCACGATTTTCCGTGAGAATCGCTTCCGTCAGCAGCGTTTGTACGTTGATATTGGTTTGCATCAGTGCTGCCAGATGCGAAGGTAGCGTACCGACTTTAGTCGGCTGAATGCCATTAGCATCAACCAGACAGGCGACTTCCACGCAACATCCTTGCGGCAGGTTATCAATCAGGCCATCGTTACGAACGTTGCCATAAATCACACTCGGTTCACCGGTCCAGATAGCGTTCATGATTGTGCTGGCATATTCCCGCGACGGTTTAATATCAATCCGGGACGCATTCTTATACTCCTCCAGCTCTTTATGCCAGTTCGCCAGTTGCTCAACGCAGCGTTTCGGGTACTCATCCAGCGGCACTTTATAACGTTCAATCAAATCCTCACGGCCTGGCTTAATAAACCACGGCGTATATTCAGCAAAGTGTTCTGATGATTCCGTGACGAAGTAGCCCAGCTTTTTGAACATTTCATAGCGCACAATATTCTGGCAGCGGGGATTACCATGAATATTCGGCTTCGGTGCCTGGCCCGCATCATAGGCTGCCAGCAGTTCCGGATAGAGATTCACGTAACTGCCGTCTGCGGTTTTGCGCTCCAGCTCCAGGTAGAACGCCATATGGTTGATACCTGCACAACGATAACGCAGTGTAGCGGGATCGATATTGAGATCGCGCGCCAGTTCTTCCGCCGTTCCCTGCACCGAATGGCACAACCCTACCTGTTTGATATGCGGATAGCGGGCATACATTGCCCAGGTATTCATCGCCATCGGGTTAACGTAGTTCAGCATGGTGGCGTCGGGGCACACTTCCGTCATGTCCTCACAAATCTGCCACAGATGCGGAATGGTACGCAGCGCGCGCATAATGCCGCCCGGCCCCAACGTGTCGGCAATAGTTTGTTCCAGACCGTGACGCTTACAAACCTCAAAATCGGTGACCGTACAGGGTTCATAACCGCCAATCTGAAATGCCACCACCACGAAATCAGCATCCTGTAAGGCTTCTTTCTGTTGGGTATGACAGGTAATTTTGCCGCTGGCTCCTGCTGAATCCATCAGCTTACGCACCACAATGTGCGACTCTTCCAGGCGGGTGGGATCGATATCCATCAGGGCAATATGCGCCGTTTTCAGCGCCTCGCGATGAAACACATCACCAAGAATATTTTTAACGAAAATCGTCGAACCAGCGCCGATAAAAGTAATTTTGGGTGCAGACATCATTCAGGTCTCCTGGCTTGCTTGAATGATTTCATCATGGCAGGCGATTTCGCAGAAAACCTCCGGCTTCCCCGTTGAGCATTCCCAAAAACTCAGATCCTGGGTTGCTTAGCAGTAAATCTGAGTTTTCGGGAATAAATTGCCTAAAAAACAGAGTAATTAGCCCTTATAAAGCCCTGTCCATTCCTCTCTCTTTACGTTTTGTGTCGTCATTCGCAGTCACCCCTGCCAACTTCTGCCATGATTCTGATAATCCAGGAAAGAGGGCTATCGATGAATACAGACACATTTATGTGCAGCAGTGATGAAAAGCAGACCCGCAGCCCGCTGTCGCTATACTCGGAATATCAGCGGATGGAAATTGAATTTCGCGCGCCGCATGTCATGACCTCCAGCCACTGGCATGGTCAGGTTGAGGTAAATGTGCCTTTCGATGGCGATGTGGAATACCTGATCAACAATGAACACGTAAGTATCAATCAAGGCCATATCACGCTGTTCTGGGCCTGTACGCCGCACCAGCTAACCGATACCGGAACCTGCAAGAGCATGGCAATTTTTAATCTGCCAATGCATTTGTTTCTCTCCTGGCCACTGGATAAAGACCTTATAAACCATGTGACTCACGGCATGGTGATTAAATCACTGGTGGCACAGCAACTTAGTCCGTTTGAAGTACGCCGCTGGCAGCAGGAGTTGAACAACCCAAACGAGCAAATCCGCCAGCTCGCCATTGATGAAATTGGCCTGATGCTCAAGCGATTTAGCCTCTCCGGCTGGGAGCCTATTCTGGTCAATAAAACTTCGCGCACGCACAAAAATAGCGTCTCGCGCCATGCGCAGTTTTATGTCAGCCAGATGCTGGGCTTTATTGCGGATAACTATGATCAGGCGCTGACCATCAACGATGTGGCCGAGCACGTCAAACTTAATGCCAATTATGCAATGGGGATATTTCAGCGGGTCATGCAGTTGACGATGAAACAGTACATTACTGCGATGCGCATCAACCACGTTCGCGCATTACTGAGCGATACCGATAAAAGTATTCTCGATATTGCACTGACGGCAGGCTTTCGTTCGAGTAGTCGTTTTTACAGCACGTTCGGCAAATATGTCGGCATGTCGCCGCAACAATACCGAAAACTTAGCCAACAACGCCGCCAGATGCTTCCCGGCTAAAAACGATATCAGTATCAGCCAAAAAAATAATTTAGCTGTCGATAATAAACATTGAAAATTAATTAAAAAATTAATTTAAACTTTTGTTTATAATATAAAAATTTTAAAAACGCTTGTTTTTCAATCACTTTACAGCCTGAAATGCCCGGAAGATACTTGCCCGCAGCGAAGATTCCTTCACAACCGGGTAAGCAATGATGAAAGTATTAATTGTTGAAAGCGAGTTTCTACATCAGGACACCTGGGTCGGTAGCGCCGTTGAGCGTCTGGCAAATGCCTTGAGCCAACAAAATGTTACCGTGATTAAATCCACCTCCTTTGATGATGGCTTTGCCATTCTCTCTTCAAATGAAGCCATTGATTGTCTGATGTTCAGTTATCAAATGGAGCATCCGGACGAACACCAAAATGTCAGAGAATTGATCGGTAAGCTTCATGAGCGTCAGCAAAATGTGCCGGTATTCCTGTTAGGCGACCGGGAAAAATCAATCGCCGCGCTGGATCGCGATCTGCTGGAGCTTGTCGATGAATTCGCCTGGATTCTGGAAGATACCGCTGACTTTATCGCCGGACGCGCCATCGCAGCGATGTCCCGCTACCGCCAACAGCTATTGCCGCCACTGTTCAGCGCGCTGATGAAATATAGCGACATCCATGAGTACTCCTGGGCCGCGCCAGGTCACCAGGGCGGTGTTGGCTTCACTAAAACCCCCGCCGGACGTTTCTACCATGACTACTATGGTGAAAACCTGTTCCGCACCGACATGGGCATCGAACGAACTTCCCTCGGTTCTTTACTTGACCATACTGGCGCATTTGGCGAAAGCGAAAAATATGCCGCGCGCGTATTTGGTGCCGACCACTCCTGGTCAGTCGTCGTCGGCACTTCAGGGTCTAACCGCACCATCATGCAAGCCTGCATGACAGATAACGACGTGGTTGTTGTTGACCGTAACTGCCACAAATCCATCGAACAAGGTTTAATGCTGACTGGCGCGAAACCGGTATACATGGTGCCAAGCCGCAACCGCTACGGCATTATCGGGCCAATCTATCCGCAGGAAATGCAGCCTGAAACCTTGCAGAAGAAAATCAGCGAAAGCCCGCTGACCAAAGACAAAGTCGGGCAAAAACCCTCTTACTGCGTGGTAACCAACTGCACCTATGACGGCGTATGCTATAACGCCAAAGACGCGCAGGATCTGCTGGAAAAAACCGCCGATCGTCTGCACTTCGACGAAGCCTGGTACGGTTACGCACGTTTTAATCCGATCTATGCCGATCACTACGCGATGCGCGGTGAGCCGGGTGATCACAGCGGTCCTACCGTTTTCGCCACCCACTCCACTCATAAACTGCTGAATGCACTGTCGCAGGCGTCTTATATTCATGTACGTGAAGGCCGCGGCGCGATTAACTTCTCCCGCTTTAATCAGGCATACATGATGCATGCCACCACTTCCCCGCTATATGCCATCTGCGCGTCAAACGATGTGGCTGTATCAATGATGGACGGCAACAGCGGCCTGTCGCTGACTCAGGAAGTGATCGACGAAGCGGTCGATTTCCGCCAGGCAATGGCACGGTTGTATAAAGAGTTTGCTGACGAAGGTAGTTGGTTCTTTAAGCCGTGGAATAAAGAAGTGGTTACCGATCCGGAAACCGGCAAAACCTATGACTTTGCCGACGCACCGCACAAACTGCTGACCACCGTTCAGGACTGCTGGGTAATGCATCCGGGCGAAAGCTGGCACGGCTTCAAAGATATTCCGGATAACTGGAGTATGCTTGACCCGATTAAAGTCAGCATCCTCGCTCCGGGGATGGGTGAAGACGGTGAACTGGAAGAAACCGGTGTTCCGGCAGCACTGGTTACCGCATGGCTGGGTCGCCACGGCATTGTGCCCACCCGTACCACCGACTTCCAGATTATGTTCCTGTTCTCAATGGGCGTAACCCGTGGGAAATGGGGAACGCTGGCTAACACCCTCTGTTCCTTCAAACGCCACTACGACGCTAACACCCCGCTGGCTCAGGTAATGCCGGAACTTGTTGAACAATATCCTGACACTTATGCGAACATGGGTATTCACGATCTGGGCGACAAAATGTTTGCCTGGCTGAAAGAAAACAATCCTGGCGCACGATTGAACGAAGCCTATTCCGGCCTGCCGGTGGCAGAAATCACTCCGCGCGAAGCATACAACGCAATTGTCGATAACAACGTTGAACTGGTATCCATTGAAAACCTGCCGGGACGTATTGCGGCGAACTCAGTCATCCCATATCCGCCCGGGATCCCAATGCTGCTTTCCGGTGAAAACTTTGGCGATAAAAACAGCCCACAAGTAAGCTATTTACGCTCACTGCAATCCTGGGATCATCATTTCCCTAGTTTTGAACACGAAACGGAAGGCACCGAAATTATTGACGGTATTTACCACGTAATGTGTGTGAAAGCGTAACCACTATTCCGCTGAAGGCGTAATTGTTTAAATAACATTACGCCGCCTGGCCTGAGGCCTTTTGAGTATGGCAACGTTTTCATAAAA
Organism: Escherichia sp. MOD1-EC6162; assembly: GCF_002965125.1. NCBI lineage: Bacteria > Pseudomonadati > Pseudomonadota > Gammaproteobacteria > Enterobacterales > Enterobacteriaceae > Escherichia > Escherichia sp. MOD1-EC6162. The sequence continues at coordinate 58,435 of NZ_PTSB01000008.1, forward strand.
ATTGCTGCAAACAAAAATGTCATACTTTTTGCGCGGTCCCACCCCGCGCTTTTTTTGTTTGTTATTTACACTTCTTCACTCTGTAAAAATTTTTGTACATGAGAAATTACTATAAAAATTTGTAATATTAGCAAAACACGTTATTTTTATGCATGTTTTGATTCGTCATACAATTATATAACCAGTCCCCGGTATCTCTCTATGTTGGCGAGATCCACTATTTTCTTTGCATTTCAGGAGTACATGTATGAGGATTTGCAGCAACCAACCTTGTATAGTTTTATTAACTGAAAAAGATGTCTGGCTAAGAGTGAATGGGAAAGAACCTATAAGTTTGAAAGCTAACCATATAACGTTATTAAGTTGTGAAAACAATATTATCGACGTCTCCTCTCTGAATAACACTTTGGTTGCGTATATTAGCCTCGACATCATCAAAGATTATCTCCGTTTTCTGAATAAAGATCTCTCGAAAATACCGGTCTGGCAGCGTAGCGCCACGCCTTTTATTTCCCTGTCATGCCTGACACCAGAGGTGTTTCGCGTCGCTGCGCAACACAGCATAATGCCCGCTGAAACAGAGTCGGAAAAGGAACGAACACGTGCATTATTATTCACTGTACTATCTCGTTTTCTCGACAGTAAAAAATTCCTTTCACTGCTAATGCATATGTTACGTAATTGTGTTAGCGACAGCGTTTATCAAATCATTGAAAGCGATATCCATAAAGACTGGAATCTTAGTATGGTAGCCAGTTGTTTATGCCTTAGCCCAAGTTTGTTAAAGAAAAAGCTGAAAAGCGAAAACACCAGTTATAGCCAAATAATAACCACCTGCCGGATGCGTTATGCCGTAAATGAATTAATGATGGATGGTAAAAATATCTCACAGGTGTCACAGTCCTGTGGCTACAACAGTACGTCTTACTTTATTTCTGTATTTAAAGATTTCTATGGCATGACCCCACTCCATTATGTTAGCCAGCATAGAGAACGTTCTATCGCCTGATTTATAACCTTAACGAAGAGATATATTAATAACAGCATCAGCGATAAGCCAGCCGACGATAATTCAACGCGCGAATGCAGGCGTATGATATGACGTAATTTATTGTCACGAAGCTCGCCTTCGCAGGAGTTTTATTATGTCTTCGGATGCTGATGCTCACAAAGTGGGCTTAATCCCCGTCACCCTAATGGTGTCGGGGAATATTATGGGGTCAGGTGTTTTTCTGTTACCTGCAAATCTGGCCTCGACGGGGGGGATTGCTATATATGGTTGGCTGGTGACAATTATCGGTGCTTTGGCTTTATCGATGGTTTACGCCAAAATGTCGTTCCTCGATCCCAGCCCTGGCGGTTCATATGCCTACGCGCGCCGCTGTTTTGGTCCTTTCCTCGGGTATCAAACTAACGTTCTCTACTGGCTGGCCTGCTGGATCGGCAATATTGCTATGGTGGTCATTGGCGTCGGCTACCTGAGCTATTTCTTCCCGGTACTGAAAGATCCGTTGGTATTAACTATCACCTGTGTTGTGGTGCTGTGGATCTTCGTTCTGCTTAATATCGTCGGGCCGAAAATGATTACCCGCGTGCAGGCCATCGCCACTGTACTGGCGCTGATCCCCATCGTCGGGATTGCCGTATTCGGCTGGTTCTGGTTCCACGGAGAAACCTATATGGCGGCCTGGAACGTTAGCGGTCTGGGCACTTTCGGCGCAATTCAAAGCACCTTAAACGTAACGCTGTGGTCATTTATCGGGGTAGAAAGTGCTTCTGTTGCAGCGGGTGTAGTGAAAAACCCGAAACGCAACGTCCCTATTGCCACCATTGGTGGGGTACTGATTGCTGCCGTCTGCTATGTGCTCTCGACCACGGCAATTATGGGGATGATCCCGAATGCCGCACTGCGCGTTTCCGCCTCGCCATTCGGTGATGCTGCACGGATGGCGCTGGGTGATACCGCAGGAGCCATTGTCTCCTTCTGTGCGGCGGCTGGTTGCCTGGGTTCGCTCGGCGGCTGGACGTTACTGGCTGGACAAACGGCGAAAGCCGCTGCCGATGACGGTTTGTTCCCACCGATTTTTGCCCGCGTCAACAAAGCAGGCACACCGGTAGCCGGGTTGATTATCGTTGGTATCCTGATGACTATCTTCCAGTTCAGCAGCATCTCACCAAACGCAACCAAAGAGTTCGGTCTGGTCTCTTCCGTATCGGTTATCTTTACCCTGGTGCCTTATCTTTATACCTGTGCAGCTTTACTGCTTTTAGGCCACGGTCACTTTGGCAAAGCGCGTCCGGCGTATCTGGTCATCACAACTATCGCCTTCCTTTATTGCATCTGGGCGGTGGTTGGTTCTGGTGCACAAGAAGTCATGTGGTCATTTGTCACTCTGATGGTGATCACCGCTATGTACACGCTGAACTACAACCGGCTGCATAAAAACCCGTATCCTTTAGATCCACCCATTAGCAAAGATTAAGCCTCCTTAATCCAGCAAACATAAAAGCCAACCTTAAGAACTTAAGGTTGGCTTAACTTTGCTTTGCGAGCATATGCGCACTTTGTTCGATGGAAACACCGTGATGTTAAAGCGCCTTTTAAAAAGACCCTCTTTGAATTTACTCGCCTGGCTATTGCTGGCCTCTTTTTATATTGCTATCTGCCTGAACATTGCCTTTTTTAAACAGGTGTTACAGGCGTTACCGCTGGATTCGCTGCATAACGTGCTGGTTTTCTTGTCGATGCCAGTCGTCGCGTTCAGCGTGATTAATATTGTTCTGACACTAGGCTCTTTCTTATGGCTTAATCGACCACTAGCCTGTCTGTTTATTCTCGTTGGCGCATCTGCGCAATATTTCATCATGACTTATGGCATCGTCATCGACCGTTCGATGATTGCCAATATCATTGATACCACACCGGCGGAAAGTTATGCGTTGATGACGCCACGCATGTTACTAACGCTAGGGTTAAGCGGCGTACTTGCTGCGCTGATTGCCTGCTGGATAAAAATCAAACCTGCTGCCTCGCGCCTGCGCAGTGTTCTTTTCCGTGGAGCCAGTATCCTGATATCTGTACTGCTGATTGTGCTGGTTGCCGTGCTTTTTTATAAAGACTACGCCTCGCTGTTTCGCAACAACAAAGAGCTGGTGAAATCTTTAAGCCCCTCCAACAGCATTGTTGCCAGTTGGTCATGGTATTCCCACCAGCGACTGGCAAATCTGCCACTGGTACGCATTGGTGAGGACGCACACCGCAACCCGTTAATGCAAAAAGGAAACCGGAAAAACCTGACCATTTTGATCGTCGGGGAAACCTCGCGGGCGGAGAATTTCTCACTCAATGGCTACCCGCGTGAAACCAACCCGCGACTGGCGAAAGATAACGTGATCTATTTTCCTAATACTGCGTCTTGCGGCACAGCAACGGCTGTCTCCGTACCGTGCATGTTCTCAGATATGCCGCGCGAGCATTACAAAGAAGAGCTGGCACAACACCAGGAAGGCGTGCTGGATATCATTCAGCGGGCAGGCATCAACGTACTATGGAATGACAACGATGGCGGCTGCAAAGGCGCATGTGACCGCGTGCCTCATCAGAACGTCACTGCCCTGAACTTACCCGGTCAGTGCATCAACGGCGAATGCTATGACGAAGTGCTGTTCCACGGACTGGAGGAGTACATCAATAATCTGCAAGGCGATGGGGTGATTGTCTTACACACCATCGGCAGCCACGGCCCGACCTATTACAACCGCTATCCACCGCAGTTCAGGAAATTTACTCCCACCTGCGACACCAACGAGATCCAGACCTGTTCCAAAGAGCAACTGGTCAATACTTACGACAATACGTTGCTCTACGTCGACTATATTGTTGATAAAGCGATTAATCTGCTGAAAGAACATCAGGATAAATTTACCACCAGCCTGATTTATCTTTCTGACCACGGTGAATCGTTAGGTGAAAATGGCATCTATCTACACGGCTTGCCTTATAGCATCGCCCCGGATAGCCAAAAGCAGGTTCCGATGCTGCTGTGGTTGTCGGAGGATTATCAAAAACGGTATCAGGTTGATCAAAGCTGCCTGCAAAAACAAGCACAAACGCAGCACTATTCACAGGACAATTTATTCTCAACCCTGTTGGGATTAACCGGCGTCGAGACGAAGTATTATCAAGCCGCGGATGATATTCTGCAGGCATGCAGGAGAACGACTGAATGAAAATTCTAATTGTTGAAGACGATACACTGTTATTGCAGGGATTGATTCTGGCGGCACAAACTGAAGGCTACGCGTGTGATGGCGTCACGACCGCGCGGATGGCGGAACAAAGCCTGGAAGCCGGTCATTACAGCCTGGTGGTGCTGGATTTAGGTTTACCCGACGAAGATGGACTGCATTTTCTCGCTCGTATCCGGCAGAAAAAATACACCCTGCCGGTACTGATCCTCACCGCCCGCGACACGCTTACCGACAAAATCGCCGGGCTGGATGTCGGTGCCGACGACTATCTGGTGAAGCCTTTCGCGCTGGAAGAGTTGCACGCCCGCATCCGCGCCCTGCTGCGGCGCCATAATAATCAGGGCGAAAGCGAGCTGAAGGTTGGCAACCTGATGCTGAATATGGGTCGCCGTCAGGTATGGATGGGCGGTGAAGAGCTGATCCTGACACCAAAAGAATATGCCCTGCTGTCGCGCCTGATGCTCAAGGCGGGTAGTCCGGTGCATCGGGAAATTCTCTACAACGACATTTACAACTGGGACAACGAACCCTCAACGAATACCCTGGAAGTGCATATCCATAACTTGCGCGACAAAGTGGGCAAAGCCCGTATCCGCACCGTGCGCGGCTTTGGCTATATGCTGGTCGCTAATGAGGAAAACTAATTGAACCTGATGCGTTTTCTGCGTCGACCAATATCGCTGCGTCAACGGCTGATATTAACCATTGGGGCAATTCTGCTGGTGTTTGAGCTGATCAGCGTTTTCTGGCTATGGCATGAAAGCACCGAGCAGATTCAGCTATTTGAGCAGGCGCTGCGCGACAATCGCAACAACGATCGCCACATCATGCGTGAAATCCGTGAGGCGGTCGCCAGTCTGATTGTTCCTGGCGTGTTTATGGTCAGTCTGACGCTGTTTATCTGCTATCAGGCGGTACTTCGCATCACCCGCCCACTGGCGGAACTGCAAAAAGAGCTGGAAGCGCGTACCGCCGACAACCTGACACCTATTGCTATTCACAGTGCCACCCTCGAAATCGAAGCGGTAGTTTCTGCATTGAACGATCTGGTCAGTCGCCTGACCAGCACGCTGGATAACGAACGGCTGTTTACCGCTGACGTCGCTCACGAACTACGAACGCCGCTGGCAGGGGTACGTTTGCATCTGGAGTTAATGGCGAAAACGCACAACATTGACGTAGCGCCGTTAGTCGCGCGGCTCGATCAGATGATGGCCAGCGTCTCCCAGTTGTTACAACTGGCGCGCGCCGGACAGTCATTCTCTTCGGGTAATTACCAGCATGTAAAGTTGCTGGATGATGTGATCCTGCCCTCCTATGACGAACTCAGCACCATGCTCGACCAGCGTCAGCAAACCTTGCTGTTGCCAGAAAGCGCCGCCGACATCACTGTCCAGGGCGACGCCACTCTACTACGCATGTTGTTGCGTAACCTGGTAGAAAACGCCCATCGCTATAGTCCCGAAGGCAGCAACATTATGATTAAACTGCAAGAAGATGGCGGTGCGGTAATGGCAGTTGAAGATGAAGGGCCTGGTATTGATGAGAGTAAATGCGGAGAGTTGAGCAAAGCGTTTGTACGGATGGACAGCCGTTATGGCGGAATTGGTCTGGGATTAAGTATTGTCAGCCGCATCACGCAGTTGCATCACGGGCAGTTTTTCCTGCAAAACCGGGAAGAGACTTCCGGCACGCGCGCCTGGATACGGCTGAAGAAAGATCAATACGTGGCAAACCAAATATAAAGAAAGCTGCTTACTACCAGCACGCTAAACACGGTAGTTAAACTTTCATAAATACGGTTTTTCATTGCACTCTCCTCCATTGAACTGGAGGAGAGTATGCACGCCAGAGATTAAGTGAACCTTAAGAGTCGGGTCAGACCGATTGGGGGCCTGATAAGACGCGACAGCGTCGCATCAGGTAATCCATTTCAGGTTACTCATCAATTCGCGGATGTTGCTGTACCAGGCGAGTGCGTTTCGCCTGCAAATCGGCAATCTCGTGGTCAATATCTTCGATTTTTTGCTCGATATTATCGTAATGCTCAACGAGAATTTCCTTCGCTTCCTGCAAATCTGACGCCGCCGGTGTCGCGCCTTTCAACGGACGATTCGCCGTCTCTTTCATGGTCACGCCGGTAATCAAACCAATCACCGCCACTACCATCAGGTAATACGCTGGCATCATCAGATCCTGCGAACTTTCTACCAACCATGCCGCCAGCGTTGGCGTCAGACCGGCAATCAGCACCGAAATATTAAATGCCGCCGCCAGCGCGCTGTAACGGATATGCGTCGGGAACATCGCTGGCAGCGTTGAGGCCATAACGCCCGTAAAACAGTTGAGGATCACTGCCAGCATCAACAGTCCGGCAAAAATCAGACCGATGATATTACTGTTAATCAGAATAAACGCCGGGATCGCCAGTGCAAACAGCGCAACACTACCGAGGATCACAAACGGGCGACGGCCAAAACGGTCACTCAGCAGGCCCATTACCGGCTGCACAAACAACATCCCGATCATAATGGCGATAATAATCAGCACCCCGTGATCTTCGGAGTAATGCAGGTTATGCGACAAATAACTTGGCATATAGGTCAGCAGCATGTAGTAAGTCACGTTAGTGGCTATCACCAGACCAATACACGTCAACAGGCTGCGCCAGTGCTTCGTGGCAATCTCTTTAAACGAGATTTTCGGGCCATCCTGCAAACCTTCGCGGTCGCCCTGTTCCAGTTTCTCAACATGTTGCTGGAACGCTGGTGTCTCTTCTAAAGCATGACGTAGATAAAGTCCGATAATCCCTAACGGCAGAGCGATAAAGAACGGAATACGCCAGCCCCAGTCGAGGAAGTTCTCTTCACCGACGATAGTAGAAATTAACACCACCACACCCGCGCCCAGAACAAACCCGGCAATAGAACCGAAATCCAGCCAGCTACCCATAAAGCCACGTTTGCGGTCAGGAGAGTATTCCGCAACAAATATCGATGCTCCGGTATATTCGCCGCCGACCGAGAAACCTTGCGCCATCTTACAAATCAACAGCAGAACCGGTGCCCAAATACCAATCGAGGCATAGGACGGTATCAATCCAATACAGAATGTACTGATCGACATAATCACAATGGTGATAGCGAGGATCTTCTGGCGACCATATTTATCGCCCAACATACCAAAGAAGAGCCCGCCAAGCGGTCGAATCAGAAAGGGAACGGAGAAGGTGGCAAGTGCAGCAACCATCTGCACGCTGGGATCAGCCCCAGGGAAAAAGACTTTACCTAATGCGTAAGCAACAAAACCATAAACACCAAAATCAAACCATTCCATTGCATTACCCAGCGATGCTGCAGTAATGGCTTTTCGCAGTTTACCGTCATCAATAATAGTGACATCACGAAGGGTTATCGGTTTTACTTTTTTCCTTTTCAGCATAGCTTTCCTCGCAGAGTAAGCCCATTTCCGCACACGTCAGGCAAATCGACGTGGCGCCCGCAAAAGGGGAGCGGGAATTGCAGGGTGCAATCTCTGTAACAAGCGTAGCGGGTTTATTTACACGTTCTGATTAAGAACTGTACAACCAAACCTGTTGACGCCTGAATTGGGCAGTTAATGACCTTTTTACCCTACCAGCGTTTAAATTTGTGATCAACTTCACACATGGATTTCGTTTAACACTCATTGGTGTAACCGATTATTTACACTTAATTTACAGTGAAGATTTCCTCTACCATCGCCCCCGCCAGACGCTGTGCTGAGCAGAGCCGTGGCATCCCCAGCGCGACAGTTTGCCAGCGTTGGGTTACTGACCAGCAAACGGGCTGTTTATCGGCATCGGACCACTTGCCCAGCCAGCTTAAAAAGTCAGCATAATCTCCGCCAGTCGGGGTAGTGGGAGAGGTAAACCACTGAGGGTAATAATGACGAGTAGTCGGTGCTGCGTTGATACTTTCGGCCAGATATTGCGTCGCTTTCACGCGCAAATCGTCAAGCAACAACACCGCCGCTTGCGGGCTTCCCAGACGGCAGGCATCACCAAACGCCCCCCAGCGCAACTCTTCCAGAACAATGAAACAACGCCCAGGCAACGACCAGGCGTTATACGCACCAGCACGCCAGCGGGTAAAAACTTGCGCGCTCTGCTCGCCCGCCTGCACCAGTAATCCTCGTTGCATTAACGCTTTTTCCTTCCAGCAACAACGGCTGGAAAACCACTCATACAACGCGGCAATTTGCTGCGGAAGTTTCGGAAAAGCAGATTGTGGGCGGTGATCCATTTTTTGCAATAGTGCCAGATGTTGCGCGACCTGCGTCAGCGCCAGATGAGCGGGATCAAGCATCGCCGCCAGTTTTTCCACCAATGTCAGGCGCAGGCTAAGCGGCGCATTTAACATTCCTGCGTTCGCCCACGTCTGAAGCTGTGTGCGAGCAAGGATCTCCAGCATCAGCCGTTCGCGAAACTGCTGCTGATGGGCTTGTGGATAGCGGGCGTCATTGCCCTGCGCCAGATCCACTAAAAAGCGGGGATAAACCGACTCCAGCACGCGACCGGGGCCGTCCAGTAACGTCTTAGTCAATATCGTTCTGCCGTGAAAAGTGTTTGAATATCATCGCGTAACAACTGAGAGTCCGTATAAATCCAGCCGTGAGTCATCACAGTCTGCTGCAATTGCTGCTGCATCATCTTAACTACAGATTCATTTTGTTGACGCAGAGCCAGGCTTTCGCGTAAACGCGTCTGTAATTCCGTCAAGCATAAAGCGAAATCAGCAAAAAAAGTGCTCATGTCTGCCGTGACAGAATCATCGACCTGAACCGCCAAAGCTTTAGCCATTTGTTGGCAATAAAGGTCGACTTCCGCGGTTAACATTCGTTGTAGCGCGCTGTAATCAATAGCCTCCGGCGGAGATTTCTCACTACTCCGCCCCCAGTCGGGCTGATTCAGCCAGCGCGAGAAAGTCTCACGCACAATGCCAAAACGGGTGATCTGCTCATCCGTTTTTTCCTGGCGAGATATTGCATTGCTGAACAACTGACGAGTATTGAAGTGGGGAGCTGCGCTGTGAAAAGCAGGAAAATGAAATCCAGGACGAAACCCGGACTCACTCAATTCCGTTTTAACCCGTTGCTCAATGGGACGAATAACATCGGTTAACACCCGGCAAAGGGTTGATTCCAGTTCAGTAAAACGCAGCGTGAAGTCACGGCTGATTTTGGTTTGTGCCGTCTGTAACAACGTCTCGCAGCGGGTGCGGATCTCACTTAACGGCCACGAATCATGTTGAAACAGCGCAGCTAGCCGGGCATTCACCTCATTTTGCTGCTGACACAGAAAGTCGGTGGCTGACGTCAGGGCCACCTTGATTTCATGTTTAATCTCGCCACTCACCTGTACCTGATTGAGCTGCAATAGCTGCATATTTTCTTCAACCTGGCGGATATTTTGCCGCAATTGTTCGCAGGCGACGTTCAGCCCGTGTGCGCGAAAATCCAGATATTCCCGCGCCTGCAGGGCGTAATTCAACAACTTATGCGATGCAGATCGCAGAGCATATAACGACGCGTTAGCGTAGGCGGCATGGAGTAACGCCTGAACCGGTTGGGCGAATAGCGAATCGTCCCACAGTTGATCGGCAGCATGACGAATATGGTCGATATCCGCCAGATCGGCGTTACACCAGCGCCTGCCCAGCGCCGCATGGGCAAAATCCTCCACCCAGCGTTGTTGCTCCGGTGCTGGTAATTTACCGTTGTTGACTAACTCATGGCGTGCCCGATTCGCCAGATAGCCCCACATCGACGACACCGGAAATATCTGCCCTGGCGTAACGCAACCTTTCATCAGCGTCCCGGAAATCAGCGCCCTCACCTGTTCGGCATCGTCACTGTTCCGATCCTGCTGATCGAACTTATTGACCAGTACATACAGCGGTACTGATTTCCCCACCGCTAAAACCGCCTCACGAACCTCCTCATCGGAGATTGACTTCAGTTGCGTATAATCCAGTACCGCCAGCACTGCGGAGGCGCGCGCCAGTTGCTCGTTAAGCATTTCTTGTAGATGTGGTTGCCCGGCTTCATTTGGCCCGGGAGTATCCAGTAACGTTAACTGCCCGGGATAACTCTCCAGCCCCGCCAGATGGACAAACTCCACTTCAATCACTGGAATATGCTCAATGGCGGCATAAGCAGAAAAGGGAAAATCGACGTCCAGCGCCTTCGCCAGACGCACCAAATCATTCAAACTTTTCAGGCAATGAAAAATAGGCTGGGCACCAAGATAATATTTTTCGAAAGCGATGCCATTTTCGATCCGCTGCATAAGTGCACGCATATCTTTATCTATTTCCAGCAGATCGGTCAGATGTTTAATATCGAAATCACGCAAGCGCTGTTGTAATTGTTGGATTAAACGGTCGATTGGCGCGACATGCGAAAAATGCAACACCGGTTCTTTTTGCCCCGGAGCATGGCGAATAAGCGTCGGTAGCGCAGTCATAGGACGGTTGCGATTAGGAAGAACTTCAGTGCCAACAATAGCGTTAATGGTGGTTGATTTCCCTGCTTTCATGGTGCCAACAATCGCCAGCACCATTTCCAGACGGGAGATTTTACGCAGCTCATTACTCAACATGGCATGACGCTCGTCGATATTATGCTGCCCCCAGGGCAAAGTCAGTGGTGGTGTATCTTCTCCGGGTACAGAGAGAGGCATTTTTTCCAGTAACTGCAACTGTTGTCGGGAAAGCTGTAACAGGCGTTCAGCCTCCTGACTTAACTCATATATTGTCTGTGTGTACATGGAAAATTCTTCCTTAAAGCAAATTTTATTACTTTTATTTAGCCAGATTGTTTTTTAGTTCTGCTTTCGGATTTTATAATTACAGCAGTAAATAACTCTTATAATTAATATAGTCTTTTTATCCGAATGAATAAGCCTCTTCCGATACATTTAAAATGTCAGAAAGATAGAAATAATAATTGAATTAAAAAAGAACAAGAAGAGAGTTAACCTTAACTTAAATAATAAATGGAGGCAAAAAGATTATTTTCTTTTTGCGTTGTCTTTCAAATGAAAACGTTTGTCGTCTAAAATCAGCAGTACCCCCGACAAACTCAGGGATTTTGTGTATAATTGCGGCCTTTTTCGGCAATCTGCCGTTTTTTGGCGCTTTTGCCCTGCTGACTTTGAGGAAATCCACATGTCATTACCAAACTGCCCGAAATGCAACTCCGAATACACTTACGAAGATAACGGCATGTACATCTGCCCGGAATGCGCCTACGAATGGAACGACGCTGAACCTGCACAGGAAAGCGACGAGCTGATCGTTAAAGATGCTAACGGCAACCTGCTGGCTGACGGCGACAGCGTTACCATCATTAAAGACCTGAAGGTAAAAGGTAGCTCTTCGATGCTGAAGATCGGCACCAAAGTGAAAAACATCCGCCTGGTTGAAGGTGACCATAACATCGATTGCAAAATCGATGGTTTTGGCCCGATGAAACTGAAATCTGAGTTTGTGAAAAAGAACTGATTTCGATTGCCGGGTGCGAAGCATCCGGCAACGGTGCCAATGCCTGATGCGACGCTTACCGCGTCTTATCAGGCCTACTCTTCATCTGTACAAAATTCAAACTACACTTAACTGACTTCTCTTCACTGAGGTCACCATCATGCCGTTAAGTCCCTACATCTCTTTTGCCGGTAACTGTGCCGACGCAATAGCCTATTATCAACGCACGTTGGACGCGGAACTGCTGTATAAAATCAGCTTCGGAGAAATGCCGAAAACCGCACAGGAAAGCGCCGAAGGCTGCCCATCAGGAATGCAATTCCCGGATACTGCCATCGCCCATGCTAACGTGCGCATTGCCGGTAGCGATATCATGATGAGCGATGCCATACCGTCAGGAAAAGCCAGCTACTCCGGCTTTACGCTGGTGCTCGATTCGCAACAGGTCGAAGAAGGGAAACGCTGGTTTGACAACCTTGCCGCCAATGGAAAAATCGAAATGGACTGGCAGGAAACCTTCTGGGCGCATGGCTTCGGCAAAGTCACCGATAAATATGGAGTGCCGTGGATGATTAATGTTGTTAAACAACAGCCCACAAAATAAGCCCCACCGGGAGGCTCGTCCTCCCGCGATGTGAGCAGACGTTATTGTCACAAGTGACTTTGTTATACACAGAGTCGAGGAGTGAGTTACGCTTCTGAAGGCGATCGTTGCGGATAAACTGGAACCGGGGTTAACCAGCAATCAGGCAAAAACGATCCGACTAACGCCCATACTCATCTTCCATTCTCCGTTCTTCATCTTCCAGTTGCCGACGCTCCTGATCAAGTTGGCGCTGGCGATCATCCAGTTGCCTGCGGCGATCTTCAAACTGGCGGTGGCGATCATCATATTGTCTGCGACGATCGTCGCTCACTTCACGCTGCCAACCGTCATCACGCGAATCTTCATAATCGCGTCCACGGTCAGGATTATAAGCGTCGTTAATCGCCTGCTGAATATTGCCAATGGTGTCATCGATAATATCGGCATGAGCCGGAACAGCGGTCAGCGTGAGCAGGGTAAATAAAAATAACAGCGGATAGCGTTTCATTAACTAACCTCAGAAAGAGACTCTATCCACATTAGTCATTACTCATCCATGCAAACAGTGGATGAATCTCAATTCCTCCGCTGCTCTATTGCCATAATCGCCTCCACACGCTGTTGATGACGACCGCCTTCGTACTGCGCCCCCAGCCATGCATCCACAATCATTTTCGCCAGTTCGAGGCCAACCACTCGTGAACCAAAAGCCAGCACGTTGGTGTCGTTATGTTGCCGCGAGAGTTGCGCGGAATAAGGTTCGCTACAGACGATCGCACGAACTCCGGCAAACTTGTTCGCCGCTATCGAAATGCCGACACCTGTACCACAAATCAAAATCCCGCTATGCTAACGATATTACCGTTAATATATATAATTAAAGAATAAACCGTTTCGTATTATTTATAGAAAAAATAAAACTATCGCTGTCCTCCTTCTTCAGCACTAATGCCTAATAAAATAGCGTGTTCTGCTCACACTTACTCTTATTAAAGTCGAAGCTTCCCAATTATGATAACGCCAGTTTCAAATGACGTATTTTGTATGGGTCATATATTTACGACACAAATGATAAATGGAGATTTATATGAATAACTCACGGTTATTCCGTTTGAGCAGGATTGTTATTGCATTAACCGCCGCCAGCGGCATGATGGTAAATACCGCTTACGCGAAGGAAGAAGCTCAGGCTGCCAGCCAATATACTCAGCAAATTAACCAGAACTACGCCAAATCATTGCCGTTTAGCGATCGTCAGGATTTTGACGATGCCCAACGTGGATTTATCGCCCCGCTACTGGATGAAGGTATTCTGCGTGATGCTAACGGAAAAGTTTATTATCGGGCAGATGATTACAAATTTGATATTAATGCCGCCGCACCGGAAACCGTAAATCCCAGTCTGTGGCGTCAGTCGCAGCTCAACGGCATTTCTGGCCTGTTTAAAGTCACCGATAAAATGTATCAAGTGCGCGGTCAGGACATCTCTAACATTACGTTCGTTGAAGGCGAGAAAGGGATTATTGTTATCGACCCACTGGTGACGCCGCCAGCCGCGAAAGCCGCACTTGACCTTTACTTCCAGCATCGTCCGCAAAAACCAATTGTTGCCGTTATCTACACCCACAGCCACGCCGACCATTATGGCGGAGTGAAAGGCATTATCACTGAAGCTGATGTTAAATCAGGGAAAGTTCAGGTAATCGCTCCGGCAGGCTTTATGGACGAAGCTATCAGCGAAAACGTGCTGGCGGGTAACATCATGAGCCGCCGAGCCCTTTACTCTTACGGCCTGTTACTGCCGCACAACGCACAGGGCAACGTGGGTAATGGCCTCGGTGTCACGCTGGCGACCGGCGACCCGAGCATTATTGCGCCAACCAAAACAATTGTCAGAACTGGCGAGAAGATGATTATCGATGGTCTGGAGTTTGACTTCCTGATGACCCCAGGCAGCGAAGCACCCGCGGAAATGCATTTCTATATTCCGGCCCTGAAAGCGCTGTGCACCGCCGAGAACGCCACTCACACCCTGCACAACTTCTACACCCTGCGCGGCGCGAAAACCCGCGACACCAGCAAGTGGACCGAGTACCTGAACGAAACGCTGGATATGTGGGGTAACGAAGCGGAAGTACTGTTTATGCCACACACCTGGCCAGTCTGGGGCAATAAGCATATCAATGATTATATTGGTAAATATCGCGATACCATCAAGTATATTCACGATCAGACCCTGCACCTGGCAAACCAGGGCTACACCATGAATGAAATCGGAGACATGATTAAGTTGCCGCCAGCACTTGCCAACAACTGGGCCAGCCGCGGCTACTATGGCTCTGTTAGCCATAACGCCCGCGCGGTGTATAACTTCTATCTTGGCTACTACGATGGCAATCCGGCTAACCTGCATCCATATGGTCAGGTGGAGATGGGCAAGCGTTATGTACAGGCGCTGGGCGGTTCCGCGCGCGTGATCAACCTGGCACAGGAAGCGAATAAGCAAGGGGATTACCGCTGGTCGGCAGAATTACTGAAACAGGTGATTGCCGCCAATCCGGGTGACCAGGTAGCGAAAAATCTGCAAGCCAAAAACTTTGAACAGCTTGGTTATCAGGCCGAGTCCGCCACCTGGCGCGGTTTCTACCTGACTGGTGCGAAAGAGCTGCGCGAAGGAGTACATAAGTTCAGCCACGGCACCACCGGTTCCCCGGACACCATTCGCGGGATGTCAGTCGAAATGCTGTTCGAATTTATGTCCGTGCGCCTCGATAGCGAAAAAGCCGCTGGCAAAAATATCAGCCTGAACTTCAATATGAGTAACGGCGATAACCTCAACCTGACGCTGAACGATAGCGTGCTTAACTACCGTAAAACGCTGCAGCCTGAAGCCAACGCCGCTTTCTACATCAGCCGTGAAGATCTGCACGCGGTGCTGACCGGACAGGCGAAAATGGCAGAGCTGGTAAAAGCGAAGAAAGCCAAAATTATTGGCAATGGTGCGAAACTGGAAGAAATTATTGCCTGTCTGGATAATTTTGATTTGTGGGTGAATATCGTTACCCCAAATTAATTCCACTCACTTTCGGGGGCAACTAAGCTCCCGAAAGCATTTATATTAAAAATATAAATCATTAACTAATACATAAAATAAATAAGTTATGAATGCGGTGGCTGAATAAAGCTATTTTTATTCCACAAGAAAATAGCCATACTGACGCCTTCAATGGATATTGACATTCACTACAGATATTGTTCGCAGCAGACAGGATGTATTTATTATGCCAACAGTTCTCTCTCGCATGGTGATGCAACTCAAAAAAGCAACCTGGATAATTCCCGTCTTCATGGTTTCGGGATGCTCATTATCTCCGGCGATCCCGGTAATCGGCGCTTATTATCCCGGCTGGTTTTTCTGCATTATTGCCAGCCTTATTGTGACTCTCATCACAAGGCGAATTATTCAGCAGGCAAATATCAATCTGGCATTTGTCGGAATTATTTATACCGCCCTTTTTGCTCTCTACGCCATGCTGTTCTGGCTGGCATTTTTCTAATCTATTTTGAGATGCGCTCATGGAAAGTACGCCGAAAAAAGCTCCTCGCAGTAAATTCCCTGCCCTGCTGGTGGTTGCGCTGGCACTGGTTGCCGCTGTTTTTGTTATCTGGCGCGTCGACAGTGCGCCATCAACTAACGACGCTTACGCGTCAGCCGATACCATTGATGTAGTACCGGAAGTCAGCGGTCGCATTGTAGAACTGGCAGTCACCGACAACCAGGCAGTTAAACAAGGTGATTTACTGTTTCGCATCGACCCGCGCCCGTACGAAGCTAATCTGGCGAAAGCCGAAGCTTCCCTCGCCGCGCTGGATAAGCAAATTATGCTCACTCAGCGTAGCGTTAATGCCCAACAGTTCGGTGCTGACTCGGTTAACGCCACGGTAGAAAAAGCTCGCGCCGCTGCCAAACAGGCCAACGATACATTACGCCGTACCGAGCCGCTACTGAAGGAAGGTTTTGTCTCTGCGGAAGATGTAGACCGCGCGAGAACCGCACAGCGTGCGGCAGAAGCCGATCTTAATGCTGTATTGTTGCAGGCACAGTCAGCCGCCAGCGCCGTTAGCGGCGTCGATGCACTGGTCGCGCAACGCGCGGCGGTCGAAGCGGATATTGCCCTAACCAAACTGCATCTGGAAATGGCCACCGTTCGCGCACCGTTCGATGGTCGGGTGATTTCCCTCAAAACCTCGGTTGGGCAATTTGCCTCCGCGATGCATCCTATTTTCACGCTAATCGACACCCGTCACTGGTACGTGATCGCCAACTTCCGCGAAACCGATCTGAAAAACATTCATGCCGGTACGCCTGCGACAATTCGCCTGATGAGCGACAGCGGCAAAATCTTCGAAGGTAAAGTGGATTCCATTGGCTACGGTGTGTTGCCGGATGACGGTGGTCTGGTGCTTGGCGGTCTGCCGAAAGTGTCTCGTTCTATTAACTGGGTCCGCGTTGCCCAGCGTTTTCCGGTCAAAATCATGGTCGATAAACCTGACCCGGAAATGTTCCGTATCGGCGCATCGGCAGTCGCTAATCTTGAGCCGCAATAATGAGCGCCCTCAACTCCCTGCCATTACCGGTGGTCAGGCTGCTGGCGTTCTTTCATGAAGAGCTAAGCGAGCAACGGCCAGGTCGCGTGCCGCAGACCGTGCAGCTCTGGGTAGGCTGCCTGCTGGTAGTGCTAATCTCGATGACCTTCGAGATCCCCTTCGTGGCGTTATCACTGGCAGTGCTGTTTTACGGTATTCAGTCGAACGCGTTTTACACCAAATTTGTGGCGTTCCTGTTTGTGATCGCCACAGTGCTGGAGATCGGCAGCCTGTTTTTGATCTACAAATGGTCTTACAGCGAACCGTTGATCAGACTGATCATCGCCGGGCCGATCCTGATGGGCTGTATGTTTTTGATGCGCACCCATCGGCTGGGGCTGGTCTTTTTTGCCGTCGCTATCGTCGCCATTTACGGGCAAACCTTCCCCGCCATGCTCGATTATCCGGAAGTCGTCGTGCGCTTAACGCTGTGGTGTATTGTTGTCGGCCTCTACCCGACATTATTGATGACGTTAATCGGCGTGTTGTGGTTTCCCAGCCGCGCCATCACGCAAATGCATCAGGCACTTAATGACCGACTTGATGAAGCGGTAAGCCACATGACAGAAAGCCTCACGCCACTACCTGAAACGCGGATTGAAAGAGAGGCGCTGGCGCTGCAAAAACTCAGTGTCTTTTGCCTCGCGGATGACGCCGACTGGCGAACCCATAGCGCATGGTGGCAAAGCTGCGTGGCAACGGTAACCTACATTTACTCGACGCTGAATCGCTACGATCCCACCGCGTTTGCTGACTCGCTGGCAATCATTGAGTTCCGGCAAAAACTAGCCCTGGAAATCAACAAACTGCAACATGCTATTGCACAAGGTCAATGCTGGAAAAGCAACTGGCGGTTAAGTGAAGAGGAAGCAATGGCGGCGCGGGAATGTAACCTGGAGAATATCTGCCAGACGCTGTTACATCTTGGTCAGATGGACCCGCATACGCCGCCGACACCCGCCGCCAAACCACCTTCATTTGTACCCGATGCCTTTACCAATCCGGACTATATGCGCTATGCAGTGAAAACGCTGCTGGCCTGTTTAATCTGTTACACCTTCTATAGCGGCGTGGACTGGGAAGGCATTCACACCTGTATGTTGACCTGCGTGATCGTCGCTAACCCAAATGTTGGTTCATCGTACCAGAAGATGGCGTTGCGTTTTGGCGGGGCTTTTTGTGGGGCAATTCTGGCGCTGCTAATGACCATTTTAGTCATCCCCTGGCTGGACAATATTGTCGAATTGCTGTTTGTGCTGGCACCGATTTTCCTGTTGGGGGCGTGGGTTGCCACCAGCTCTGAACGTTCTTCTTATATCGGAACGCAGATGGTGGTGACCTTCGCGCTCGCCACACTCGAAAACGTTTTTGGTCCGGTGTATGACCTGGTGGAAATACGCGATCGCGCCATCGGTATTCTTATCGGCACTGCGGTATCGGCAGTGATTTACACCTTTGTCTGGCCTGAAAGCGAAGCACGCACACTACCGCAAAAACTGGCTGGCGCGCTGGGTATGTTAAGCAAACTGATGCGTATTCCTCGCCAGCAGGAAGCTACAACGCTGCGTACCTATATACAAATTCGTATTGGTCTGCATGCAGCGATTAATGCCTGTGAAGAGATGTGTCAACGTGTGGCGCTGGAGCGTCAACTAGATAGCTCAGAGCGTGCTTTGTTGGTTGAACGTTCGCAAACAGTGATTCGCCAGAGCCGTGACCTTCTTCACGCCTGGGACGCTACCTGGAACTCGGCGCAGGCACTGGATCACGCGCTCCAGCCGGACAGGGCAAGCCAGTTTGCTGAGGCGCTGGAGAAATACTCCACGGGTCTGGCAACCACAATCAGCCATTCGCCAGTGATAGCGCTTGAAGAGACACCTGCCTCGCAGGCCATCCTGCCCACCTTATTAAAACAGGAGCAACACGTCTGTCAGCTCATCGCCCACTTGCCAGACTGGACTGCCCCGGCATTAACGCCCGCCACGGAACAGGCACAAGGAGCCACTCAATGATCAATCGTCAACTTTCACGCTTGTTGTTGTGCAGCATTCTCAGCAGCGCGACGCTGATTTCCGGTTGTGCGTTGGTGCGTAAGGATTCAGCCCCTCATCAACAACTTGAACCAGAGCAAATCAAACTTGCCGATGATATCCATCTGGCCAGTTCCGGTTGGCCACAAGCACAGTGGTGGAAACAGTTTCATGATCCACAACTGGATGCGCTGATCCAACGGACGTTAAGCGGTTCGCACACCCTCGCTGAAGCGAAATTGCGGGAGGAAAAAACGCAGTCGCAAGCTGATTTGTTAGATGCCGGTTCACAATTACAGGTTGCGGCGTTAGGGATGCTTAACCGCCAGCGCGTTTCGGCAAACGGCTTTTTAAGCCCTTATGCGATGGATGCGCCCGCACTGGGAATGGACGGGCCGTACTATACCGAAGCTACAGTAGGTTTGTTTGCTGGACTGGATCTCGATTTGTGGGGTGTGCATCGCTCAGCGCTTGCTGCCGCCATTGGCGCGCATAACGCGGCTCTGGCAGAAACCGCCGCGGTGGAGTTATCGCTGACCACTGGCGTGGCGCAGCTTTATTACAGTATGCAGGCCAGCTACCAGATGCTCGATCTGTTAGAACAAACCCGCAGTGTGATTGATTACGCGGTGAGAGCGCACCAGAGTAAAGTGACGCATGGTCTGGAAGCGCAAGTGCCTTTCCACGGCGCGCGGGCACAGATTCTGGCGGTCGATAAACAAATTGCTGCCGTCAAAGGGCAAATCACCGAAACGCGAGAATCCCTGCGCGCATTGATTGGCGCGGGAGCCAGCGATATGCCAGAGATCAAACCGGTGGCGTTACCGCAAGTACAGACTGGCATTCCGGCGACGCTCTCTTATGAGTTGCTCGCCAGACGTCCGGATCTGCAAGCCATGCGCTGGTATGTTCAGGCGTCATTAAATCAGGTGGATTCCGCACGGGCGCTGTTCTACCCGAGCTTTGATATCAAAGCGTTTTTCGGACTGGATTCCATTCACCTGGACACCTTGTTCAAAAAAACCAGCCGCCAGTTCAACTTCATACCAGGTCTGAAATTGCCGCTGTTTGACGGTGGACGCCTGAATGCCAATCTCGAAGGCACGCGCGCCGCCAGCAACATAATGATTGAACGTTACAACCAGTCAGTACTGAACGCGGTGCGCGACGTTGCAGTCAATGGCACGCGTTTGCAAACGCTGAATGAAGAACGGGAGATGCAGGCAGAACGCGTAGAAGCGACTCGCTTCACCCAGCGCGCCGCCGACGCCGCCTACAGACGTGGATTAACCAGCCGCTTACAGGCAACCGAAGCCCAGTTGCCGGTACTTGCCGAAGAAATGTCCTTACTCATGCTGGATAGTCGCCGCGTGATTCAAAGTATTCAGTTGATGAAATCGCTGGGCGGCGGGTATCAAACTGCCCCGATCGTTGAGAAGAAATAAAACAGACGTCGCGTGATGGCTGTCACGCGGCATATCGTTTCGTCACGTCAAAACTGACGACAGCCTGTTTTTCGTCAGAGTTTTGAACAAAAAGCGCCCGTAATATCAGGGAATGTCCCCAAATAAAAGGTGGCATAAAAGATGCATACTGTAGTCGAGAGCGCGTATGCGTGATTTGATTAACTGGAGCGAGACCGATGAAAAAAGTCGTCACGGTTTGCCCATATTGCGCATCAGGTTGCAAAATCAACCTGGTCGTCGATAACGGCAAAATCGTCCGGGCGGAGGCAGCGCAGGGGAAAACCAACCAGGGTACTCTGTGTCTGAAGGGTTATTATGGCTGGGATTTCATTAACGATACCCAGATCCTGACCCCGCGCCTGAAAACCCCCATGATCCGTCGCCAGCGTGGCGGCAAACTCGAACCTGTTTCCTGGGATGAGGCACTAAATTACGTTGCCGAGCGCCTGAGCGCCATCAAAGAGAAGTACGGTCCGGATGCCATCCAGACGACCGGCTCCTCGCGCGGTACGGGTAACGAAACCAACTATGTAATGCAAAAATTTGCGCGCGCCGTTATTGGTACTAATAACGTTGACTGCTGCGCTCGCGTCTGACACGGCCCATCGGTTGCAGGTCTGCACCAATCGGTCGGTAACGGCGCAATGAGCAATGCCATTAACGAAATTGATAATACCGATTTAGTGTTCGTCTTTGGGTACAACCCAGCGGATTCCCACCCGATCGTAGCGAATCACGTGATTAACGCTAAACGTAACGGGGCGAAAATTATCGTCTGCGATCCGCGCAAAATTGAAACTGCGCGCATTGCTGACATGCACATCGCACTGAAAAACGGCTCGAACATCGCGCTGTTAAATGCGATGGGTCATGTCATTATTGAAGAAAATCTGTACGACAAAGCGTTCGTCGCTTCCCGTACGGAAGGCTTTGAAGAGTATCGTAAAATCGTTGAAGGCTACACGCCGGAATCGGTTGAAGATATCACCGGCGTCAGTGCCAGTGAGATTCGTCAGGCGGCGCGGATGTATGCCCAGGCGGAAAGCGCATCCATTCTGTGGGGCATGGGTGTTACCCAGTTCTATCAGGGCGTGGAAACCGTGCGTTCTCTGACCAGCCTCGCAATGCTGACTGGTAACCTCGGTAAGCCGCATGCGGGCGTTAACCCGGTTCGTGGTCAGAACAACGTGCAGGGTGCCTGCGATATGGGCGCACTGCCAGATACGTATCCTGGCTATCAGTACGTGAAAGATCCGGCTAACCGCGAGAAATTCGCCAAAGCCTGGGGTGTAGAAAGTCTGCCAGCCCATACCGGTTACCGCATCAGCGAGTTACCGCACCGCGCAGCGCATGGCGAAGTCCGTGCGGCGTACATTATGGGCGAAGATCCGCTGCAAACTGACGCGGAACTGTCGGCAGTACGTAAAGCCTTTGAAGATCTGGAACTGGTCATCGTCCAGGACATCTTTATGACCAAAACTGCGTCAGCGGCGGATGTCATTTTACCGTCAACCTCGTGGGGCGAACATGAAGGTGTCTATACTGCGGCTGACCGTGGTTTCCAGCGTTTCTTCAAGGCGGTTGAACCGAAGTGGGATCTGAAAACGGACTGGCAAATCATCAGTGAAATTGCCACCCGTATGGGTTATCCGATGCACTACAACAATACCCAGGAGATCTGGGATGAGTTGCGTCATCTGTGCCCGGATTTCTACGGTGCGACTTACGAGAAAATGGGCGAACTGGGCTTCATTCAGTGGCCTTGCCGCGATACTTCAGATGCCGATCAGGGGACTTCTTATCTGTTTAAAGAGAAGTTTGATACCCCGAACGGCCTGGCGCAGTTCTTCACTTGCGACTGGGTAGCGCCAATCGACAAACTCACCGACGAGTATCCAATGGTACTGTCAACGGTGCGTGAAGTTGGGCACTACTCCTGTCGTTCTATGACCGGTAACTGTGCGGCACTGGCAGCTCTGGCTGATGAACCTGGCTACGCACAAATCAATACCGAAGACGCAAAACGTCTGGGTATTGAAGATGAGGCACTAGTTTGGGTGCACTCGCGTAAAGGCAAAATTATCACCCGCGCGCAGGTCAGCGATCGTCCGAACAAAGGGGCGATTTACATGACCTACCAGTGGTGGATTGGTGCCTGTAACGAGCTGGTTACCGAAAACTTAAGCCCGATTACCAAAACGCCGGAGTACAAATACTGCGCCGTGCGCGTCGAGCCGATTTCCGATCAGCGCGCCGCCGAGCAGTACGTGATTGACGAGTACAACAAGTTGAAAACTCGCCTGCGCGAAGCGGCGCTGGCGTAATACCGCTTTAACTCACGTTAAAGGCGACGGTATTACCCAACGCCTTTGTATCAATCCGGGAACGCTCATCCGTTTCCGGATTTTTTATACATACCCGCGCAGTCAGACCAGTCCATCCTGGTTATCAGCGACATCCTCTCCGTTGTTATTCTCATCCAATCACAAGTGCAAATGAGAATTATCTTTACTCAATTCTCATCGCGACCTAACGTAATAATACTTTACATTTGATGATTAAAATTTCGGCAAGGTGAGAAATCATCGACCGTCTAACATGCTCTATTAAAGGGATATTTTGGCGCAATTTATGCAGTAATGCCCCGTCAGATAGCGTATTGATAACCTCAAAGTAACTTCAGGGATTGGGAAGCATATGATTAAAAAACTATTATCTTTACTGGTATTAAGCGCAATTTCCGCCACCGCCTTTGCCGCGACACCGCCGAATACGTTGGTTGTTGCCCAGGGACTGGATGATATTGTGAGTCTGGATCCGGCAGAAGCTAATGAACTCTCCAGTATTCAGACTGTACCAAGCCTGTATCAACGCGTTGTGCAGCCGGATCGTAACGATCCCGCGAAAATCACTCCGATTCTGGCCGAAAGCTGGCAGGCTGATCCTGTAGCAAAAACGCTGACCATAAAACTCAAAAGCGATGCGAAATTTGCCTCCGGTAATCCGGTGCGCCCGGAAGATGTGATTTACTCTTATGTCCGTGCCGTCACGCTGAATAAGTCCGGTGCGTTTATTCTCAATGTACTGGGCTGGCAACCGGAAAATATCGCCAGCCAGTTGAAGAAAATCGACGACCATACTGTCCAGGTACAGTGGAGTGCTGACGTCAGTCCGGCGCTGGCGCTGAATATTCTCTCTACGCCAATTGCCTCAATTGTTGACGAGAAGTTGGTTGCGCCAAACGCCAAAAATAACGACTTTGGTAATGAATGGCTGAAGATGCATTCCGCTGGCAGCGGCGCGTTTAAAATGCGTACCTACCAACCGCATCAGGCCATCGTGATGGAAGCCAACGCCAGTTCACCGACCGGCGCACCGAAGCTGAAAAGCGTCATCATCAAAAATGTTCCCGATCCTGCAACGCGTCGCCTGCTGATCCAACAAGGCGATGCTGATATGGCTCGCGATCTGGGGGCAGACCAAATTGATGCATTACAGGGTAAACCTGGCGTCAAAGTGATGAGTATTGCCTCCGCTGAGCAGAACTATCTGGCCTTTAATACCGGTAACAAGGATAACCCGCTGATGAGTAATCCTGCGTTCTGGGAAGCTGCTCGCTGGTTGGTCGATTACGACGGCATCACCAAAAATCTGCTGAAAGGACAATACTTTACCCATCAAAGTTTCCTGCCAGTAGGTTTCCCCGGAGCACTGGAAGAGACACCGTTCACCTTTAATCCTGCCAAAGCAAAAGAGATCCTCGCTAAAGCTGGAATCAAAGACCCGCACTTCACGCTTGATGTCGAAAATAAACCGCCATTTATTACCATCGCGCAGTCAATTCAGGCCAGCTTTGCTCAAGGTGGTGTAAAAGTGGATTTGCTGCCAGCCGCGGGGAGCCAGGTTTACTCACGGGTTCGCGCCCATCAGCATCAGGGGGCCATTCGTATGTGGTTGCCTGATTATTTTGACGCACATTCCAACGCCAGCTCTTTCGCCTATAACGATGGCAAATCCAGCACCGTTGCCGGGTTAAATAGCTGGAAAATCCCGGAACTGAACAAAGAAACGCTGGCGGCAGTCGCTGAACCCGATAATGCTAAACGTCTTGATTTATATAAAAAAATGCAACAAGAACTGCAACGTAGTTCCCCGTATGTCTTTATTGATCAAGGCAAAACGCAAATTGTCATGCGTGATAATGTGCAGGGTTATCAACAAGGATTGAATGCCGATATGGTCTGGTTTGATCAGGTAACCAAATAATCCTGTACGCCACTCGCGCCCGACAACGTTATCGGGCGCGGTTACCAGGGCTGGTCCGCACTGCAGACCAGTCGCTGATTTTTCACTGTATGGAAAGATCATGTCTGCCGCTTTTTCCACTCACGCGAGATGGCGAGGCAAACGCCCTCTGCTCGCGCTCTTGCAGGGACTGTTTACCGTCTCTCTGACGTTGCTCGGCCTGCTGCTGATTACCTTTGCGCTTTCGGCCCTCTCACCGGTCGATCGGGTACTGCAAATCGTTGGCGATCACGCCAGCCAGTCCACCTATGATCAGGTGCGCCACCAGTTAGGGTTAGATCAACCGTTAGCCGTCCAGTTCTGGCATTACCTGGTGAATCTGGCTCACGGCGATCTCGGCATTGCCAGCGCTACCGGGCAACCGGTTCTCCAGGACTTGCTATCGGCGTTTCCGGCGACCTTGGAACTGGCGACGTTGGCGCTTATTGTCGGCTCCGTTGTCGGCGTTATTGCGGGTGTACTTTGCGCCCGTTATGTCGGTTCACCGCTGGATTTCGCCGTGCGGACACTGACTCTGCTGGGAAATTCCGTCCCCATTTTTTGGCTTGGTCTGCTGATGCTGGCACTGTTTTACGCCAGACTGCAATGGAGTGCCGGACCGGGTCGGCTGGATGATATTTATCAATTCACCATTGAACCCCGCAGCGGATTTGCGCTGATTGATACGTGGCTTTCTGGCGATCGCGAGGCGTTTACCAATGCCATCAACCATTTGATACTGCCGGTTTTATTACTGGCGTACTTCTCACTCGCCAGTATTACGCGCCTGACACGTTCCGCTTGTCTTGGCGAAATGAATAAAGAATATATTCTGCTGGCGCGCGCCAAAGGGGCCAGCGAGATGACAATTTTGCTACGTCATGTTTTGCCCAACATTCGCGGCACCTTGCTCACCGTTATCGCTCTCGCCTATACATCGATGCTGGAAGGCGCGGTACTGACAGAAACTGTCTTTTCATGGCCGGGCATTGGGCGCTATCTCACCACGGCGCTGTTCGCGGGCGACACTACAGCAATCATGGGGGGAACATTGCTGATTGGCGTCTGCTTTGTGTTGATAAATAACCTCACCGACCTGCTGATCCGGCTGACCGATCCGAGGTTGCGCTGATGCCGATGTTTCTCTTTTTACGCCGTTTGCGTCATTCACCCGCCGCGTTCTGCGGTTTGATAATTATCCTGTTATTGATGCTAATTGCGCTCTTCGCGCCGTGGCTGGCTCCTCACGATCCTAACTGGCAGGATGCGGCTGCACGGTTACAAGCGCCGGGTAGCCAGCACTGGCTCGGAACAGATAGTTACGGGCGAGATCTGCTTTCACGTTTAATCTACGGCAGCCGACCAGCGCTGGGTCTGGTGGCACTGGTGACCATCATTACACTCCCGGTCGGCCTGCTGATTGGCATTTTATCCGGATACTATGGCGGCTGGCTGGAACGCGTGCTGATGCGTTTTACTGACGTGGTGATGTCAATGCCGCGTTTGATTCTGGCCTTTGCTTTCGTTGCCATGCTGGGGCCGGGGCTGGTTAACGGCGCGCTGGCGCTGGCGTTAACCACCTGGCCCGCTTATGCGCGTCAGGCGCGCAGTGAGATCCAACGTCTACGACACAGTGATTATCTTGCTGCTGCAGAGATGATGGGCATCCGCGGCTGGCGTCTGCTTATTGGTCATATTTTGCCATTGTGCCTGCCATCGGCCATTGTCCGCCTGGCGCTGGATTTAGCAGGCATCATTCTGGCGGCTGCTGGCCTGGGTTTTCTTGGTCTTGGTGCTCGTCCGCCAATGGCGGAATGGGGAGCCATGATCGCTGATGGTATGCAGGTCATTTTCGATCAATGGTGGATTGCCGCCGCGCCCGGCGCAATTATCTTAATTGCCAGCCTGGCCTTTAATCTACTGGGCGATGGCTTGCGCGATGTTCTGGAGCCACAACATGACTGATCCGCGCCTTAGTATCAACAATCTCTGTGTCGACTATCCGGGTTCCCGGGTCGTTAACAATATCAGTTTTACATTAGGCAATGAGCGTCTGGCGCTGGTCGGTGAGTCAGGTTCGGGTAAGTCCATGACCGCCCGCGCCCTGATGGGGCTGGTACGCAAACCCGGAGTGGTAACCGCAGACACACTTAACATCCTGGGTCGTGATGCGCTCACCCTTAACGCGCGTGGATGGCAACAACTGCGCGGTAACGATATCGCAATGGTATTGCAAGATCCGCGTTATGCACTTAATCCTGTGAAAACTGTGAAAGCGCAACTGGAAGAGGCACTTACGCTTCACCAACGCCTGAGTCGCCGCGAAAAAGAAGAGAAAATAAATACCGCAATTCAGGCTGTCGGCCTTAATACGCGAGTGTTGCAAAGCTATCCACGAGAACTTTCTGGCGGGATGGGGCAGCGAGTGATGATTGCAATTGCGCTCATCAACAATCCCCGGGTATTGATTGCCGATGAGCCAACATCAGCACTGGATGTTCGCCTGCGCAATCAGATTCTGGAACTGCTGGTGACCCTGTGTGAACAACGACAGATGGCGATGCTGCTGATCAGTCACGACCTGCCATTAGTTGCCCAATTTTGCCATCGGGTGCTGGTGATGTATCAGGGAAGTAAGGTGGATGAAATGCGCGCCGATGCGCTACCCACAGCAACACACCCTTACACGCGCACACTGTGGACTTGCCGCCCGAGTGCGCAAACTTACGGACAGATGCTGCCGACGCTGGACAGGACGGCGATGACGCCGGAGAAATACCATGACGATTGTTGAAATTAATCACTTGCAGGTTACTTTTGCTGAGAAAACCGCAGTTTCAGCCGCCAGTTTTTCGGTTAATGCCGGAGAAACATTTAGCTTAATTGGCGAATCAGGCTGTGGAAAATCCACAATTTTGCGCGTAATTGCCGGATTACAGCGCGACTGGCGCGGCCAGGTATCGCTGTTTGGGCACACCATCAAACCAGGCATGCGTTTTCAGGGCGATCTCCGCCGCAATGTGCAAATGGTGTTTCAGGATCCCTATGCCTCATTGCATCCCAATCATACGTTGTGGCGAACGCTGGCTGAACCGCTCAAAATCCGTGGTGAACGTGAAATAGAAAAACACGTCCATACCGCACTGGAACAAGTTGGTTTACCTGCCGACGCCGCTCGCCGCTACCCGCATCAACTTTCCGGTGGTCAGCGACAACGTGTGGTTATTGCTCGCGCCCTATTATTACGGCCACAACTTCTTCTGCTGGATGAACCCACCTCAGCACTGGATATGTCGGTACAAGCGGAAATTCTTAATTTGTTGAATCAACTGAAGCGGAAGCACCAAATGACCTATCTGCTGGTCAGCCACGATGCAGATGTCATCGCGCACATGTCTGACCGGGCGGCAATGATGGATGGAGGGAAAATTCAGCGATTTTTCGATCGCAACGCTCTGGAAAAAGGTGAGCATCGGATGGATTAAAAATCCTTACATCGCATTAAATCATTCTGCCTGCAGGTCTTTTTACAGTTGTTTTTTTGTCCATCCGAACACTTTATACTGTCTATACCCTACCAAACCTCATTATCAAAATGAAAAAAATTATCACTTTGATGTTATTTTTGACATTCTTTGCCCACGCGGACGACTCCGAGCCAGGCAGCCAGTATGTAAAGGCAGCAGAGGCCGGAGATAAACGCGCACAATATTTTCTTGCCGATAGCTGGTTTAGCTCCGGCGACTTGAGCAAAGCCGAATATTGGGCACAGAAAGCCGCTGACAGCGGTGATGCCGATGCCTGCGCGCTGTTAGCGCAGATCAAAATCACTAATCCGGTCAGTCTGGACTATCCACAAGCAAAAGTGCTTGCCGAAAAAGCGGCGCAAGCGGGCAGTAAAGAAGGTGAAGTGACGCTGGCACATATTCTGGTTAATACCCAGGCAGGTAAACCGGATTATCCGAAAGCGATTTCACTGTTAGAAAACGCCTCGGAAGATTTGGAGAACGACTCCGCCGTTGATGCCCAAATGCTGCTTGGCTTAATTTACGCCAACGGCGTGGGCATCAAGGCCGACGATGACAAAGCAACCTGGTATTTCAAGCGTAGCTCTACCATTTCCCGTACCGGGTATTCCGAGTACTGGGCGGGAATGATGTTCTTAAACGGTGAAGAAGGTTTTATCGAGAAGAACAAACAAAAGGCGCTGCACTGGTTGAACCTGAGCTGTATGGAAGGGTTTGATACCGGATGTGAAGAATTTGAAAAGTTAACTAATGGCTAAAATTGGGGTGTCGGATGCAGCGTAAACGCCTTATCCGACCTACAAAAATTACGCTAAATCAGGCTATTGTGCAGTCTGGCGTAGGCCTGATAAGACGCGGTAAGCGTCGCATCAGGCATCCACACATTGCCGGGTGGATATAACTTCCCGGCAATCTTCAATTACTGATCCGCCGTCTTATCAAATTTGCCCAGCACTTCACGCTCGTAGGCCATCGCCTTTTTGCGGTCAAATTTGTGTTCCCACTTGGCAATTACCAGCACCGCCAGCGCATTACCCACCACGTTCAGCGCAGTACGCGCCATATCGAGGATACGGTCAACACCGGCAATAAACGCCAGGCCTTCCAGCGGGATCCCCACGCTACCCAGCGTTGCCAGCAGCACCACAAACGACACGCCCGGCACGCCAGCAATCCCTTTCGAGGTCACCATCAGCGTCAGTACCAGAATGATTTCCTGCCAGATGGACAAGTCAATGCCATACAACTGGGCGATGAAGATAGCGGCAATACTTTGATACAGCGTCGAACCATCGAGGTTAAAGGAGTAACCAGTTGGCACCACGAAACTGGTGATTGACGCTGGTGCGCCGTAGGCTTCCATCTTCTCGATAATCCGCGGCAGCACACTTTCAGAGCTGGCAGTGGAGTACGCCAGAATCAGCTCGTCTTTCAGAATACGAATCAGGATCCAGACGCTTAACCCGCACAGGCGCGCCACAATTCCCAACACCACCAGCGCAAAGAACAGAATGGCAAAATGCACCAGCAGCACCAGTTTCGCCAGCGGCCACAGAGAAGAAAAACCAAAGTTAGCTACTGTCACCGCAATCAACGCAAACACACCAATCGGCGCGTAACGCATCACCATGTGAGTCACTTTAAACATGGTTTCGGAGATGGAGCGGAACACGGTCACCAACGGTTCACGATGCGTCGCGGGCAGGGAGGAAAGTCCCAGACCAAACAGCACCGAGAAGAAGATGATCGGCAGCATTTCGCCTTTCGCCATCGACGCCACAATGTTCGTCGGCACCAGCGACAAAATAGTGCCCATTATGCCGTGGGAACTGCTTTGTACCGCTTCCGTGGTGCTCTGATATTTCGAAATATCGACAGTCGCCAACTGCGACATATCCACCCCGGAACCGGGCTGGAAGACGTTCGCCAGAGTGATCCCCAGAATGATAGCGACGGTGGTGATCACCTCGAAGTAGATAATGGTTTTCGCGCCAATTCGTCCGAGTTGTTTAGCATCACCAACACCTGCAATCCCAACAACCAGCGTAGAGATAACAATCGGCACAACAATCATTTTGATCAGGTGGATAAAAATATCACCCGCCGGAGAGAGCAAATTGACGACCAGCCATTCGCGGCTGTCGCTATGGTAGTGCAGGTAACTTCCCAGGAGAATGCCCAGCACCATAGCAAACAGAATCTGCCAGGCCAGGCTGAATTTTATATTTTTCATCAGAATAACTTCCTCAATGGAGCGCCGCTCTCCCGTTCAAAAACGTGAGAACGTGACATACTGCCAGGGCATGAATTGTGTTGCGTTGGTTTGTAGATTTTTTTAACGCTTATGATCAGTATCATTTGCGCGGTATGTTGCGCAACCCTTTAACAACAGAGCTTTTCGCTGCATTAATGCATAATAACGCGAGTTTATGGCAAGATTAATGCATAACCATTTGTTATGGAAAGATTTTTATTTGTTTAATTTGCAATAATACTGATTGGTGATTATTTTCTGAATGCGTTCATTCGGTTAATTTTTATGCAGCTCAATAGCATAATCTTCAGCTCCGGATGATTAATCCGATCGCCGCTGCAGCAGTTTTGCCATATTAATCGACTCAACCAACTGTGTCCGGTTTACCCTGGGTGAGTTGAGATCCATCACTTTTTGCCATAGTTCGATGGATTGCGCGTAGTTCGCCTGCATAAACGCATCAGAAGCCAGCAGCATCAGGGCGGTGATTTCGTTTTCGTCCAGCGCCAGGGCTTTGTCGATCATCGCACGAGCCTGGGCGGTCATATGCTGGCTGGCCTGGTAATAAAGCACCGTCGCCAGCGCCGCGTACAGTTCAGCGTTCTCACCGCGCAGTCGCAGCGCCTGACGGTACGCCAGCAGCGAATTGCTGTAATCGTTTTGCCACAGGTAATACTCGCCCAGCAGCGCCCACTGTTCGCTATTTTGCGGGTTGGCGCGAATTTTATCCTGCAATGCCTGAAGCTGTGTCTCCGGTGTTTGCTGGCTGGCAAACTGATGTAACGGATCGCGCTGGCGCAGATACTCCGCACGTGCCGCATGCCATTTCGGACTTAACAGATAACCGCCGATACAGAGCAGCGCCATCACAACCGCCAGCGCCACCAGCGTTTTTACCGGCACTTGAGGCTGTTTCATCGTTTCCCCCTCACCCGCCAGAGGATCAGCGCCATCAGCAGTAACAACACCACTGGCAGCGCCCACAGGAGCAGCGTCTGGCTGGTCAGCGGTGGGTTATAGCGGACAAAATCACCGTAGCGTTCGGTCATCCAGCCGACAATCTCAGCTTTGCTTTTCCCCTCCGCCACCATCTTGTAAACCTGATGACGCATACTGACTGCCACCGGCGCGTTGGATTCCAGTAAGTTCTGATTCTGACACTGCGGGCAACGTAACTGACTGGCAATATTTAACGCCAGTTCCTGTTGTTGCAGATTGGCGAATTGCCAGGTGTCTACGACCTGGGCGTGTGCAAAACAGGCAAATATCAACAGTAACGTGAGAAGCAATTTATTCATCGCGATTTCTCCCCCGCCATCCGCTTAGCAATGCACCCGCAATCATCAACAACCCTCCCCCCCAGATCCAGCGCACGCCGCTTTGTACATACAAACGAAAAGCGTATCGATCTGGCCCGGTTTTCTCCCCCATCACTGCATACCAGTCATGGATGCCGTTCCAGCAAATAGACGGCTCCATCATTTGCTGACGGCGCGCTTCATAAAAACGCCGCTCCGGCGTCAGTTCACCAATACGTTGCTGATGGTCAAACAGCGCCACTACCGCTTTTTCGCTGGTGTAATTGCCTTTGGCTTGCAGATCGAGGCGTTCAAAACGGAAGGTGTAACCCGCCAGCGTCACCTGCTGACCCGGCTGTAAATTCAGGCTGATCTCCTGACGGCTAATGCTGGAAACCACGATCCCGGCGGCAAATAACAGTACGCCAGAATGTGCCAGCAGCGCCGGAAGCGGTGCACGTTTGCCAGAGACATACGTCGCCAGCACAATCACCACCAGCATCAACAAACCAAACGGTAATGTCGCGCGATTAAAATACGGCGCACCAACGGAGAGACGCCCCCAGCCCAGCAGGCCGTAAATCATCGGATACAGCGTTCCCACCAGTACGATCAGCAGCACCGCGCAAAACAGTAACAGCGTTGCGAGAATTAACATTTCCCGCGATAACCCCGAAAAACGCACCGCAGAGCCACCGTCCCGCGCCCGCCAGCTATACAGCGCCAAAGACGCAAGGCTAATCAGTGCAAACAGGCTGAACAGCGGCACGGCGCGAACGTTATCCAGCGCGAACGCATGAACCGAAACCAGAATGCCGGAACGAACAATCAACGTACCCAGCAGCGACAACATCAGCGTAACTATCGCCAGCAACAGCGACCAGTGGCGGAAAATTCCCTGCCGACGAGTCAGAGACAAACTGTGCAGCAGCGCAGTGGCAGAAAGCCAGGGTAATAAGGAGGCGTTTTCCACCGGGTCCCAGAACCACCAGCCGCCCCAACCCAGTTCACAATAGGCCCACCAGGAACCGAGGATGATCCCCGCCGTTAATGCACACCATCCCGGCAGCGCCCATCGCCAGCAGACACGGGCGCTGGCTGCATCAAACTCGCCGCGCAGTAAACTCGCCAGCGCCACACTCGTCGCCACCATCAAACCGCCATAGCCGAGATAAAGCAGCGGCGGATGGAAGATAAGACCTGGATGCTGCAGCATCGGATTGAGATCGCGGCCTTCGATTGCTGGTGGGAATATGCGCACAAAGGGATCAGACCACAGCAACACAAACAGCAGCAGCGCGGCGAGTATGAGAGATAAAACGGCTAACGTGAGCGGAAATAGCGACCCGGTTTGCTGCCGATAATGCCAGGCAAACAGCGCGCTCCAGGCGGAAAGCAACAGCACCCAAAGCATCAACGAACCTTCATGACCGCCCCACACCGCCGCCAGTTTGAGTTCCCACGACAGCAAACTGTAGCTATGTTGAGCGACATAAATAACCGAGAAATCGCTGGTGAGAAAACAATACGTCAGTACGCCAAAGGCAAGCAGCAGGAGCGCGAACTGTGCCAGAGTGCCGATGCTGGTGAGCCGCATCATAGCAGGCCAGCGCAGTAGCACACCCACGAAGGTCGTCAACGGGGTCAACACGTTGACCCCGAGACTTAACAACAACGCCAGAAAACCGACTTCAGGAAGGAATACGTCCAGAAACCACCTCTTTTCTGGCCTACGCCACCGTCAACTGCCCAGCGTAGAGAATGAAAAAGCGCAGCATCAACACACCGATCAGGCTGGCTCCACACGCCGCCAGCACGGCGGGAATGCCGGAACTGCGATTCACCCACGGTTTGAGCAGCATTGGCACAATCAGCCCCAGCCCGACAACGCCAAGCCAGAACCACCCTGTCCAGAAACCGCCGCCCAATGCTGCCACCAGCGCCCGCACTTTACCGTCATCGCCCAACGCCAGACCGACGAAAAACGCCACCAGCAGGAAGATTTCACCCCATACAACGGGTATTTCCATACGGTGAACAAAGTGCGCTTCCGTGGAATGCGGGTTATTGCGCTGGCGTATCGCCATGGCGATCAGCGCCACTGCCGCACCGGACGAGATGCCGGAGAACAGGAACAGCACCGGCAGAATCGGGTTATTGAGGAACGGATACGATTTCAGCGCCGACAGCAGAAAACCGGTATAAGCCCCCAGCAACACCGCCAGCACCAGCATCAGCGTTTCCAGCCCGCGATGAACAGGCGTCAGCAGGGTCAGAACCTTTTGCACGATCCCCAGCTTCGGCAACCAGCGTTGTTGCAGGGCAAGCAAATCTTGTTCAAAGATTTTCGCCAGCCACAGCACCAGCACCACCATGTAGAGCTGAAACAGCATCACCCCCATCGACATCACCGAGGTAAAACTGTAGTGGAACATCAGTTTCCAGAAGGTCCACGGCTTCGTCAGGTGGAAGACGAGGATCAACAAACCGAGGATCACCGCGCCAGGCCCGACAAACAGCGTGGTACGCAGCAACGTACTGTCTGCACCGCCCACCTGTGGATAGAAACGACGCAGCAACACAGCCAGCGTCACCAACCCCGCAGAAATTCCCACTAAAAACAGATAGATGGCAATCGGCCAGTCCCACACCAGCGATTCAAAATGAAATGCGGAAGCCTGAGTCATTGGCTTACCTCCCCGTATTTAAACGGCACGCGGTACAGCTTCGGCTTGGTTCCCAGCGCCAGCTTGTAGCGGTAAGTGGTTTTCTGGCGCAGCAGTTTTGAAATTTCACTGTTGGGATCATCCAGATTGCCAAATGTCAGCGCCTTCGTCGGGCAAGCCTCAACGCACGCGGGCAGCTTACCGGCCTGCAAATTGGTCTTACGGCAGAAGTCGCATTTGTCCGCGGTCTTCGTGACCGGATGGATAAAGCGCACGCGGTACGGACAGGCGGCGATGCAGTACTGACAACCGACGCAGAGATCCGGATTAACATCGACAATCCCGCTGGCGGCATCGCGAAAAGATGCACCGGTCGGGCAGACGTCAACGCACGGCGCATGGTCACAGTGCTGGCAAGACTTACGGAAGAAGCGATATTTCACATCAGGAAATTCGCCCTGCGGCTCGCTGCGAATAATCGTCAGGCGCGAAACACCTTCCGGCACCTTGTTCACTTCCCGACAAGCATCCATACAGGCGGTACAGCCGATGCATAACGACTCGTCATGCACCATGCCGTAACGCACGCCATTGATATTCAACGTTTTCGCCACCACGCGCCCTGCGGTGCCGCTGACGGCTGCCAGCACGCCGACGCCGGTGAGAAACTGGCGACGAGACCAGGTCATGGCTGCTCCTTAAGCAACGGAACAGACGCCGGGTTAAAGTTCGGATTGGTGCGCTGATCGCTGTGGCAATCGACGCAAATCTTAATCCGTCCTTTGTCACTTAACGTCTGCATCGTATCTTGCTGTGGATGCAGGGAATGACAACTGGCGCACGCCACTTTAGTGACATGAACATCGTGCGGCCAGAATGCTTTTTGCAACTGTTCCGGTAGATGACAGGACATACAGACACTGTTCTGCTCTCCAACGTTGTACATCGGCTCGTTAAAGCGCATCACATCTTTCACCCCTTCGCGATGTTGCGGCGACGGCTGGCCGTGACAGTTGGTGCAGGTAACCGGCAGTTTGTTATTCGGGTTGATAACGGAAGCATGTTTGCCATGCATACCTTCGGTGTCTGGCTTATGACAGTCCAGACAGGCGGCGTCCGGGTTACGCTGCTGGGTAACTTCGTAGCGATCATCAGATACCTGCGCTGCAGGGGTAGCGGTAATTCCGTTCAGGCTCCACAACAGGCCCGACGCCAGCACCCCGGCAGTTAATAACGAACGTAATACGCTCATATTCACTCCATTGTGTTTTCCGCCCCTTGCGAGACGGAACGGGGTTATTGGCTTAACAGACCGTTTTTACGTGCCTGCTCTTCCCACTGCGGGATCACCGTTTTGATAAAGTCCTGCTTCTCGGCCTTGATTTGTTCCATGTTCAGGCCAATTGCCTGCTGGGCTTTCTCTTTGGTCGAGATATCCGGGATCTGGATTTCATGGGTGATACCTTTGGTCGCCAGCAGGCGCGCCAGTTTGGTACGCGCATCAGCGGCTTTATCCATCGCCGTGCCGAGCATCCGCAGACCTTCTTCCGGTGCATGCATATGAATGCCGTGGGAAGCGATCGCCAGATCCCAACGCCACTGGGCATGACGGATGTCGTCCTGAATCGGCTTCATCTCGGCTTCCGTAGCGCCTGCATCCAGTGCCGCTTTCGCTTCGAAGTGAGCGTGAACCAGTTGATCCTCAACCTTGATTTTCAGGTCATTAATCGACTGTTTACGCTCCGCGACCACTTTTTGCAGCGTGGCTTTGTCCTGGGTATGACAGTTCGCACAAGTCTGGGCGAAGTTATCAAACGGATTGCCAATTTTATGGTCGGTGTAGAGTTTGCCTTCCGCGTTCTGCACTTTCGGCATGTGACAGTCGATGCAGGTCACGTTGTTTTTGCCATGAATGCCCGCAGTCCAGGTTTCATATTCCGGGTGTTGCGCTTTCAGCATCGGCGTTTTCGACAGGGAGTTGGTCCAGTCGGAGAAGGCAATTTTGTCGTAATACTGCTCCATATTTTCGACTTTCATGCCGTTATCCCACGGGAATTTAACGGCTTTATCTTTACCGTCAAAGTAATACTCCACGTGGCACTGACCGCAGACCATCGACTGCTGGTCAAAACGACCACCTTTCTCAAAAGGCTTACCAATGGCTTCCATCGCACGTGCCGCATACGGACGGGAAAGAGTTAACTCTGGTTTGCCTTTGGCGAACTCTGGCGAAGCGGTGTTATGGCAGTCAGCGCAGCCCAGGTTGTTGACGATTTCCGGGCCCCCGCGCGCCCATTTACCGTGGAAGTAACCATCTTCTCCGTCTTTCTGGATCAAACGCGCCACGTCCGGGCTTTTACAACTCCAGCAGGCCATTGGCATCGTGCCATCTTCGGCATTTTTCGGCGCACCGGTACGCAGGGTTTCGCGCACATCGGTAACGGCGTAGGCATGACCGCGCGGTTTGTTGTAATCGCGCGAGAAAGGATACCCCGCCCACAGGATCACCAGTCGTGGATCTTCCGCCAGTGCGTCAACACGCTCTGACTGTTCCGAGGTGGCTTTCCAGGAGAGATATTGATCGGGATGCTGCGGGGCAAAGGTTTCATTCTTCGCTTCCACAGTTACAGGTTTCGCGAGAGCGGCCGTTTGTTCAGCGTGAACAGAAGTGAGAAAGAAAAAAGGAACCAACAAGCTGAAGAAACGGCGTGCGTTTATTTTTATCCTTGTCATAGGGGCTTCATCCAAATTTTGCCATTGAGGCAATGGCAGTTTTTATTGTTTTTTCATAACAGTAACCGCACATACACTGTCATGACATTGCTCGCCCCTATGTGTAACAAATAACCACACTCTGAATGTTGTCTTTAATCAATTGTAAGTGCATGTAAAATACCACTTTAGAGTTAGTCGGTATTTTTCCCGTTTCCAACGGTATGCATAACTGCATGTTCCTCAAAGAATTAATCAACTTTTGTTAGTGACCTTCAAAAATACCCTGC
Organism: Escherichia sp. MOD1-EC6162; assembly: GCF_002965125.1. NCBI lineage: Bacteria > Pseudomonadati > Pseudomonadota > Gammaproteobacteria > Enterobacterales > Enterobacteriaceae > Escherichia > Escherichia sp. MOD1-EC6162. Next base: position 95,969 of record NZ_PTSB01000008.1, read on the forward strand.
CGTTTATTTGCACTATTCTGCTTTTGCGTGATCTGCCGCCCAAATACTAAACAAAACTACCAATACCCCTACATTTAACGCTTATGCCACATATTATTAACATCCTACAAGGAGAACAAAAGCATGAGTCAAATTCACAAACACACTATTCCTGCCAACATCGCAGACCATTGCCTGATAAACCCTCAGCAGTATGAGGCGATGTACCAACAATCCATTAACGCACCAGATACTTTTTGGGGCGAACAGGGAAAAATTCTCGACTGGATCAAACCGTACCAGAAGGTGAAAAACACCTCCTTTGCCCCGGGTAACGTCTCGATTAAATGGTACGAAGACGGCACGCTGAATCTGGCGGCAAACTGCCTTGATCGCCATTTACAAGAAAATGGCAATCGTACCGCCATCATCTGGGAAGGCGACGACGCCAGCCAGAGCAAACATATCAGCTATAAAGAGCTGCATCGCGACGTTTGCCGCTTCGCCAATACCCTGCTCGGGCTGGGCATTAAAAAAGGCGATGTTGTGGCGATTTATATGCCAATGGTGCCGGAAGCTGCGGTCGCAATGCTGGCCTGCGCCCGTATTGGCGCGGTGCATTCGGTGATTTTCGGCGGCTTCTCACCGGAAGCGGTGGCCGGGCGCATTATCGACTCTAACTCACGACTGGTGATCACCTCTGATGAAGGCGTGCGTGCCGGGCGCAGCATTCCGCTGAAGAAAAACGTTGATGACGCACTGAAAAACCCGAATGTCACCAGCGTTGAACATGTCATTGTACTGAAGCGTACTGGCGGAAAAATCGGCTGGCAGGAAGGCCGCGACCTGTGGTGGCACGACCTGGTTGAGCAAGCCAGCGATCAGCACCAGCCGGAAGAGGTCAACGCCGAAGATCCTCTGTTTATTCTTTATACCTCCGGTTCTACCGGAAAACCGAAAGGCGTGCTGCACACTACCGGCGGTTATCTGGTTTACGCGGCGCTCACCTTTAAATACGTCTTTGATTATCATCCGGGTGATATCTACTGGTGTACCGCCGATGTGGGCTGGGTTACCGGGCACAGTTATTTGCTGTACGGCCCGCTGGCCTGCGGCGCGACCACGCTGATGTTTGAAGGTGTGCCAAACTGGCCGACGCCTGCCCGTATGGCGCAAGTGGTGGATAAGCATCAGGTCAATATTCTCTATACCGCGCCAACAGCCATTCGCGCACTGATGGCGGAAGGCGATAAAGCGATTGAAGGCACCGACCGTTCGTCGCTGCGCATTCTCGGTTCAGTAGGCGAGCCAATAAACCCGGAAGCGTGGGAGTGGTACTGGAAGAAGATCGGCAACGAGAAATGCCCGGTGGTCGACACATGGTGGCAGACCGAAACCGGCGGTTTCATGATTACCCCACTTCCTGGCGCTACCGAACTGAAAGCCGGTTCGGCAACGCGTCCGTTCTTCGGTGTGCAACCGGCACTGGTAGATAATGAAGGCAATCCGCTGGAGGGCGCGACCGAAGGCAGCCTGGTGATGACTGACTCCTGGCCGGGCCAGGCGCGTACGCTGTTTGGCGATCATGAACGTTTTGAACAGACCTATTTCTCCACCTTCAAAAATATGTATTTCAGCGGCGACGGCGCGCGTCGTGATGAAGATGGTTATTACTGGATCACCGGGCGTGTGGACGATGTACTGAACGTTTCTGGTCACCGTCTGGGGACTGCGGAGATTGAATCGGCGCTGGTTTCGCATCCGAAGATAGCCGAGGCCGCGGTGGTCGGTATTCCGCACAATATTAAAGGCCAGGCGATTTACGCCTACGTCACGCTTAATCACGGGGAGGAACCGTCACCAGAACTGTACGCAGAAGTCCGCAACTGGGTGCGTAAAGAGATTGGCCCGCTGGCGACGCCAGACGTGCTGCACTGGACCGACTCCCTGCCTAAAACCCGCTCCGGCAAAATTATGCGCCGTATTTTGCGCAAAATTGCGGCGGGCGATACCAGCAACCTGGGCGATACCTCGACGCTTGCCGATCCTGGCGTGGTCGAGAAGCTGCTTGAAGAGAAGCAGGCTATCGCGATGCCATCGTAACCCACAATTGCCTGATGCGATCCGGCCTACATTCGGCAACGGCTGTAGGCCTGAAAAAGCGCATCAGGCTATGGGTTACCTGGGCGTTAACCCTCTCCCACAAGGGAGCGGGAATTAAAACAATCCCTACATTACCTCTGGAGAATCTGTGATGAATGGCACTATTTATCAGCGGATAGAAGACAATGCGCATTTCAGGGAGTTGGTCGAAAAACGGCAACGGTTTGCCACCATCCTGTCGATTATTATGCTGACAGTTTATATCAGCTTTATTTTACTGATTGCCTTTGCGCCTGGCTGGCTGGGCACTCCGCTGAATCCGAACACCAGCGTCACACGCGGTATTCCCGTTGGCGTCGGGGTGATTGTGATCTCCTTTGTTCTCACTGGTATCTACATCTGGCGGGCGAACGGCGAATTCGACCGCCTTAATAACGAAGTCCTGCATGAGGTACAAGCGTCATGAAAAGAGTTATGACGGCGCTTGCCGCCACACTCCCTTTCGCAGCGAACGCCGCGGATGCCATTAGCGGGGCCGTAGAACGCCAGCCAACAAACTGGCAGGCGATTATTATGTTCCTGATTTTCGTCGTGTTTACGCTTGGTATCACCTACTGGGCATCAAAACGCGTGCGTTCCCGTAACGACTACTACACCGCAGGCGGTAATATCACCGGCTTCCAGAACGGTCTGGCGATAGCCGGTGACTATATGTCTGCCGCCTCATTTTTGGGGATCTCCGCGCTGGTGTTTACCTCCGGTTATGACGGCCTGATCTACTCGTTGGGCTTCCTGGTAGGCTGGCCAATCATTCTGTTTCTGATTGCCGAACGTCTGCGTAACCTGGGTCGCTATACCTTTGCGGATGTCGCCTCATACCGTTTGAAACAAGGGCCAATCCGCATTCTTTCGGCCTGTGGGTCTCTGGTGGTGGTGGCGCTATATCTCATCGCCCAAATGGTTGGTGCGGGTAAACTGATCGAGCTGCTGTTCGGCCTTAACTATCACATCGCCGTGGTTCTGGTTGGCGTATTGATGATGATGTATGTCCTGTTTGGCGGCATGTTAGCAACCACCTGGGTACAGATTATCAAAGCCGTTTTGCTGCTGTTCGGTGCCAGCTTTATGGCCTTTATGGTGATGAAGCACGTCGGTTTTAGCTTCAACAATCTGTTCAGCGAAGCGATGGCAGTACACCCGAAAGGTGTCGACATCATGAAGCCGGGCGGGTTGGTAAAAGATCCAATCTCCGCACTCTCGCTGGGGCTGGGACTGATGTTTGGTACAGCAGGTCTGCCGCACATTCTGATGCGCTTCTTTACGGTTAGCGATGCTCGCGAAGCGCGTAAGAGCGTGTTCTACGCCACCGGCTTTATGGGTTACTTCTATATCCTGACCTTTATTATCGGCTTTGGTGCGATCATGCTGGTCGGTGCAAATCCGGAATATAAAGATGCGGCGGGCCATCTTATTGGCGGTAACAACATGGCGGCGGTTCACCTGGCCAATGCGGTGGGCGGCAACCTGTTCCTCGGCTTTATTTCAGCGGTTGCTTTCGCCACCATCCTCGCGGTGGTTGCAGGTCTGACGCTGGCAGGCGCATCGGCGGTTTCTCACGATCTGTACGCCAACGTCTTCAAAAAAGGCGCGACCGAACGTGAAGAGCTGCGGGTATCGAAAATCACCGTGCTGATTTTGGGTGTGATTGCGATTATCCTCGGCGTGTTGTTTGAGAATCAGAACATCGCCTTCATGGTGGGTCTGGCGTTTGCTATCGCCGCGAGCTGTAACTTCCCAATCATTCTGCTTTCCATGTACTGGTCGAAACTGACTACGCGTGGTGCGATGCTGGGCGGCTGGTTAGGCCTGATTACAGCGGTAGTGTTGATGATCCTCGGCCCAACGATTTGGGTGCAGATCCTCGGTCACGAAAAAGCCATCTTCCCGTATGAATACCCGGCGTTGTTCTCCATCTCCGTGGCATTCCTCGGTATCTGGTTCTTCTCGGCAACCGATAATTCAGCGGAAGGCGCGCGCGAGCGTGAACTGTTCCGTGCGCAATTTATCCGTTCCCAGACCGGCTTTGGCGTTGAGCAGGGCCGCGCGCATTAATCTCCGTTTGTCCCTGGTCGCCTGACCAACGGTAAAAAGGTGCGATGTACTGCACCTTTTTACCGATTGCGTCAGGCTATCTTACGCCGTCAGAGCGTTACTGATTTTCTTCAATTAACAACGCTTCCAGCAAATCAAGATCGTGCAATAATTTTTGCAGCGTTTCGTTGCTGATCTCCCGCGTGGCGCGCAGGTGGTACAGTTCAGCACGTTCAGAACGCAGTGCCGCCAGACGGAAGCGGCGTTCCAGGTCTTCTTCCAGGATTGAACTTTCAACATCATTACGCCCATCGGCGCGACGACGCAGGTTACCAATCACACGAGAACTCACCTCTGTGAGCAACTGGTTATCGATGTTCTCTTCGGTGTCCGCCGCCAGACGTTCTTCCATTTTCTGGATCGCCACAATCGCTACTTCAGCCGTTGCCGCGCGTGCAATGCGTTCCTCTTTCAACTGCTGGGAATGATCCGCGACTTCAATGTGTTGCAGCAAAATAGGCAACATCACTACACCAACAAACAGCGAGAAGAGAATCACGCCAGCCGCCAGGAACACCAGCTCATAACGCGCCGGGAAGACGTTACCATCCGGCAACAGCAGAGGAATGGAGAGCACACCGGCCAGAGTGATTGCCCCGCGCACCCCAGCGAAAGACGCGATCAGGATTTCTCGTGTGGTCCACGAACCAAACTCCATCGGCTTCTTCTTCAGGAAGCGGTTACTGAGCTTTTTCATCGTCCACAACCAGCCAAAACGAACCAGCATTAAGGCGACATAAATCAGCACGATATCGACAAAGAGCATCCAGACTTCGACGTTGGGGTCGATTTCCGCCGCCATCAGCGACGTCTCCAGAATGCCCGGCAATTGCAGGCCCAGCAGCAGGAACACCATACCGTTAAAGACAAATTCCAGCATCGCCCAGGTGCTGTTGGCACGCAGTCGCATCGCCAGCGGCGCACGGCGCATCACACCGGAGCGGGTGATGGTCATACCGGCGGCAACCGCTGCGAGGATGCCGGAAACGCCAATATGTTCGGCAATAAGATAAGAGGCGAACGGCAGCAGGAACAGCAGTACGATCTGCGTTGCCGGTTCATCACCGCCCCAGCGACTCAGGAAACGCAACGAGCGACCATACAGCCAGCTCACCGCAAAACCGGCGAGAATACCGCCAATTGCCACTTTCATAAATTCGACCGTCGCGCCGCCAACGGTGAAGATCATCGTCCCCATCGCGACTGCCACGGCAAACTTCAGCGACACCAGGCCGGAGGCGTCATTCATCAACGCTTCGCCCTGCAAGATGCCCATAATTTTTTTCGGTATGCGCCCTTCTCCAACAATCCCGGAGAGCGCTACAGCATCGGTCGGAGAGAGCACCGCCGCCAGCGCAAAAGCGGGGATCAGCGGAATACCTGGCACCACCCAGTAAATAAGGAAGCCAATGCCGACCACGGTGACGACGACCAGCGCCAGCGCGAGACCGAAGATCTCCCGGCCATGCTCAAGAAATTCGCGGGTCGGCGTTTTCCAGCCATCCGCGAACAGCAACGGCGGGATAAATAAGACTAAAAAGAGTTCTGGGTCAAATTCCACATGCAAACCAAACGTCGGCCACGCCAGTAGCGCACCAATGGCGATTTGCATAAGCGGAAGCGGGATCTGAAAGGGCATGACACGAGTGACCACCCCGGACAGCGAGACCACGAGGGTCATTATCAGTATGGTGAAGAAGATTTCCATGCGTTCCCTGTTTGCGATGTTTTTTATGATTTGAGAAAGGTTTTATACCCGGATTCTCAGTTTTTCAGAATATCGCAAAAGCTCACACAATGTACGGAGAAAATAAAAACGGGCAGCAATTGCTACCCGTTTTCAGAATCTTATTAAAGATTAGATAGCCCAGCCACCCGCGTAGAAGGTGACCAGCGCCACGGCGATAACGACCGTACCAATGTTCAGCTTACGCCATTCGCCAGAGACCAGACGACCAATCACCAGAGTCGCGAAGCCGATCATGATGCCTGTTACGATGTTACAGGTCAGCACGATGAATACTGCCGTTACCAGACCCGCCATTGCATCGACAAAATCAGCAAAGTCGATTTTCGCCACGTTGCTCAGCATCAGCAGGCCAACGTACATCAGCGCCGGAGCCGTTGCGTAACCCGGAACAAGATAAGAGAGCGGAGAGAGGAACAGAATCAGCAGGAACAGCACGCCAACGGTGATAGCCGTCAGGCCGGTTTTACCGCCCGCCGCTGTACCCGCCGCAGACTCGATGTATACCGCAGCCGGTGCCGCGCCAACCAGGCCGGAGAAAACGCTACTCAGGGAGTCTGTAGTTAGTGCTTTACCACCGTCAATAATCTGCCCGTCTTTATCCAGCAGATTCGCCTGACCAGCAACTGCACGGATGGTTCCGGTAGCGTCAAAGACCGCCGTCATCACCAGCGCCAACACGCTCGGCAAGACCAGTGGGTTCAGTGCCCCCATAATGTCCAGGCTGCCAATTAGCGAATTGCCGTTCTCATCACTCAATGAAGGCATGGCAAAAACGCCGGAGAAATGGACATTAGGATCGAAGATCAGGCCCACAATCGAGATACCGATAATGGTCAGCAGAATGCCGCCCGGTACTTTCAGTTTTTCCAGGCCGATGATCACTGCCAGACCTACCAGCGACATAATCACCGGGAATGTCGCGAAATCACCCAGCGCAACCGGCAAACCATCAAGCGGGTTTTTAATCACCAGACCGACGCCGTTGGCAGCAATCAGCAGCAAAAACAGGCCGATACCAATCCCCGTGCCATGCGCCACGCCGTGCGGTAAGTTGCGCAAAATCCAGCTACGGATACCTGTTGCGGAAATAACCGTAAACAGCACCCCCATCAGGAACACAGCACCCAGCGCCACCGGAACACTGATATGTTGCCCCAGCACCAGGCTGAATGCGGTAAATGCAGTCAGGGAGATGGCGCAGCCGATAGCCAATGGTAGATTGGCCCACAACCCCATCGCGATAGAACCCATCCCGGCAACCAGACAAGTCGCAACAAAAACGGCCGCTGGCGGGAAGCCCGCTTTGCCCAACATGCCCGGAACGACGATAACCGAATAGACCATCGCCAGAAACGTTGTTAACCCGGCAACCACTTCCTGACGAACAGTGCTTCCACGTTGTGAAATTTTAAACCAGGCGTCGAGTGAACCGCCGGTACGCGCTGATGGCGTAGACATAAGAAAACATCCCCTGAGAGTTTATTTTTCGTCAAGATGCGTGGCGGACAATCCCCTGCCAGCGAAACGTTATCTTCCTGCTTCTGGTTTGCGACAATCGGGGTCGTCGCAAAAAGCAAACGTTTAGCTCCACGCATACAAAACGGGTGGTAAAAAAAAGCAAACGATTATCCGGCGATCATAGCGGCTTTTTCAACCGAAGTTTGCTGCTTTTTTCCCTTTTCTTGTATTGACGATGAAAAACCAGGCAACTGATGCGCAAACGTTATCGTCGATGCGCAAAATTACGGCATTTGTAGGCAACTTGTAGCAAAAGTTTGCGGTAAAAAATCACGCAAGATGACAAAAATATTGCGGCTAAAAAGGATCACTTTGCACTGGCGAAGAAACGGCGGTGGCATACAATTAAAGTATCAACACCAACCGGAACCTCCACCACGTGCTCGAATGAGGTGTGTTGACGTCGGGGGAAACCCTCCTGTGTACCAGCGGGATAGAGTGAAAGACAAAGGCCGGAAACAAACTAAAGCGCCCTTGTGGCGCTTTAGTTTTGTTCATCTTCCAGCAAACGCGCACCAGTACCTTCTTCGCCTAAGCGATCGCCAGGGTTACGCAACGGGCAGTCGCTACGCGAAAGGCAGCCGCAACCAATACAGCCGTCCAGTTCGTCACGCAACGCAACTAAGGTATGAATTCGCCGGTCCAGTTCTTCACGCCATTGTGATGAGAGTTGCTTCCACTCTTTCGCACTTAATGTATGCCCTTCGGGCAACACACCAAACGCTTCACCAATGGTCGCCAGCGGAATACCAATACGTTGAGCAATCTTGATGATGGCGACATATCGCAACACATCACGCTTATACCGCCGCTGATTGCCGCTGTTACGGATACTGGTAATCAAACCTTTGCTTTCATAGAAATGCAGCGCCGATACCGCCACTCCACTACGTTTCGCCACTTCGCCCGGAGTAAGCAAGGCTTTAATGCGGGGTAATTTCTTTTCCATAAATCGCTTTACCTCAAGTTAACTTGAGGAATTATACTCCCCAACAGATGAATTAACGAACTGAACACTGAAAAGAGGCAGATTTATGTCCCATCAGAAAATTATTCAGGATCTTATCGCATGGATTGACGAGCATATCGACCAGCCGCTGAACATTGATGTGGTGGCGAAAAAATCAGGTTATTCAAAGTGGTATTTACAGCGGATGTTCCGTACGGTGACACATCAGACGCTTGGCGATTACATTCGTCAACGCCGCCTGCTACTGGCTGCCGTTGAGTTGCGTACCACCGAACGCCCTATTTTTGATATCGCGATGGATCTGGGCTATGTCTCACAGCAGACCTTTTCCCGCGTTTTCCGTCGGCAGTTTGATCGCACTCCCAGCGATTATCGCCACCGGATCTAGGGTTTACTGCCCGCGCATGACGTCATGCGCGGGTACTGGCTCTGCCCATGCCATAAAAACCTGCGGCGGCATCGCCTTTGCAAAGTACCAACCCTGACAATAGCGCACGCCGCGTTTGCGCAGCCAGTTGACCTGATCCTCAGTTTCCACCCCTTCTGCAATCGTTTTTAGACCCAGACTGTGTGCCAGTTCGATAATGTGTTCTGCAATCAAATGGCTGGTTTTGTGCGTGGTTAGCGTCTCAACAAACGATTTATCGATTTTCAAGATATCGATATTCAATGAATTAAGATTATGCAAGTTGGAGTAGCCAATACCAAAATCATCGATCGCCACTTCGTAACCAGCCTGACGGAAAGCCAGAATAATCGGCGTCATTTTGGCGACATCAAGAAACGCATGTTCAGTGACCTCAAATTTAATTTGCTGCGGACGCACGGTAAATTGCTCGATTTTTTGATTGGTTAGGGCAATCACCCTTGAAGTATGAAAATCAGAGGCGGATAAGTTAACTGAAATAGAGAGTTCAGGATGTTTCGCCAGCCAGGCACCGAGATCGTCAAACACCCTATTAATGACATAATTGGTAACCTGCTCAATTAGCCCCTTTTGTTCCGCCAGTGGAATAAACTCCGCTGGCGTCATTACCTGTCCCTGAGTCCCCGGCCAACGTAGCAACGCCTCAGCGCCAATACATTTATTCGTTTTAATATCAACAATTGGCTGGTAATAGAGACAAAGTTGCCGTTTTTCGAGAGCACGTTGCAATTTACGCTCAGGAGACTGGTACTTCTGGTTTATACGCAACCAGAGTAAAAGCAGCACCAGGCTGCCCAAAATACCTGCCGGCAAGGCAAATACAAGGTGATTATAAAAATGCGAAAAAATACGCTGGTTTGAGGTTGCTACGATAGCGGCAATGGGACGTTTTGTTGAATGAACTATCGCATATAAATAACCATTCTGCTGTACGGTTATTTCCCTCTGATGAATCAATGGTGAAAAATTTTCTGCGGAGGCCTGTTTGCTTAAAGAGAAAAAGGTTTTCGTCACCGTATCATAAACCCCCCATTGCAGCGTCGGATCGTCAGACATCACCTCGCTCCAGAATAAAGGGTTAATTACCGCGACATAGTTTCCTCGCTGCATATAGGTCATTTTATAACCTGAGAAAAAAGGCGTATCACGGTAATAATAGATTGAGACATCAGGTTCACGCTTATAGTTTGCTGACGCCATCCTGTAGCCGTTAACGGGAACTATTAATGTTGAACATAAAAAAAGGTTATCGTGGGCATATATCAATTCGTTGATATAAAGATAACCGCGGATAATATTCAGCATTTGTTGTTGATGAGTGGGAGTGCAAATTTGTCCCTGATAGCGTTCTGCATCGTCGCTCGCTAAATCTGCCTGCTGAATGACCAACTCGGATTTCTCCAGGGCTAACAGGGCAAAAGCACGAAGTTGATTATTCACTTCCGCTTTAGCCCAAAGGAGGGCAATCCATAGTGAAAGGATAACAGGAAGGAGTACCACAAAGATGATGCCCGGCAACGCCAGCATCCTGCGTCGTGCACTTTGACTCATTTCTATCAATTCCCTGCCTGGTTATACCTGGTCATTGCAAGGTGAAAACCTTGACTACCGACGACGTTAGATAAATATTACGGTATAAATAGCACTTTTGCCTGATTTGAAATTGATACCTTTATAATCGTTATTTGCATAAAAATAACTCGCTGATATCAAAAGAGCTTTGTTGGAAAAATGCAGGTCAGGCAGGAAGTTACAATATTTCTTTATTGTACATTGCCTCGACATCACTGAATAAACCACATCATTAGTGCAGTAATAAAGTCGCGGCATAATCTGGCTAACAAACAACCAATTGTGATATAGTTCACGAAATTTATGAAACAGCAAAAGTGTTTCATTTTTGTGTTCTGAAAGCCCCGCGATAGCCAGAGTGTACCACGCCTCCCGTGAGAAATGCCGCGCTGTCCAGGGCCTGGCAATTTTCTGAGGAAATGTTTGATGGCTACCCTCACCACGGGCGTGGTTCTTCTTCGCTGGCAGCTTCTTAGCGCCATACTGATGTTTCTGGCTAGTACGCTCAACATCCGTTTTCGGCGGTCTGATTATATCGGGCTGGCAGTGATCAGTAGTGGTCTGGGCGTTGTTTCCGCCTGCTGGTTCGCGATGGGACTGCTCGGAATCACAATGATGGATATTGCCGCAATCTGGCACAATATTGAGTCGGTAATAGTGGAAACCACAAATCAGGCACCGCCACAATGGCCAATGATTTTGGTGTGATATGCAGAAGCCTCCATATGGAGGCTTCTTTTTTATCCCTGGCAGATGCGTTAATCACCTACCTTAAAACAATATAATCTATTGTTTTAAAACAAAATCAGAATGGGATATCGTCATCGAAATCCATCGGCGGCTCGTTAGACGGCGCTGCCGGAGCGGACTGCTGCGGGCGAGACTGCGCGCCGCCGCTGAACTGATTGCCACCCTGTGGCTGCTGAGGTTGACCCCAACCGCCCTGCGGCTGACCGCCCCCGATGTTACCGCCTGCCGGAGCGCCACCACCCTGACGACCACCCAGCATCTGCATGGTGCCGCCAACGTTCACCACGACTTCTGTGGTGTAGCGATCCTGACCGGATTGGTCGGTCCATTTGCGGGTACGCAACTGACCTTCGATATAAACCTGGGAACCTTTACGCAGATATTCACTGGCCACTTCCGCCAGTTTGCCGAACAGCACAACGCGGTGCCATTCAGTCTGCTCTTTCATCTCGCCGGTCGCTTTATCACGCCAGGATTCGGAAGTAGCCAGCGTAATGTTGGCAACTGCGCCACCATTTGGCATGTAGCGTACTTCCGGGTCCTGGCCCAGATTACCAACGAGAATAACCTTATTTACGCCTCTGCTGGCCATGTTCGTGTCTCCTGAAAAAAACGGTCTAATAAGTGTAAACGCGCGATTGTAGCATTACCAATAGCGGTTTTACCACGATGTGACCTCGGTTCCGGGAAACAAACATGGTCCGACATTGTTACACAGCACTCCGGATTCTGCATTCCAATACTGTATATTCATTCAGGTCGATTTGTGTCATAATTAACCGTTTGTGATCGCCGGTAGCGCCATGCCGCCGGGCAAAAAGTGTTTAATCCGGGAAAGGTGAATGGATAAGATCGAAGTTCGGGGCGCCCGCACCCATAATCTCAAAAATATCAACCTCGTTATCCCCCGCGACAAACTGATTGTCGTTACCGGGCTTTCGGGTTCTGGCAAATCCTCGCTCGCTTTCGACACCTTATATGCCGAAGGGCAGCGTCGTTACGTTGAATCCCTTTCCGCCTACGCGCGGCAGTTTCTGTCACTGATGGAAAAGCCGGATGTCGACCATATCGAGGGGCTTTCACCCGCCATCTCGATTGAACAGAAATCGACGTCCCACAACCCGCGCTCCACGGTGGGGACAATCACCGAAATCCACGACTATTTGCGTCTGCTGTACGCTCGCGTCGGTGAGCCGCGCTGCCCGGATCACGATGTCCCGCTGGCGGCGCAAACCGTCAGCCAGATGGTAGACAACGTCCTGTCGCAGCCGGAAGGCAAACGTCTGATGCTACTCGCGCCAATCATTAAAGAGCGCAAAGGCGAACACACTAAAACGCTGGAGAATCTGGCGAGTCAGGGTTACATCCGCGCACGTATTGATGGCGAAGTCTGCGATCTTTCCGATCCGCCGAAACTGGAACTGCAAAAGAAACACACGATTGAAGTGGTAGTTGATCGTTTCAAAGTGCGTGACGATCTTACCCAACGCCTGGCGGAGTCATTTGAAACGGCGCTGGAGCTTTCCGGCGGTACGGCGGTGGTTGCCGATATGGACAATCCGAAAGCGGAAGAGCTGCTCTTTTCCGCCAACTTCGCCTGTCCGATTTGCGGCTACAGTATGCGCGAACTGGAACCGCGTCTGTTTTCGTTCAACAACCCGGCGGGCGCCTGCCCGACCTGTGACGGCCTCGGCGTTCAACAATATTTCGATCCTGACCGAGTGATCCAAAATCCGGAACTATCGCTGGCGGGCGGCGCGATCCGCGGCTGGGATCGCCGTAATTTTTATTACTTCCAGATGCTGAAATCACTGGCAGACCACTATAAGTTCGACGTCGAAGCGCCGTGGGGCAGCCTGAGTGCGAACGTACATAAAGTGGTGCTTTACGGTTCTGGCAAGGAAAATATCGAATTCAAATACATGAACGATCGTGGCGATACGTCTATCCGCCGCCATCCGTTCGAAGGCGTGCTGCACAATATGGAGCGCCGTTATAAAGAAACGGAATCCAGCGCGGTACGCGAAGAGTTAGCCAAGTTTATCAGCAATCGTCCGTGCGCCAGTTGTGAAGGGACGCGTCTGCGCCGTGAAGCACGCCACGTTTATGTTGAGAATACACCGCTGCCTGCCATCTCTGACATGAGCATCGGCCATGCGATGGAGTTCTTCAACAATCTCAAACTCGCCGGGCAACGCGCGAAGATTGCGGAAAAAATCCTTAAAGAGATTGGCGACCGCCTGAAATTCCTCGTTAACGTCGGGCTGAACTACCTGACACTTTCCCGCTCGGCAGAAACCCTTTCCGGCGGTGAAGCCCAGCGTATCCGTCTGGCAAGCCAGATTGGCGCAGGGCTGGTTGGCGTGATGTACGTGCTGGATGAACCGTCTATCGGCCTGCATCAGCGCGATAACGAACGCCTGCTGGGTACGCTTATCCACCTGCGCGATCTCGGTAATACCGTGATTGTGGTGGAGCACGACGAAGACGCTATTCGCGCGGCTGACCATGTCATCGACATTGGCCCGGGCGCAGGTGTACACGGTGGTGAAGTGGTCGCGGAAGGTCCGCTGGAAGCGATTATGGCAGTTCCGGAGTCGTTAACCGGCCAGTACATGAGCGGTAAACGCAAAATTGAAGTGCCGAAGAAACGCGTACCCGCAGATCCGGAAAAAGTGCTGAAACTGACAGGCGCGCGCGGCAACAACCTGAAAGATGTGACGCTGACGCTGCCGGTAGGTCTGTTTACCTGCATCACCGGGGTTTCAGGTTCTGGTAAATCGACGCTGATTAACGACACGCTGTTCCCGATTGCCCAACGCCAGTTGAATGGCGCAACAATTGCTGAACCTGCACCCTATCGCGATATTCAGGGGTTGGAGCATTTCGACAAAGTCATCGATATCGACCAAAGCCCAATTGGTCGTACTCCGCGTTCCAACCCGGCGACCTATACCGGCGTGTTTACGCCTGTACGCGAATTGTTTGCGGGCGTACCGGAATCCCGTGCGCGCGGTTATACGCCTGGACGGTTCAGCTTTAACGTCCGTGGTGGGCGCTGCGAAGCCTGTCAGGGCGATGGTGTAATCAAAGTGGAAATGCACTTCCTGCCGGATATTTACGTGCCGTGCGACCAGTGCAAAGGTAAACGTTATAACCGCGAAACGCTGGAGATTAAGTACAAAGGTAAAACCATCCACGAAGTGCTGGATATGACCATCGAAGAAGCGCGTGAGTTCTTTGATGCTGTGCCCGCACTGGCGCGTAAACTGCAAACGCTGATGGATGTTGGTCTGACGTACATCCGTCTCGGGCAGTCAGCAACCACGCTTTCCGGTGGTGAGGCCCAGCGTGTGAAGCTGGCGCGTGAATTGTCAAAACGCGGCACCGGGCAGACGCTGTATATTCTCGATGAACCGACCACCGGTCTGCACTTTGCCGATATTCAGCAACTGCTCGACGTTCTGCATAAACTGCGCGATCAGGGCAATACCATTGTGGTGATTGAGCACAATCTCGACGTGATCAAAACCGCTGACTGGATTGTTGATCTGGGGCCAGAAGGTGGCAGCGGCGGCGGTGAGATCCTCGTCTCCGGCACGCCAGAAACCGTCGCAGAGTGTGAAGCATCGCATACAGCGCGCTTCCTCAAGCCAATGCTGTAATCGTTAAGGCCGCTTTCTGAGCGGCCTCAGATTATTGACAAAGTGCGCTTTGTTCTTGCCGGATGCGGCGTGAACGCCTTATCCGGCCTACAAAAACATGCAATTTCAATATATTGCAGGGATTACGTAGGCCTGATAAGCGTAGCGCATCAGGCAATTTTGTGTTTGTCATCATTCTCAGGCCGCTTGCTGAACGGTCTTTTCCTTTCAGAGTTGCACCAGCAATTTACGTTTTTCTTCCGGCAGCAAATTCACCGCCTGCTGATACGACGCATCGACCAGATAATAGATTTGCGAATCCGGCAGCGAGCCATCGAGATAAACAGTGCTCCAGTGCGCTTTGTTCAGATGTCGGCTGGGGCGAACATCACTGTGCTGCTGACGCAGAAGATCCGCCAATTCCGGGCTGGTTTTCAGCGAAACCGCTGGGCGATTTTCCACCTCTTTCACCATCGCAAACAGCACATCTTCAACTTTGATTTGCGTTGCTTTCCAGTCACTATGCACACTCTGTTCTGCGCCTGGTTTTGCCATGCAATATTGTAGCAACTCCGAAATAGTCATTTTTTACTCCCCTTGTAGTGTCGCGATGATACGACGCGATCCGCCGTGGATGCGATGTTCCCCCAGCCAGATCCCCTGCCAGGTGCCGGTCTGAATACGCCCTTTATGCACTGGCAATACGAGCGATACCCCCAGCATTGAGGATTTGATATGAGAAGGCATATCGTCTGCTCCTTCATAGTCATGCTCATAGCTACCGTTATCGGGAACCGCACGGAGGAAAAAACGCTCCATGTCATGGCGTACAGTGGGGTCGCAATTCTCATTAAGTGTCAGAGAGGCGGAGGTGTGTTGCAGCAACAGGTGCAGTAAACCAACATTAACACGCGGCATATCAGCCAGTTGATTCAGAATTTCATCCGTTACCAGATGGAATCCACGAGATTTGGCGCTAAGCGTGAGCGTTTTTTGATACCACATGTGCTGCTCCTTGATAAAACTCTCTTAATCAGTTTGCAGCAAGACAGCGAAAGGATAAAGGTTTGATTAAAAAAACAGCATTCGGGAGAGTGTCATACTCTCCCGCTCTGTCAGTATTCTGAATTGACGATCACCTCTTCGCCAAAAGCACCCGCTTGTGGCAAGGGTTTGTAGGTAGAGTTGGAGGCTCGCAGAATACGGATACCACGAATGCCAACATCACGCGCGGCAGTGATATCGTTATCAGAATCACCATAAAACATTCGGATATTTTTATCCTGCAACCACTGCGTTTTTGTGTTTTGTCCTGGTTTATCGCCCGCAAAAATGACCGGGTTCATACTGGTTGCCGGGATATGAAAGTCATCAGCTAATGTTTTTGAAACCGTTTCTGTTTTCGTTGGGCTACGGCCAGTCACAAAGAAGATAGCGTCGCCGCGGCGGACATGTATATCAATTAGCTGACGTGCAACCTCTTTTGGAATGCTGAATTCATCCCAACCGTTGTTCATCTTTTCCCAGAAGGCCGGGTTTTTCAGATAATCTTCGCTTTCTGGCGAGAATATTTTCTTGCCGCGCCAGAATCCGGGGCTGGAAAACAGAACCGTGTCATCAATATCGAACCCAACCGCCATTGGTGGACGCCCTGCGAGGCTATTTTCAATTTGTGCGACCGATACCCAATGGACAGGTGCCTGTTCAGCAAGTCTGGCAACGTTAGTGCCGGGATTAAGCGGTGAAGGTGAAGAGGCCAGTGCAACAGCGGAACTGTTTAGAGCGAACAATAAGCAAACGGCACTCAATGCCTGTGTGATCTTGCGCATATTTTTCCCTAAATAGTCAGTAAGTTGAAACTTTTTATTGTGATATTTGTTGAAAAAACCATCTGACCATAACGCCAGCAGTGTGAGAAAGGAAGGATTATCTGCGGCTTTTGTGAAGAAAGGGAGCAGGATCACATGAGACCAGCCCATGTTTGTTAATATTTAATAACTTAATGTATTTCCATAGAATACTAGAGCAGGCGGCTATTCAACCGCCTGCTGGCGAACCTTACATCACCGCAGCAAATGCCTTTGCCACACGCTGCACGTTTGCAGAGTTAAGCCCCGCCACGCACATACGCCCGCTGGCGATCAGGTAAACACCAAACTCTTCACGCAGTCGGTCAACCTGGGCGGCGCTTAAACCGGTATAGCTGAACATACCGCGTTGCTTAAGCAGATAATCGAAATTACGCCCCGGCATCTCAGTACTCAGCACCTGCACCAGTTGCTGACGCATTGCCAGAATACGGGTACGCATTTCTTCTACTTCTGCCAGCCAGTTGGCTTTCAACGCCTCATCATTCAGCACCGTTGCCACCACCTGCGCACCAAAATTCGGCGGACTGGAGTAAATACGGCGCACAGTGGCTTTCAATTGCCCCAGCACGCGGCCTGCGGCTTCGGCATCTTCACACACTACCGAAAGACCGCCGACACGTTCGCCGTACAGTGAGAAAATTTTCGAGAATGAATTGCTCACCAGAGCGGGCAATCCGGCACTGGCAATGGCGCGAATGGCGTAGGCATCCTCGTCCATACCAGCACCAAATCCTTGATAGGCGATATCAAGGAATGGGATAAGCTCACGTGTCTTGAGGATTTCAATCACCGCATCCCACTGGTCATTGGTGAGATCGGCGCCTGTTGGGTTATGGCAACACGGATGCAACAGCACAATACTGCGGGCGGGCAGTGTTTTCAGCGTCGCCAGCAAGTCGCTAAAACGCACACCGTTGGTCGCTTCGTCATACCAGGGGTAAGTGCTCACTTCGAATCCAGCACCGGCGAATATTGCTACGTGGTTTTCCCAGGTAGGATCGCTGACCCAGACGCCTGATTCAGGGAAATAGCGTTTCAGGAAGTCAGCGCCCACTTTTAATGCCCCCGAGCCGCCGAGGGTTTGAATGGTCGCCACACGCTGTTGTTGCAACACCGGATGGTTCGCACCGAACAACAGCGGCGCAAGAGCATGGCGATAGCTGTTAAGCCCTTCCATCGGCAAATAAAGCGAAGCGCCGTGAGGCTGCGCATTCAGGCGCGCTTCCGCTTCTGCGACGGCTTTTAGTTGCGGGATAATCCCGTCTTCGTTGTAGTACAGGCCGATACTTAAATTCACTTTGTCGCCGCGAGGATCTTCTTTAAAACGCTCCATAAGCGAAAGAATCGGGTCGCCAGCGTAGGCGTCAACTTTTTGAAACACGCGATGGTTCTCCAGGTTTACAGGCAGGTGGTTAAAACACAATAAACCGGAAGATGGGGAAGATCGAGAGGATGTTTAGCAATAAGCGGCAATTAATAACGTAGCGTGGCTGATGAAAAACGCAAAACCTCCAGTGACACAAACGACAAGAGTGTATCAATTTATTGAATTTACATTGCGTTGCTGGCCGGATAAGGCTTTCACACCACACCCGGCACAGACAATCAAATATTGCTGAACGATTAATCGACGTATTTCATCGCCACCCTTGACGTCAGGCGCGTGATAAGTTCGTAAGCACTTACTTTTGTCATTGCAGCGATTCGCTCAACCGGCAGACCTTCACCCCACAGAATCACCGGATCACCCGCTTTATCCTGCGCCTCTGGGCCTAAGTCTACGCAGATCATATCCATCGCAACTCGCCCGACGATTGGCACTTCGCGGCCATTGACCAGCACTGGCGTACCGGACGGAGCTGCGCGAGGGTAGCCATCGCCATAACCCATCGCCACAACGCCAAGACGGGTATCACGTTCGCTGATCCATGTTCCGCCATAACCTACAGGCTCCCCGGCTTTATGCCCACGCACAGCAATCAGACTGGAGGTCAGAGACATCACTGGCTGGCAACCGAAATCAGCACCGGTGGAGCCATCTTCCAGCGGCGATACACCGTAAAGAATGATGCCGGGGCGCACCCAGTCAAAATGCGACTGTGGCCATAACAAGATTCCACCCGATGCGGCGATTGAACGCTTGCCGGGCCTGCCTTCGCAAAAGGTATTGAAGATATCGAGTTGTTTCTCAGTCGCGCCGCATTTTGGCTCATCAGCGCGAGCAAAGTGGCTGACAATATTCACCGGCTGACGGACGTTTTTGCATTGCGTAAGTCGTTGATAAAACGCCTCAGCTTGTTCCGGTAACACGCCCAGTCGGTGCATACCGGTGTCGAGTTTCATCCAGACGGTAACTGGCTCCTCCAGATTAGCCTCTTCCAGAGCAGCAAGCTGTTCTTCGTTATGCACGGCGGTATGCAGATGTTCAGCGGAGATCGTCGACAAATCGTCTGCTTCAAAAAAACCTTCCAGTAACAAAATAGGTTGCGTGATGCCCCCCGCTCTAAGCCGCAGAGCTTCTTCGAGACGGGCGACGCCAAAAGCGTCAGCATTGGGGAGCGTTCGCGCGGTCTCAATCAGACCGTGACCGTAGGCGTTCGCTTTCACCACCGCAACCAGTTTACTGGCAGGTGCCAGTTCACGCAGACGTTGCAGGTTGTGTCGCAGAGCGCGGCGGTTAATCACAACAGTTGCCGCTTGCATTTGTGTTCCTTGATAAGTGTTTGCTTTAATTACCTGATTTATAAAATAATTATTACTCGTCGTCGTATTGCGGCCCTGCGTAATTATCAAAGCGCGACCATTGACCGTTAAAGGTCAGCCGTACCGTCCCGATTGGGCCGTTACGTTGTTTACCGATAATAATTTCCGCGATGCCTTTTAAATCACTGTTTTCGTGATAAACCTCATCACGATAGATAAACATGATCAAGTCCGCATCCTGCTCGATGGAGCCGGATTCACGCAGGTCAGAGTTGACCGGGCGTTTGTCGGCACGTTGTTCCAGAGAGCGGTTCAACTGCGAGAGTGCCACCACCGGCACGTTCAGCTCTTTTGCCAGCGCTTTTAGCGAGCGGGAGATTTCTGCAATTTCCAGCGTACGGTTATCGGAAAGCGCCGGTACGCGCATCAATTGCAGGTAGTCGATCATGATAAGCCCGATGCCGCCGTGCTCACGGGCAATACGGCGCGCGCGGGAGCGCACTTCCGTTGGCGTCAGGCCGGAGGAATCATCGATATAGATATTACGTTTTTCGAGCAAAATGCCCATCGTGCCGGAAATGCGCGCCCAGTCTTCATCATCAAGCTGCCCGGTACGGATTTTGGTCTGGTCAACACGTGACAGTGACGCCAGAGAACGCATCATAATCTGTTCTGATGGCATCTCCAGCGAGAAGATCAATACCGGTTTATCCTGCAACATCGCCGCATTTTCAACGAGGTTCATCGCAAATGTCGTTTTACCCATCGACGGACGTGCCGCGACGATGATCAAATCCGACGGCTGCAAACCCGCGGTTTTTTTGTTGAGATCGTCGTAGCCGGTATTAACACCGGTTACACCATCGTGCGGCTGCTGGAAAAGTTGCTCAATACGCGCCACCGTGGCGTCGAGCACATCAGCGATGTTCTTCGGTCCTTCGTCTTTATTGGCACGACTTTCGGCAATTTTAAAGACGCGAGACTCAGCAAGGTCGAGCAGGTCTTCACTGGTGCGTCCTTGCGGATCAAAACCGGCTTCGGCAATCTCATTAGCAACCGAGATCATCTCACGGACAACGGCACGTTCGCGCACGATGTCAGCATATGCACTGATGTTTGCCGCACTTGGCGTATTTTTTGACAGTTCCGCCAGATAGGCAAAACCACCAACGCTGTCGAGTTGCCCCTGGCGCTCCAGCGATTCTGCCAGGGTGATCAGGTCGATGGGGCTACCGCTTTCCTGCAAACGCGCCATTTCGGTAAAGATATGACGGTGCGGACGGGTGTAGAAATCGTCTGCCACCACACGCTCGGCCACATCATCCCAGCGTTCGTTATCCAGCATTAAACCGCCCAACACCGACTGCTCCGCTTCGATCGAGTGCGGAGGCACTTTCAGCCCGGCAACTTGTGGATCGCGTTCGCGGGGTTCAGTTTGTTGTTTGTTGAAGGGTTTATTGCCTGCCATAACGAATGGTGTTACCTGATGTTGAACGGGGGACAAGAGAGTATAGCGAGAAACGGTTTCTCGCTACAGCATTTAACGCCCCTGCTTTCCGGTGGAAGCGCGAATTTGCAGGGTTGGGCGATAAACGTAATGGCTGAGCGGCGCATCAGGTTGCGCGATACGCCGTAGAATTTGCTGCGCCGCTTGTTTCCCCAGCGCCAGTGGTTCTACCGCAATGGTGGTTAACGGCGGGTTACTGTAAGCGCAAGCCGCCACGCCGTCATTACCAATCAGCGAAATATCTTTTCCGGCAAGCACCCCTCTTTCGCCTAACGCCGATTCCGCGCCAAAAGCCATGAGATCGTTATAACAAATTACTGCTGTCGGTGGCGAAGGCATATCTAACAGTTGTTGCATCAACTGGTAGCCGTTGGCCTGAGTCGGTTCAGCACGCAGCGAAAAAGCATCAGTACTCCACGGTTGTAAACCATGATGGTTCATCGCCTCCAGATATCCCTGATAACGCATATGGTGCGTAAGCCCCCCAATAAACACGATGTCCCGGTGTCCTTGTTGAATGAGATATTCCGTAGCTTCCCGGACACCTGCGTGGCTGTCCACGCCAACGTAATCGACGGGCAATTGTTGCCAGTCAAGAGGGCGCATCGTGATTAATAAGGGTGTGGAACTGTTGGCATAACGCTGTAAATCGGCTTCTGAGGTGCTGTTTACTGGACAGAGGACAATGCCCGCGACGTGGTGTTCCAGCAAGGTATCAAGTACCTGTTTTTGCCGATCGCTACGCTGGGAGGTATTGGACATTACGGTGATAAAACCGTGCTCCGCCAGCGTCATCTCAAGGCCCATTGTAAATTCAGCGAAGAAAGGGTTGGTCAAATCATCAATCACCACGCCGATAGTCAGTGATTTTTGCGAACGTAAATTGGCGGCAAAACGGTTATAGACATAGCCTAATTGCTCAATGGCTTGTTGGACTTTTTGTTGAGTCTCTTTTTTGATCAACGGACTGTCGTTGAGTACCAGCGACACGGTCGATTTCGAAACGCCAGCCGCACGTGCAACATCGGTTAATGTTACCCGCTTTCTTCCTGTATCCGACTTCGCCATGACTACTCCAATCCCCCATAAGATCAAGGCATTTACTTTATCATAATCTCCTTTTGCTCATGCGATCCGTTACCCCCGGGATCGCAGGAGATCGTCGTTTCGATCACAGATTCACACTTCGCTTATTGTTTTTTTTGCACACCAATCGTACAAATTACGCATAAATTAGATCGTTCCAATTAATTTATAATCACTATTACATTGTTATACATGCATATTTTTAATTATTTTTATATCGAAATAAGGAAATTATTATGTGCTCTGTACGCACGATCACTGCATCGGAAGCTGCAGATTTGATTGCTGATGGCGCAGTTGTCACCGTCTCCTCCTCCAGTGGAATGGGTTGCCCGGATGTCGTGCTGGCGGCAATAGGTGAACGCTTTCAACGTGCCGGACATCCGCAAAACATCACTACCATCCACCCTATCGCTGCAGGTGATATGTATGGCGTAAAAGGTGTCGATCATCTGGCGCAACCGGGCTTACTGGCAAAAGTGATCGCAGGCTCCTACCCCTCCGGGCCATCATCAATGACGCCTCCGTTAATCTGGCAAATGATCAATGACAACGCGATCCCCGCCTGGAATCTGCCTTCCGGGATCTTATTTGATATGCACCGGGAAGCCGCGGCTCATCGCCCTGGCGTGCTGACACAAACAGGTATGGATACTTATGTAGATCCCCTGTTGCAGGGCGGTGCAATGAATGAAAAAGCGGCGCAACAATCTCTGGTTGAACGTGTTCGATTTGCTAACGACGACTGGCTGTTTTTCCCCAGTATCGTGCCCCAGGTGGCTATAATTCGCGCTACTACTGCCGATGAACGCGGCAATCTGACTTATGAACATGAAGGGGCTTATCTTGGGCCACTGGAACAAGCCACCGCCGTTCGCAATAACGGTGGAATCGTAATTGCGCAAGTAAAACGGCAGGTTGCTGCCGGAAGCCTGAAACCAAAAGAGGTGCGTATTCCTGGTGTATTGGTGGATTACATCGTAATTGCACCGGAACAAACACAAACCACGCAAACGCAATACGAACCTGCTATTTCCGGCGAAATCAGTCGTCCGCTGTCAGACTTTAGTTATATGGAACATAGCCCGGCGCGGGTTATTGCCCAGCGAGTCGCGCAAGAACTACAACGTGGTGATGCGGTAAATATTGGCTTTGGTATTTCTGCCAACGTGCCGCGTATTTTGCTGGAACAAGGTCGCCACGGTGACGTCACCTGGCTGCTGGAACAAGGGGCGATTGGCGGAGTTCCACTGCTGGAATTTCAGTTCGGCTGCGCTTCTAATGCGGAAGCATTTTTGCCCTCTCCCCAGCAATTCACCTATTTCCAGGGCGGTGGCTTTGATCTCACTCTGATGTCATTTTTACAAATCGGCGCAGATGGCTCAGTAAACGTCTCGCATCTGCCCGCTCGTCCACATGTGACTGCCGGATGCGGTGGTTTTATTGATATCACTTCACATGCGAAGCGGATTATTTTCTCTGGCTTTTTCAATGCGGGTGCACAGCTACAACTGGAAGATGGCCAACTACGTATCATTAAAGAAGGCAAAGCCAAAAAACTGGTGCAAGAAGTCGCCCACGTGACGTTCTCTGGCAAACGCGCGATGGCGCGAGGTCAACAAGTGCAATACATCACTGAACGCTGCGTGTTGGAATTAACACCAGACGGGTTACTGGTCACGGAAATTGCCCCGGGTATTGAGCCTGAACGCGACATTCTCTCCCAAAGCGATGCCCCACTCCGTCTGGCAGACGATCTCAAGTTAATGAATCCCCTCTATTTTCAACAAGGAAGTGACCATGAGTAACGGCACCATTGACCTCCTGCGCAACGATTTCGTTGCCACACTGGTGATTAACCGCCCGGCGAAACTCAACGCATTAACTCCGGAGATGCTTGAACAGCTACTGACACATTGCCATACGCTGGAAACTGATTCGGAGATCCGCGTGGTACTACTGACCAGTGCCAGTGAAAAAGCATTTTGTGTCGGCGCGGATATTCATCACTGGTCCTCTCTTTCTGCGCTCGATATGTGGCGCAACTGGATCCGTCGCGGTCATCAGGCATTTGACGCACTGGCACAACTGCCACAGCCCGTAATTGCTCTGATGCACGGCCTCGCCTATGGCGGTGGCCTGGAACTGGCTGCTACCGCCGATATCCGTATTTGTAGCGACGAAGCACGGATGGCGCTACCAGAAACCGGGCTGGCGACCGTGCCTGGCTGGTCAGGTACTCAGCGGCTGACGGCACTGATTGGGCGCTCACTGGTGAAAGAATTGATATTTACGGGCGAACCACTGGATGCGCAACGTGCACTGTCCTGCGGACTGGTAAATCGTGTTGTCGCCAGAGAAGCGTTACACGATGCCGGGCAGCAACTGGCACAACGTATCGCCCAGCGCGCTCCCATTGCTGTGCAGCTAGCCAAACAGGTTATTGATGCCGGTGAAGGTATTGCCGTGGCCTCAACGCTTGAAGCACTGGCTGGCGCTTTTTCCTCCACTACTCAAGATGCTCGTGAAGGCAGTCAGGCATTTGCCGAGAAGCGTCAACCGAACTTTAGCGCCCGATAACTTAACGTTTCATTTTGGATTTTAACAACAACGCAGAATCCCATTGATTTTGGGCGGATCTCTTTTATCCGTCTGAAAGGAGATACATCATGCAACCTACACAACTAGCTGAAAAAACGAATGTTTCATCAGCAGATCTGCGTCGCGCGGCGTGGACCTGCTCTCTCGGCAGCGCACTGGAATACTACGATTTCGCACTTTACAGCCTGGCCTCCGCCATTATTTTTGGGCCACTCTTTTTTCCTAATCAGGAACCGGGAATGGCGCTTATCGCCAGTTTTGGTACTTACTTTCTCGGGTTTGCCGTCAGACCGGTAGGCGGCATTCTCTTCGGCTCATTAGGTGATCGTCTGGGACGTAAATTTGTCCTGCTCGCAACGGTGTTGTTAATGGGGATCGCCAGCACGTTGATTGGGGTTTTACCCACCTACGAAACAGCAGGGATCTGGGCACCGATCATGCTTATCGCATTACGCCTGTTACAAGGGCTTGGCGCGGGTGCGGAACAGGCTGGAGCGGCTGTACTGATGACCGAATATGCCCCCAACGGCAAACGGGGTTATTACGCTGCGCTGCCGTTCCTTGGTATTCAGATTGGTACGTTTATGGCATCTGCCGTTTACTTCATCCTGCTCCACAATGTGACAAATCTTGCCGAAACCTGGTGGTGGCGTCTGCCCTTCCTCTCCAGCGTGGTGATTATCGCGGTGGCCATTTATATTCGTCTGCATCTTAAAGAGTCACCGTCATTCGCCAAACTTGAAGCTCGCCAACAAGTTACAGAATCACCTTTACGCAATTTGCTGAAAACGTCACGCCGCAACGTCTTCGTGGGGATTGGTTTGCGCCTGGCAGAAAACGGCGGCTCTTCGATTTATCAGGCTTTAGCTATTAGCTATATCGTTGGTGTGGTTGGGCTGGATAAATCGGTCGGCACACTGTGTCTAATGTCCGCGGTGGTGGTAGGCGCAATTATGGTGCCCGTTGCTGGTTGGCTGACAGACCGCTTCGGTAGGGTTATTGTCTATCGCAGCCTGGCAATTTTTCAGCTATTGATCACCTTTCCGGTATGGTGGTCTTTCAGCCACGGCAATGTTCCGGTCACGATTGTCTCTCTTTCTCTGGCGTTGGGTGTTGGGGCATGGGGGATGTTCGGCGCTCAGGGCGCTTTCCTGCCGGAATTGTTTGGTGCCCGCCATCGTTATATTGGCGTAGCACTGGCAAGGGAAGTTTCTGCAGTTATCGCGGGTGGGATCGCCCCGCTGGTTGGCTCAGCCATCATCTCCTGGGTAATTCACACCAACGATCCAAGCGGTATTGCCGCCTGGATGCCAATTGCGATTTACCTCAGTCTGTTGACCGTTGGCACGATCATTGCGACCTTTTTTGCGCCAGAAACACGCGATCGTGATCTTGATGATCTGGCCGATGCAAGCGTGATCACCGTCTCCCGACGCAATCAAACTACGGGGTCATACTATGACGCATAATGTCTCTGAATCCATTATCGATTCCCTGATAGACGTGAAAATGCCCCATTACGCACCGCTGGCTCAGACCAGCGGGTATATCGACCTCAACGGTTCACTATTGCCAGAGTACCTTTGCAACACTCTGGTTTTGGGAAGCGGTGCCGCCGGGTGGCGTGCCGCAGTTGAGCTCAAGCGACAGAATGTCGATGTGATGGTAGCCTCCAGCAAAGCCTTCTGGGGCACTTCCGCCTGTTCTGGTTCTGATAAACAAACGCTTCACACCGCCAATACTCGTGCAAATGGTGACCATTTTCTGGCATTAAGTGACTCTCTGGCGGCGGGTGGTTCGATGGATTATGACACTGCATATGTTGAGGCCGTCGGATCAGTGAACACCTGTGAAGTACTGAAATATCTGGGTCTGGATCTGCCAGAAGATCTCTTTGGCGCAACGTTGCGTTATCAAACCGATCACGATGAGTTTGGCCGCGCAACCAGTTGCGGCCCACGCACATCGCGCCTGATGGTTAAGGTGCTGGCTCAGGAGGCAATGCGCCTTAATATCCCTCTTTGCGATCACACAACAGCGATTCGTATCCTGACCAGTGATGAAGGAGAAAATAGACGAGTCGCAGGGGTGATCGCAATCGATAAAGCCTGTCGGGATAATCCCTGGCGAATGGTAGTGATTCGCTGCCAACATCTGGTTTTAGCCACGGGGGGGCCTGGTGAACTTTATCGTGACAGTGTCTATCCGGTGAACTGCTTTAGTGCGTTGGGCATGGCACTGGAAGCAGGTATAACCCTGGTGAATCTTACGGAAAGTCAGTTTGGTATCGGTACACCGCGCAGCCAGTTTCCGTGGAATCTTTCCGGTACTTACATGCAAGCAATGCCGCGCATCTACTCGCAGGACCACTCCGGACGTCAGTATAATTTTCTGGCAGCTTATTACCCCACGACTCGTATGCTGGCCTCCGCTATATTTCGCAAAGGTTACCAATGGCCGTTTCACGCGGAACGAATGCTGGACTATGGCTCCAGCCTGCTAGATGTCGCGGTATATGAGGAGACACAAAAAGGGCGCGATGTTTTCCTCGATTTTCTGCAGGAACCGGCCCCCGCAGCGGACGGAACGCCATTCAACCTGCAGGAACTGGATGATGATGTCATCGGCTATCTGCAAGAAAATCACGCTCTGTTGGCGCAACCACTGGCGCGATTAACACAGATGAATCCACTGGCTCTTCGTTTGTATCAGATGCATGGTCATGACCTGACTGCCTCACCACTAAAATTTACGTTAAACAATCAACATCTTAATGGCGGAATTGATGTTGATATTTGGGGGCGTACCTCGCTAATTGGTTGTTATGCTGTCGGAGAAAATGCCGGAACACATGGTGTCACGCGCCCTGGTGGATCAGCGCTCAATGCCGGGCAAGTTTTTGCCCGCCGCTGTGCATTGCATATTGCTCATCAGAAAAGCCAAAACCTCCCTCTCGAGAGGCAACAAATTCTCAGTACGATTAACGAGGCGCAACAGTACCTGAATCAAGGACTGCTGCGCGACGACGTGCGAGAAGCGATACAAAATACCATGAGCCACCATGCCGCAATTTTGTGTCATACACAGGAGATCAACGCTGCCGCGCAAACCATAGCAACACTCTGTGAAGATATTCGCCGGGAAGGTATTCAAAGCGATGAAAACAGCCTCGCCCAATCTTTCCAGTGGCGGCAAAGTGCGCAACTGGCGCTGGCGGTACTACGCTCTTTACAATGCTATATCGAAAACGGTGGAGGAAGTCGTGGTGCCAGAGCGATCTATGATGGTGAAGCCGGTATCGCACCGCAAACACCCGGTGGGCCACTCCTGACCTGGCGTTTTCGGCCTGAAAATCAGGATGCCCGGCAATTTATGATTTGTGTTTGTCTGGATGCTAATAGTTACCAAACCTGGACTCGCCCGTGCCGTGAGCGAGGCGTATTAACGCTAACCAACTTTGAGCACCAGTGGCAAAACTGGATTTTGGCGACGCTGTTTCATACTGACCAGAGATATTCCGGGTTGTGACCGCAGACCGGAAAAAATCCCCGCGTGGCCTGGCGACTACTGTTAGGCTTAAAACAGATATGTCGCTCAGTAAAGGAGTTTAAATGGCAACGCGCATCGAATTTCACAAGCATGGTGGCCCGGAAGTACTGCAAGCCGTGGAGTTTACTCCTGCCGATCCAGCAGAGAATGAAATCCAGGTCGAAAATAAAGCGATTGGCATCAATTTTATCGACACGTATATCCGCAGCGGCCTTTATCCGCCGCCATCACTGCCCAGTGGATTAGGCACCGAAGCGGCTGGCATAGTAAGTAAAGTCGGCAGTAGTGTGAAACATATTAAAGCAGGCGATCGCGTGGTCTATGCGCAGGCGGCATTAGGGGCTTACAGTTCTGTGCATAACGTCAATGCTGATAAAGCAGCGATTCTGCCAGCAGCGATCTCTTTTGAGCAAGCTGCCGCCTCGTTCCTGAAAGGCTTAACGGTTTATTATCTGCTGCGTAAAACCTATGAAATCAAACCTGACGAGCAATTCCTGTTTCATGCCGCGGCGGGTGGTGTGGGCCTGATAGCCTGTCAGTGGGCGAAAGCCTTAGGGGCGAAACTTATTGGCACCGTGAGCACCGCGCAAAAAGCACAAAGTGCCATAAAAGCCGGGGCATGGCAGGTGATTAACTATCGCGACGAAAATCTGGTCGAGCGATTAAAAGAGATCACCGACGGCAAGAAAGTGCGCGTGGTATACGATTCCGTAGGCAAAGATACCTGGGAACGGTCGCTGGATTGTCTGCAACGTCGCGGTTTAATGGTCAGTTTTGGCAACTCATCAGGCGCGGTTACCGGTGTGAACTTAGGCATTCTCAATCAGAAAGGCTCGCTGTATGTGACGCGCCCTTCCTTGCAAGGCTATATCACCACGCGGGATGAGTTAACCGAAGCCAGTAATGAACTGTTTTCATTAATTGCCAGCGGCGTGATTAAGGTCGATGTCGCGGAGCAACAAAAATATCCGCTGAAGGATGCGCGGCGCGCGCATGAGATTCTGGAAAGCCGGGCAACGCAGGGTTCCAGTCTACTGATCCCATAAAGAAATTGGGCTTCCACTTGGGAAGCCCTTTCTTTTATAGTTCGGCTGTATGTAGGGTACAGCTCGATGAATTTGTTTGACGCGCAATAGTGACAGATTTGATTATCAATTCCTATTTTGTTCTAAGGATAAAACCTTAGGTTGTGATCATCCGCACAATCCCTTAGTAACGCCAGCGGTCATAGCGCTGATATTTCGGCACTTTTGGTGCTTTAATCGTCTTGATTACCCACACTACTGCAATCGCCAACAGCAGCCACGGCAACAACTTGATCATCAATGCCAGCATACCGCCGAGGAACATAATGGCCGTCGCCACAACCAGCGCGGCGATAATACCCAGCAACGAAACACCAGTGACCATCAACATGACAAAAAAGCCAATAACGAAAAGTAGTTCCAGCATGATGTTCTCCCAAAAATGAAATCTCTTGCTGCCATTACAAGAATCATGCCAAAAACTAATATATTGATTTATCAAAGAAAACGCCCCGCGACCGTGCGCAGGGCGTAGTGAATTTGACTACTTTATGGTGAAAAATTAACGCTTGTCCGCCACCAGTTTGAGCGCGTGTTCCAGCACGTTAATATCGGCACCTGCTTTATGGGCATTTTCACTTAAATAACGCCGCCACTGCCGCGCGCCAGGGATCCCCTGGAACAACCCCAACATATGGCGGGTGATATGACCGAGATACGTACCCTGGCTAAGCTCGCGTTCAATGTACGGATACATGGCTCGTACCACCGCCACCGGATCGGCATCGGTATCCGAGGAACCAAAAATCTCACGATCCACCGCCGCCAGAATGCCGGGGTTTTGATACGCCTCGCGCCCGACCATCACACCATCCATATGTTGCAAATGCGCTTTAGCCTCTTCCAGTGACTTAATACCACCGTTAATCGACATCGTCAGATGCGGGAAATCACGCTTCAGTTGATAGACGCGCGGGTAATCGAGCGGCGGGATTTCACGGTTTTCTTTCGGACTTAAACCAGAAAGCCAGGCTTTACGCGCGTGGATGATAAACATCTCGCATTCACCTTTGCCGGAAACAGTGTTGATGAAATCACAGAGAAATTCATAACTGTCCTGATCATCAATGCCAATACGCGTTTTCACCGTCACCGGAATCGACACCACATCGCGCATCGCTTTCACGCAGTCGGCTACCAATTGCGCATTGCCCATCAGGCACGCGCCAAACATCCCGTTCTGCACCCGGTCAGATGGGCAGCCAACATTCAGGTTGATCTCATCGTATCCGCGCGCTTGTGCCAGCTTCGCACATTGCGCCAGCGCCGCCGGATCGCTTCCACCCAACTGCAACGCCACCGGATGCTCTTCTTCACTGTACGCCAGGTAATCACCTTTACCGTGAATAATCGCCCCGGTGGTCACCATTTCGGTATAGAGCAACGTATTGCGGGAAAGCAGACGCAGGAAATAGCGGCAGTGTCTGTCCGTCCAGTCGAGCATAGGAGCAATCGAGAAACGGTGTGCGGGATAAGCGGTTTGTGATTCTGCTGACATGGCGATTTTTTAAGCATCCGGTGAATTTGGGGCGCTACTATAGCATAACGAATATGCGATCAGGCAATGTGACAGCTATGTCCCCTGTTCTCGGCGTTTAAGTGAGAACTATGGTAAAGTAAGGACATTCTTAACCCCACTTTGAGGTGCCCAATGGAAAAGACCACAACGCAGGAGTTATTAGCGCAGGCTGAGAAACTCTGTGCGCAGCGAAATGTGCGCCTGACCCCGCAGCGCCTGGAAGTGTTGCGTTTGATGAGTCTGCAGGAAGGGGCAATCAGCGCCTACGATCTGCTTGATTTGCTGCGTGAAGCCGAGCCGCAAGCCAAGCCGCCAACGGTTTATCGCGCACTAGATTTTCTGCTTGAGCAGGGTTTTGTACATAAGGTGGAATCCACCAACAGCTATGTGCTCTGCCACCTGTTTGATCAACCAACTCATACCTCCGCAATGTTTATTTGCGATCGCTGCGGCGCAGTGAAAGAAGAGTGTGCGGAAGGTGTAGAAGACATCATGCATACACTGGCGGCAAAAATGGGTTTTGCCCTGCGGCATAATGTGATTGAAGCGCACGGATTATGTGCAGCGTGCGTGGAAGTAGAAGCGTGTCGCCATCATGATCAGTGCCAGCATGACCACTCTGTACAGGTGAAAAAGAAACCACGTTAAGAGGGCGTACGTCCTTGTACACATCGGGCAGGAGGGATTAATTACCAGCGGTAATCATGGCGTTTTTCCCAGCTATCAACCTCTTTCTCTGCCTGATCTTTCTGGTAACCGTAACGTTCCTGGATTTTACCCACTAACTGGTCACGTTTACCTTCAATGACCGTCATATCATCATCGGTCAGTTTTCCCCATTGCTCTTTCACTTTACCTTTGAACTGTTTCCAGTTACCGCCGACTTCGTCTTTATTCATATTCAAGTCCTCATCGTTAGGTGGTGAATGAGAGTACGCTCGCTTTTCTTCTGAACGTGGGATTAAGTGTAGTCAGGAATTTGGCTCAGGATTATTTATTCAGAATTTTTAACCATCACGTTTCAGCAAACCAGGTTCCATTGCGCCAGTGACGCCGCCAGATAGCCGCCAGAGAAAGCCCGCGCAGAGCCAGAAAGACGGTTAATGCCAACCACAACCCATGATTACCCAACCACGGCAATGTGAGTAACGTAAGTGCAAAACCTGCCGCTGCCACTGCCATGCTGTTTCGCATTTCGGCGGCGCGCGTTGCGCCAATAAACATGCCATCCAGCAGATAACACCAGACTCCCACCAGCGGCAAAATGACCTGCCAGATAAGGTAACGATCGGCCAGATTCTGAATTTGGGTTAACGAGGTCAGCAACGTGATAATGTGTTCCCCTGCCAGCAGATAAACTACAGAAAACAACAGTGCCACGACACCTGACTGGCGGCACGCTGCGCGCCAGATATCCAGCAATTGACTACCGTCACGCGCGCCATACGCCTGACCAGAATGCGCTTCAACGGCGTAGGCAAAGCCATCCAACGCATAGGCGGTGAAGGTGAGTAACGTCATCAGAACCGCGTTAACAGCGATAATATCGCTCCCCAGCCGCGCGCCAATAACCGTTATTGCGCCAAAGCAGAGTTGCAACAGCAATGAGCGAAGCATGATGTCGCGGTTAAGCGCCAGTAAGCGACGGAAGTTTCCTCGCCAGGCTGTTTTCAGCATTTCGCCGGAGATACCGCGCAGTTTGAGGATTTTACGTACCATGAGCAGACCAATCAGCAACGTCGCATATTCTGCAACAACCGTCGCCAGCGCTGCGCCCTGCACGTTCATATGCAGTCCCATCACCAGCCAGATATCCAGCACAATGTTGAGGATATTGCCAACCACTAACAAAATCACTGGCGCACGGGCATATTGCACACCGAGCAACCAGCCAAGCAGCACCAGATTCGCCAGCGACGCCGGGGCGCTTAGCCAACGGATTTCAAGAAAGCGCCGCGCCTGTTCCAGCACTGCTTCGCTACCGCCAACAATATGCAGCGCCAGATCGATAATCGGCGTACGCAGTAGAGCAATCAACGCCCCAGCCCCCAACGCCAACAGCAACGGCTGCACCAGCGCCCGCGCTAATGCCTGAGGATTTTGAGCACCAAAAGCCTGTGCAGTAAGCCCGGTAGTACTCATACGCAAAAACAGCAACAGCATAAAGAGAAAGCTGGTCGCCGTTGCACCAACCGCCACGCCGCCCAGATAAACCGGACTATCAAGATGACCAATAACCGCCGTATCAACCAACCCCAGCAAGGGAACGGTAATATTGGAGAAGATCATGGGTAAGGCGAGATGCCAGAGCGCTTTATCAGATGAAGTGAGGAATGCCATGCCGACAAGCCTGATGAAGAGAGATGAAAAACAAACCGCGACGCCAGGCGGCATCGCGGTATCAGAGATATATTACAGCCAGTCGCCGTTGCGAATAACCCCAACTGCCAGCCCTTCAATAGTGAAGCTCTGCTGACGAAGGTCAACGACAATTGGTTTAAACTCACTGTTTTCTGGCAGCAGTTCGACTTTATTACCCTGCTTTTTCAGACGTTTAACGGTAACTTCGTCATCAATACGCGCGACAACGACCTGACCATTACGTACATCCTGGGTTTTATGCACTGCCAGCAGATCGCCATCCATAATGCCGATATCTTTCATCGACATCCCGCTGACGCGCAGCAGGAAATCGGCATTCGGTTTGAACAGGGAAGGATCGACCTGATAATGACCTTCAATATGCTGTTGCGCCAGAAGCGGTTCACCAGCAGCCACACGGCCTACCAGCGGCAGCCCTTCTTCCTCTTCATGCAACAGACGGATCCCGCGCGATGCGCCGGAAACAATTTCAATAACGCCTTTGCGTGCCAGCGCCTTCAGATGTTCTTCAGCCGCATTTGGGGAACGGAACCCCAAACGCTGCGCGATTTCCGCACGCGTCGGCGGCATACCTGTCTGGCTGATGTGATCACGAATGAGATCAAACACCTCTTGCTGCCTGGCCGTTAACGCTTTCATTCCGCCCCCTGGGTGTATATACAGTTATGCTGTGAGTATATACAGCAAAAGGTGATTTTGGAACCATAAACTGCACAATAAACCAGAGATTTATCGAATTCTGGAAGGGTTATCCAAAATGCGACCATAACAGGATGCACCAGGTAATCACTGCGACGATAATCGCGATCAACACCGCCGCGGACCCCATATCTTTCGCTCGCCCGGAAAGCTCATGGTATTCGGAGCCAATACGGTCAACTACGGCCTCGATGGCGCTATTGAGAATTTCTACGATCATGACCAACATGACGGAGCTAATAAGCAGTACGCGGGTTATCGCGTCCACATCCAGCCAGCAGGCGATGATCACCGCCAACAATACCGCAACGCCTTCCTGACGGAATGCCGCTTCGTTGATCCATGCTGCGCGTAACCCTTTCCAGGAATAGCCAGCAGCTTTGATAATTCGAGTGAATCCAGTGGTATTATTGGCCATTGAAAGAACCTTTTTACATTATGAGCGTCAATATCAGTGTACCGTTAAATCCGATGACTCGGGTTTGCATAACGCCGCGCGAAACATGAGCGGATACCACAGAATTTCCCATGACTTTCTGCTATCCTTGCCGCGCATTTGCATTATTAACCAGAGGCTTTACATCGTTTATGTCCGGCTGGCCACGAATTTACTACAAATTACTGAATTTACCATTAAGCATCCTGGTAAAAAGCAAGTCTATTCCGGCAGATCCTGCCCCGGAACTGGGACTCGATACCTCTCGTCCAATTATGTACGTTTTACCGTACAACTCAAAAGCGGATTTGCTGACGTTGCGCGCCCAGTGTCTGGCACATGATCTGCCCGACCCATTAGAGCCGCTGGAGATCGACGGCACGCTGCTGCCACGCTATGTGTTTATTCACGGCGGGCCGCGTGTTTTCACCTATTACACGCCAAAAGAAGAATCCATTAAGCTGTTCCACGATTATCTCGACCTGCACCGCAGCAACCCGAATCTGGATGTGCAGATGGTGCCGGTATCGGTGATGTTTGGTCGTGCACCGGGGCGCGAAAAAGGCGAAGTAAACCCACCGTTGCGTATACTCAA
The DNA here is from genome assembly GCF_002965125.1 of Escherichia sp. MOD1-EC6162. NCBI lineage: Bacteria > Pseudomonadati > Pseudomonadota > Gammaproteobacteria > Enterobacterales > Enterobacteriaceae > Escherichia > Escherichia sp. MOD1-EC6162. Next base: position 130,866 of record NZ_PTSB01000008.1, read on the forward strand.
CGGCGTGCAGAAATTTTTCGCCGTACTGTGGCTTGGTCGCGACAGTTTTGTGCGTTTCTCGCCGTCAGTTTCGCTGCGTCGCATGGCTGATGAACACGGCACGGATAAAATTATCGCCCAGAAACTGGCGCGCGTGGCACGTATGCACTTTGCCCGCCAGCGCCTTGCTGCCGTGGGTCCACGCCTGCCTGCCCGTCAGGACTTGTTCAATAAGCTACTTGCCTCCCGCGCCATTGCCAAAGCGGTAGAAGATGAAGCCCGCAGCAAAAAAATCTCCCATGAAAAAGCGCAGCAAAACGCTATTGCGCTGATGGAAGAGATTGCGGCGAACTTCTCTTACGAGATGATCCGCCTGACTGACCGTATTCTGGGCTTCACCTGGAACCGGCTTTATCAGGGCATCAACGTCCATAACGCCGAGCGCGTTCGCCAGTTGGCCCACGACGGTCATGAGCTGGTATATGTGCCTTGCCATCGCAGTCACATGGACTACCTGCTGCTCTCTTACGTGCTTTATCACCAGGGGCTGGTGCCGCCGCATATCGCCGCTGGGATCAACCTGAACTTCTGGCCTGCCGGGCCGATTTTCCGCCGTCTGGGTGCGTTCTTTATTCGCCGTACGTTTAAAGGCAATAAACTCTACTCCACAGTTTTCCGCGAATATCTCGGTGAACTGTTCAGCCGTGGTTATTCCGTTGAGTACTTTGTGGAGGGTGGGCGTTCGCGAACGGGGCGTCTGCTTGATCCAAAAACCGGCACCCTGTCGATGACCATTCAGGCGATGCTGCGTGGCGGTACACGCCCGATTACGCTGATTCCGATCTACATCGGTTATGAGCACGTCATGGAAGTGGGGACTTACGCCAAAGAACTGCGCGGCGCGACGAAAGAGAAAGAGAGCCTGCCACAGATGCTGCGCGGCTTAAGCAAACTGCGTAATCTTGGACAGGGCTATGTCAACTTCGGTGAACCAATGCCGTTGATGACCTATCTCAACCAGCATGTGCCGGACTGGCGCGAATCAATCGACCCCATCGAAGCGGTGCGTCCAGCCTGGTTAACGCCGACGGTGAATAACATTGCCGCCGATCTGATGGTACGCATTAACAACGCAGGGGCGGCAAACGCCATGAACCTGTGCTGTACTGCGCTTCTGGCGTCACGTCAGCGCTCACTCACCCGCGAGCAGTTAACCGAGCAACTCAACTGTTATCTCGATTTGATGCGCAACGTGCCTTACTCCGCGGATTCAACGGTGCCTTCAGCCAGCGCCAGTGAGCTTATCGATCACGCGCTGCAGATGAACAAGTTTGAAGTCGAGAAAGACACCATCGGTGACATCATCATTCTGCCGCGTGAGCAAGCGGTGCTGATGACCTACTATCGCAACAATATTGCGCATATGTTGGTTCTGCCTTCACTGATGGCGGCAATTGTAACGCAGCATCGCCACATCTCCCGCGACGTATTGATGGAGCACGTCAATGTGCTGTATCCAATGCTGAAAGCAGAGCTGTTCCTACGCTGGGATCGCGACGAATTACCGGGTGTGATTGATGCGCTGGCGAATGAGATGCAACGTCAGGGGCTGATTACGCTGCAAGATGATGAATTGCATATCAACCCGGCGCATTCCCGCACGCTTCAGTTGCTTGCCGCAGGTGCGCGCGAAACGCTGCAACGTTATGCCATCACTTTCTGGCTGCTGAGCGCCAACCCGTCAATCAACCGCGGTACGCTGGAAAAAGAGAGCCGCACCGTGGCACAACGTCTCTCTGTGCTACACGGCATCAACGCACCGGAGTTCTTCGACAAAGCGGTGTTCAGTTCTCTGGTGCTGACGCTGCGTGATGAAGGGTATATCAGCGACAGCGGCGACGCCGAACCGGCAGAGACGATGAAGGTGTACCAGTTGCTGGCGGAGTTGATTACATCCGATGTGCGTTTGACGATTGAGAGTGCGACGCAGGGCGAAGGGTAATTGGTGAGCGTTGCCGGATGCGGCGAAACCGCCTTATCTGGCCTACCATGACCTGCAAATTCAATAAATTGCGATGTGTTATGTAGAGCTGATAAGCGCAGCGCATCAGGCAGCTTTTCACAGAAAAAAGCCGGATAATGGACTGCCCCCCAAAAGTTGGACACCCAACTGATTAAGGTGCAGTCCATAATCATCCGACTTTTTTTACATCATCAGAAATGCCAGTAACTCATTGCCAGCCCTAAAAATAGTACCAGGCCAACATAGTTATTATTCATAAACGCTTTAAAGCAGGCTTCACGCTCGCGGTTGGCAATCAGTTTTTGTTGATAAACAAACAGCGCGCCCGCTACCAGAATTGACCAGTAATATCCCCAGCCTAAGCCATTTAACTCGCCAATAATCGCCATCAGTACCAGTACGCCGACCTGCAAAATGCCGATAATCAACTTATCGTATTGACCAAACAAGATTGCCGTGGACTTAATGCCAATCTTTACGTCGTCGTCACGGTCAACCATCGCGTACTGAGTATCGTAAGCCACCGCCCAGAGAATATTGGCGAGGAACATCAGCCAGCAGCTTAACGGTACTGACTCACTCACTGCGGCAAAAGCCATTGGAATCGACCAGCCAAACGCCGCGCCCAGCACCACTTGCGGTAGATGGGTATAACGTTTCATAAATGGGTAAACCCATGCCAGCACCAGCGCAGCAATCGACAACAGAATGGTCATCGTATTCAGCGTCAGCACCAGTAAGAACGAAATTAGCACCAGCACCACAAACAGTGTGCGCGCCTCTTTCTCAGTCACCGCGCCACTGGGAAGCGGTCGGTTTGCCGTGCGCTTAACATGACCGTCAAACTTACGGTCAGCATAGTCATTCACTACACAACCGGCGGCGCGCATTAGCCAGACGCCAGCAACAAACACCGCCAGGATCCAGAGCTGGGGAACACCTGGTGTCGCCACCCATAGCGCCCACAAAGTTGGCCAGAGCAGCAGTAACGCGCCAATTGGCTTATCCGTACGCATTAAGCGGTGAAACGCCAGCAGCTTATTTTGCGTCAGACTCCACTCCATATTTTTTTCCTCTTAGTACAACGGTGATGCCGGTAAAAACAGTTCGGTCAGCAGCAGCGGCTTACCGCTTAATCGCAGGCGGGAACGTCGTCCCCACAGTCCGGCATCACGGCCTATCTCAATAAAGTCACGGGTTAATGTCGATGATGTGAACAGATAGCGCCCTAACGGCGTTTTACCCAATTTTTGTAACGCCAGCTCAGGGCCACTTAACGTTGACACAGGAACGACGGTACGCCCGGCAAGCCAGGGTTCACCATCAGCACATAACAAAATTTCACGTAACCAGTAACGAGACTCTTTCGGCAGCAGCGGCAATTCTTCGGGGATTTCATTCTGCTCGACAAACCCTTCGCGGATCATCGTCACACTCACCGTTTTTCCCTGCTGTTCAAAACGTTTGGTCATGGAATCTTCCAGCAACAACCAGTCAAGCAGTTGCGGTTCCAGCGCAGGGATCTCTGCAAAATAGCGCAGCGCACGCAGTTGCGTTAACGCGGGGTGTGACATGCCGAACTCTCCGTTACATAACGTAAAGGCATTGTATCGCAGAAAAGCGTTAACGGGAGATGTAAAGCATATTAAGTGATCTAATACGCAACAATAACGCAACAATCACCAAGGGAGAGAAAAAAAGGTGCATCAGAAGACGCACCAGTTGTTGCAAAATCAGCACTGTGGGGCGTAATTACCCCTTGCCTTTTACACTGCTGATAAAGGTGGAACGGGCAGATGTCGATCCCAGACGTTCAGCTTCATCAAGCAGTTTTAACGCCTTATCAACATCACCTTTCGCGACAGCGTTTTTGATCGCGGTATTAAAATAACTTTCCGTGTCGTTGAGCATAGGTTCGCTTTTCTTCGCTGACACTGGAGCAGTCGCAGCTACGGCTGGCGCTGCCGTGTTGCCTACCGTAACCGGAGCAGGAGCGGAAGAACCAAACAGCGGCCCTACCAACACGCTGGAGCTGGAGTTGGTCTTCACTTTCAGCTTCAGCAAGCCATCAGTGGTATGACGGGCAACCGGATCTGGAATATCCGGCACCGAGTTACCAACGCCTTTGGCATAGGCTTTTGCCGGGTCGAGCAGTTGGGTCGTCTGCTGGAGATCTTTTTCAGTGGTAAAGACCAGAACATAAAGTTTTTGCTGCCCCAGTGCTGGCGTCAGGCGCATAACCCCTTCCAGGCGATCGGCACTCATGACGCCGGGTTCCTGATAGGTGAAATAACTGCTGGGGAAGAAGGCCGATGGCGTCATGTTTTGATCAAGAATCAGCACATTCGGCGCAAATACGCTGGTTTGTTTGTTCACTTCACTGGTCAGCGTCAGAGTAAGCTCGCCAATATTGGCCGGAACGCTGTATGCGGCAACCGGGCCACTGATACCAGGGATGTTCAGTTGTTGGCCGCCGGTCGCCAGTTGGGTCGTCTGAGTCTTAGATTGGTCGACCGGTGTCCAGGTTAATTGTTGCAGCGCGGCAGATGGAATGGCTGGCGCGTCGCTGGTGTTTTGCGGTACGTAGTTGACGTTGGCCAGGCTGATTCCAGGCGCACTCGCCAGCACCCCTGCTGATAAACAGAGGGCGATGAGACTTTTATTCATTTTCATTGTTTTCACCTCAAAATCTGGAGTTCAGCGGTGGCCAGGCAATAGCGCGCTAAACCCGATAAACAGAGGGGCTTACGCCCTTTATAGATAATGACAACCTGTTTTTATGCCGGATGCGGTGCAAGCACCTTATCCGGCCTACATTCGGCTGCGGTTGTAGGCCTGATAAGACACGACAGCGTCGCATCAGGCATTGGTTGCCGGATGCGGTGCAAGCACCTTATCCGGCCTACATTCGACAGCGGTTGTAGGCCTGATAAGACGCGACAGCGTCGCATCAGGCATTGGTTGCCGGATGCGGTGCAAGCACCTTATCCGGCCTACATTCGGCTGCGGTTGTAGGCCTGATAAGACGCGACAGCGTCGCATCAGGCGTTGGTTGCCGGATGCGGTGCAAGCACCTTATCCGGCCTACATTCGACAGCGGTTGTAGGCCTGATAAGACGCGACAGCGTCGCATCAGGCGTTGGTTACCGGATGCGGTGCAAGCACTTTATCCGGCCTACATTCGGCAGCGGTTGTAGGCCTGATAAGACACGACAGCGTCGCATCAGGCATTGGTTGCCGGATGCGGTGCAAGCACTTTATCCGGCCTACATTCGGCAGCGGTTGTAGGCCTGATAAGACACGACAGCGTCGCATCAGGCATTGGTTGCCGGATGCGGTGCAAGCACTTTATCCGGCCTACATTCGGCAGCGGTTGTAGGCCTGATAAGACGCGACAGCGTCGCATCAGGCGTTGGTTGCCGGATGCGGTGCAAACACTTTATCCGGCCTACATTCGGCAGCGGTTGTAGGCCTGATAAGACACGACAGCGTCGCATCAGGCGTTGGTTGCCGGATGCGGTGCAAGCACCTTATCCGGCCTACATTCGACAGCGGTTGTAGGCCTGATAAGACGCGACAGCGTCGCATCAGGCGTTGGTTGCCGGATGCGGTGCAAGCACCTTATCCGGCCTACATTCGACAGCGGTTGTAGGCCTGATAAGACGCGACAGCGTCGCATCAGGCATTGGTTGCCGGATGCGGTGCAAGCACCTTATCCGGCCTACATTCGGCAGCGGTTGTAGGCCTGATAAGACGCGACAGCGTCGCATCAGGCGTTGGTTGCCGGATGCGGCGTAAACGCCTTATCCGGCCCAGGTTTTGCTATTACCACCAGATTTCCATCTGGGCACCGAAGGTCCACTCATCGCTATCGCCACGACCGAAACTACCGCCTTCGAAGTTCGCCGGAACAGCTTTGCCGTAGTTCGGGTTAGAAGAGGAACTACCGTTGTAGTCATAACCCCATTTCTCATCCCACTTGGCGTAGGTTGCGAAGACACGAATAGCCGGGCGTGACCAGATGCTGTCGCCAGCCTGCCATTGTTGTGCGAGGGTGATTTTGTACTGGTTGTTCTTGTCGCCAGTGCGCTGGGATTCGACGTTGTCGTAGCCGATCTCCATCAAGGTACTCATGATAGGCGTCCACTTGTACATCGGGCGAATACCGACGGTCCACCATTTGGTGCCGTTGTCGTTATCCCAGTTGATGTCCTGATACATACCCACGTACATCATGTCCCAATTGTCACCCATAGAAATCGCACCGTGATCCAGGATACGCAGCAGGTGACCGTTGTTGTTGATGTTGTAAGCAAAGTGTTCGTTATCAAATGCGACGCCAGACCCTTGCGACAGCCCTTTGCCCTGTGAGGTCATAGAGTCTGTTGCGTACTGAACAACAAACTTGTTAAAGCCTTTCAGGATGCTCTGGGTATGCTCGGCAGTGAACATCCAGCCATCTTTCGATGCGCCATCAACCAGACGATAGTTATCACGCAGGTTGGCACGACCGTAGTCGACACCCAGCTCTAAGGTTCCGCCCGGGTTAATTTCCATCTGCGCTAAACGCACGTCAAAGACGTCGTTCGCAGTTTCGTTGGTATAGTCATAAATATTGTTGCTGGCGAAAGAGGAAGAACCGCCCGCTTCAGAAGAACGCGTTGCTGCCAGGGAAAGTTTACCGAAACCAACGTCGATGTTTTCCAGACCGGCACCAGGACCAGAAATATCCCAGTAGTAGAAGTCGATCATATGAACGTCATGACGCTGATAGAAACGCTTACCAGCCCAAATGGTGGCACCTGGCAGCCATTCAATCAGGTTTTTCCCCTGCACATTCGCTTCACGGAAAGCCGGATCGGTGGCCTCCCAGTCATTCTGTTGTGCTACGGAATAGGCCACGTTAGTGTCGAAATAGAAGCTCTTATCGCCCTCTTTCCACACTTCCTGACCCAATTTTAATTCAGCATAAGTTTCACATTCGTTGCCAAGACGGTATTTACTTTGAGCGCCAGTGGTCTGGAAACACTGTTGTTCACCGCCGCTCCCTGTCCAGCCGATACCGGAACGAGCGTAACCGTGGAAATCCACAGCCATTGCCTGAGCAGACATTACGCCCGCTGCGACGGCAACCGCCAGAGGAAGTTTGCGCAGAGTAATCATCATTCTATCTCCTGAGTCATTGCTTTTCTTTTTTCACATCACCTGTCACAGGCTCTGTGTCTTTTGTAGGATGCTTAAACGCCCGGTTCCTGATGCAGTCGACGACATGCAGTGCCATCCTCACGGAACAGATGGCAACGCTCTGGCGGCAGGCCGATAGCGAATGTGGCACCTTCTTCTACCAACACCACGTCAGACTGGCGGTACACCAGGTTTTGACGAATAGAAGAGATCTGGATATGAATTTGCGTTTCGTTGCCAAGCTGTTCGACCACCTGAACCTCACCCTCAAGGATGACGTCAGCGATATCGCTTGGCAGTAAATGTTCCGGGCGAATGCCCAGCGACATGTTGGCACCGACCTGAACATCGCGGCTTTCAACCGGAAGCCAGACTTGCTGGAGGTTTGGCATCGGCAGCTCAACCTGGACCTGATCGATTGCGGTAGCGGTTACTTTCACCGGCAGGAAGTTCATCTTCGGTGAACCAATAAAACCGGCGACAAAGCGGTCTGCCGGATAGTGATACAGTTCAAGAGGCTTCCCGACTTGCGCCACGCGACCGGCATCCAGCACCACGATTTTGTCGGCCAGCGTCATCGCTTCGACCTGATCGTGAGTGACGTAAATCATTGTGCGACCCAACCGTTTATGCAGACGGGAAATTTCGATACGCATCTGTACGCGCAGCGCTGCATCGAGGTTGGAAAGTGGTTCATCGAGTAAAAACACGCTTGGCTCGGCCACCAACGTACGACCAATCGCCACACGTTGACGCTGGCCACCAGAGAGCGCCTTCGGTTTGCGATCCAGCAAGTGCGCCAGTTGCAGCACTTCCGCTACCTGGTTAACACGCTGGTTGATGACCTCTTTCTTTGCGCCTGCTAATTTCAGGCCAAACGACATATTTTCTGCCACAGACAGATGGGGATAGAGCGCATAGGACTGGAACACCATGCCGACGCCGCGTTCTGCTGGCGGGGTGTCGTTCATTCGTTTTTCATCGATGAACAGGTCGCCGCTGGTGATCGTCTCAAGACCGGCAATCATGCGCAGTAAAGTGGATTTACCGCAGCCAGATGGTCCGACAAACACCACGAACTCACCTTCGTGGATGTCGAGATTGATATCTTTCGATACCACCACATCCCCCCAGGCCTTCGTTACATTTTGTAGCTGTACGCTCGCCATGCCCTTCTCCCTTCGTTACAACCTGTCATCGACAGCAACATTCATGATGCAGTGACTATGCGTCATCGGAAGATGGCTTAAATCCTCCACCCCCTGGCTTTTTTATGGGGGAGGAGGCGGGAGGATGAGAAGATGGTGTCTGCATACTAATCCGAGGAGAAGTAAGGAAATTCGTGATATTGCTTGCAAAAAACATGGCAATTTTGTGTGCGCCTCCCCGCAATACTGCTATTTCTGCGACGCAGATCACACAAAGCGAGGGTGGGGCGTAGGGGCAAGGAGGATGGAAAGAGGTTGCCGTATAAAGAAACTAGAGTCCGTTCAGGCGTTTTCACAAGCACTTCACCAACAAGGACCAGAGATTATGAAAATAAAAACAGGTGCACGCATCCTCGCATTATCTGTTTTAACGACGATGATGTTTTCCGCCTCGGCTCTCGCCAAAATCGAAGAAGGTAAACTGGTAATCTGGATCAACGGCGATAAAGGCTACAACGGCCTCGCAGAAGTGGGTAAGAAATTCGAGAAAGATACCGGAATTAAAGTTACCGTTGAGCATCCAGATAAGTTGGAAGAGAAATTCCCCCAGGTTGCGGCAACTGGCGATGGTCCGGACATTATTTTCTGGGCGCACGACCGCTTTGGCGGCTATGCCCAATCTGGTCTGTTGGCTGAAATCTCCCCAGACAAAGCGTTACAGGACAAACTGTATCCTTTCACCTGGGATGCTGTTCGTTATAACGGCAAACTGATTGCTTATCCGATCGCAGTTGAAGCGTTATCGCTGATTTATAACAAAGACCTGCTGCCGAACCCACCGAAAACCTGGGAAGAAATCCCGGCTCTGGATAAAGAACTGAAAGCGAAAGGTAAGAGCGCGCTGATGTTCAACCTGCAAGAACCGTACTTCACCTGGCCACTGATTGCCGCCGACGGTGGTTATGCGTTCAAGTATGAAAACGATAAATACAACGTGAAAGACGTTGGTGTGGATAACGCTGGCGCGAAAGCGGGTCTGACCTTCCTGGTTGATCTGGTTAAAAACAAACACATGAATGCGGATACTGATTACTCCATCGCAGAGGCAGCCTTTAACAAAGGTGAAACTGCGATGACCATCAACGGTCCGTGGGCATGGTCCAACATCGATACCAGCAAAGTGAACTACGGCGTGACGCTGCTGCCGACCTTCAAGGGACAACCTTCCAAACCATTCGTTGGTGTTCTGAGTGCAGGCATTAACGCTGCCAGCCCGAACAAAGAACTGGCGAAAGAGTTCCTCGAAAACTACCTGCTGACCGACGAAGGTCTGGAAGCGGTAAATAAAGATAAACCGCTGGGTGCCGTGGCGCTGAAGTCTTACCAGGATCAGTTGGCGAAAGATCAACGCATTGCCGCCACCATGGATAACGCCAAAAACGGCGAAATCATGCCGAACATCCCGCAGATGTCCGCCTTCTGGTATGCCGTGCGTACCGCAGTGATCAACGCTGCCAGCGGTCGCCAAACTGTTGATGCCGCGCTGAAAGATGCACAGGGTCGTATCACCAAGTAATGCCGTTAAATGCCGGATGCGGCGTGAACGCCTTATCCGGCCTACGAAACCGAAACCTATGTAGGCCTGATAAGACGCCTCAGCGTCGCATCAGGCGGTTGTTGCCGGATGCGGCGTAAACGCCTTATCCGGCCTACGAAAACGAAACCTATGTAGGCCTGATAAGACGCCTCAGCGTCGCATCAGGCGGTTGTTGCCGGATGCGGCGTGAACGCCTTATCCGGCCTACGAAGCCGAAGCGTATGTAGGCCTGATAAGACGCCTCAGCGTCGCATCAGGCAGTTGTTGCCGGATGTGGCGTGAACGCCTTATCCGGCCTACGAAAACGAAACCTATGTAGGCCTGATAAGACGCCTCAGCGTCGCATCAGGCAGTTGTTGTCGGATGCGGCGTAAACGCCTTATCCGACCGAAAAAACGAAACCTATGTAGGCCTGATAAGACGCCTCAGCGTCGCATCAGGCGGTTGTTGCCGGATGCGGCGTGAGCGCCTTATCCGACCGAAAAAACGAAACCTATGTAGGCCTGATAAGACGCCTCAGCGTCGCATCAGGCAGTTGTTGCCGGATGCGGCGTAAACGCCTTATCCGACCGAAAAAACGAAACGTATGTAGGCCTGATAAGACGCGCCAGCGTCGCATCAGGCAGTTGTTGCCGGATGCGGTGTAATCATTTATCCGTCCTGGAATGAGGAAGAACCCCATGGATGTCATTAAAAAGAAACATTGGTGGCAAAGCGACGCGCTGAAATGGTCAGTGTTAGGTCTGCTTGGCCTGCTGGTGGGTTACCTTGTAGTTTTAATGTACGCACAAGGGGAATACCTGTTCGCCATTACCACGCTGATTTTGAGTTCAGCGGGGCTGTATATTTTCGCCAACCGTAAAGCCTATGCCTGGCGCTATGTCTATCCGGGAATGGCCGGAATGGGCTTATTCGTCCTCTTCCCTCTGGTCTGCACCATCGCCATCGCCTTCACCAACTACAGCAGCACCAACCAGCTTACTTTTGAACGCGCCCAGGAAGTTCTGTTGGATCGTTCCTGGCAAGCGGGAAAAACCTATAACTTCGGTCTTTATCCGGCAGGTGATGAGTGGCAACTGGCGCTTACCGATGGTGAAACCGGCAAGAATTATCTCTCCGACGCCTTTAAATTTGGCGGCGAGCAAAAACTACAGTTGAAAGAAAGCGCCACACTGCCTGAAGGCGAGCGCGCAAATCTGCGCGTGATTACCCAAAATCGTCAGGCACTGAGCAACATTACCGCCATTCTCCCGGATGACAACAAAGTGATGATGAGCTCCCTGCGCCAGTTCTCCGGTACGCAGCCGCTCTACACGCTGGGCGATGATGGTACGCTGACCAATAACCAGAGTGGTGTAAAGTATCGTCCGAATGACCAGACAGGCTTTTACCAGTCCATTACCGCCGACGGCAACTGGGGCGACGAAAAGTTAAGTCCGGGTTATACCGTAACCACCGGCTGGAAAAACTTTACCCGCGTCTTCACCGACGAAGGCATTCAGAAACCGTTCCTCGCGATTTTCGTCTGGACCGTGATGTTCTCACTGATCACTGTCTTTTTAACGGTGGCAGTCGGCATGGTGCTGGCTTGTCTGGTGCAATGGGAAGCGTTGCGCGGCAAAGCTATCTACCGCGTACTGCTGATTCTGCCCTACGCCGTCCCCTCATTTATTTCAATTTTGATTTTCAAAGGGTTGTTCAACCAGAGCTTCGGTGAAATCAACATGATGTTGAGCGCACTGTTTGGCGTGAAGCCCGCCTGGTTCAGCGATCCAACCACTGCGCGGACGATGCTGATTATCGTCAACACCTGGCTGGGTTATCCGTACATGATGATCCTCTGCATGGGCTTGCTGAAAGCGATTCCAGACGATCTGTATGAAGCCTCTGCAATGGATGGCGCAGGCCCATTCCAGAACTTCTTTAAAATCACGCTGCCGCTGCTGATCAAGCCGCTAACACCGCTGATGATCGCCAGCTTCGCCTTTAACTTTAACAACTTCGTACTGATTCAACTGTTGACCAATGGCGGCCCGGATCGTCTTGGCACCACCACACCAGCCGGTTATACCGACCTGCTCGTTAACTACACCTACCGTATCGCCTTTGAAGGCGGCGGTGGTCAGGACTTCGGTCTGGCGGCAGCGATTGCCACGCTGATCTTCCTGCTGGTGGGTGCGTTGGCGATAGTGAACCTGAAAGCCACGCGAATGAAGTTTGATTAAGGGAGATAACAAAAATGGCAATGGTCCAACCGAAATCGCAAAAAGTACGTTTATTTATTACTCACCTGCTACTGCTACTTTTTATCGCGGCGATTATGTTCCCGCTGCTAATGGTCGTCGCCATCTCGCTGCGCCAGGGGAACTTCGCGACCGGCAGCCTGATCCCGGAGCAAATCTCGTGGGATCACTGGAAACTGGCGTTAGGTTTTAGCGTTGAACAGGCGGATGGTCGCGTTACGCCACCGCCGTTCCCGGTACTGCTGTGGCTGTGGAACTCGGTGAAAGTCGCGGGGATTTCTGCGATAGGTATTGTGGCGCTCTCCACCACCTGCGCCTACGCCTTCGCCCGTATGCGCTTCCCTGGCAAAGCGACGCTGCTGAAAGGGATGCTGATTTTCCAGATGTTCCCGGCGGTACTCTCACTGGTCGCGTTGTATGCGTTATTTGACCGCCTGGGTGAGTACATTCCGTTCATCGGCCTGAATACCCACGGCGGCGTTATCTTTGCTTACCTGGGGGGGATTGCGCTGCACGTCTGGACGATCAAAGGTTATTTCGAAACTATCGATGGCTCGCTGGAAGAAGCGGCGGCGCTGGATGGCGCGACGCCGTGGCAGGCCTTCCGCCTCGTCCTGCTGCCGCTGTCAGTACCGATTCTGGCAGTGGTGTTCATCCTGTCATTTATCGCTGCTATTACTGAAGTTCCGGTCGCGTCGCTGTTACTGCGTGATGTGAACAGTTACACCCTGGCCGTGGGTATGCAGCAATACCTCAACCCACAAAACTACCTGTGGGGTGACTTTGCTGCCGCTGCTGTGATGTCTGCATTACCGATCACCCTCGTCTTCTTGCTGGCTCAACGCTGGCTGGTCAACGGCCTGACGGCGGGTGGTGTGAAAGGTTAAAGATGTTGTTATGCCACTGTTATGCCGCTGCACCCTCAACTTACGTTATCCTAACTTGTGACTGTTATTCGGCGCTCTTCGGAGCGCCTCTTTTTTACTCCCGCTTCAGCCGTTTCGAATTACACAGCCATAGAGTGATCACCAGTAACAGGATCGCTGCAGAGTAGATCAACACATCCAGTGGCGATTTATGATCGACGATGATCAAGCGCACAATGGCGGTGATCCCGATATAGACAAAGTAACGTAAGGGAAAGTGAAATCCGGACTGAAAATACTTCACAATCAGGGCAATAAATTCGAAATAGAGAAAGTAAACCACCAGCCCTTCCACCAGCTCATATTTGCTGGTTTGTTCTGGTGCGAACAGCACATCAGCCAGATGCACCGTTTCTTTGCCGAGAAAGACAACCAGAATCAAGCCCAGGCACAACAGGCCAAGATTGAGTACGGTCTGCAAAATAGTGGAGATAAACTCCACGCGGGGACGAGATAGCGACGTCATAACAGCCCTCCAACTCAGTGGCGAGCTTCCTGTATAACGTAAAAATGTGACGGAGATCTATATTTTTTGTGTATGTTTTGTTCAACCTGGATTTAGATGGCTCCTCTCGCCAGCGCCGGATGCGGCTCCCCGTAGGCCGGATAAACCGCGCCTGACTGTGCCTCCGGCAAGACACGCGCCCCCAAAAAATCACCCATTCAGGTGATTCCCAGCCACCAACAAAGCGCGAAAAATCGACAATGTTCCTCTGGAACAAATAAAACCTAACCTGATAAAGGTGGTAAAAATGAAGCCTTATTTTGCTGCTTTGTTGTTATCAGTCTCTGTTCTTCCTGCTTTTGCCGGTCCGCTCGGTACTGCTGATAAAGCCGACCTTCCGCAAAGCAATGTCTCCAGCCCAATGATGGCTCAGTCGCTCAGGCAACCAGACCTGCAACCTATATCGACGGACAGGAAGACAGAATGTTTTCGCCTTTACACACCAGATCGTAAACCGGGGGTGAACTGCGTTCCTGATGGCTCGACAGGCCATTAAGAATGAGGGTGCCAGTGATTGCGAAAGCTGGCACCTTTCCCATGACTTAACGGAAATTTACGCTACGATCGCTGGTCATATCATACAACTGGAACTTACGCCCAAGTTGCTGACCACCGTCGCGCGTCAGCGGTGTCCAACCAATTGCCGCACGACTGCGGGTCGGGCCGGACGAGAAGAGATCCAGCGGTACAGAGACATACACGCCTTTGGTGAAATCCCCTTCCCCGTACTCCTCTTTCGAAACGTTAGTGATCGTGGCATAGCCACCCACCACCACGCCGCTATCAAAACGTTTGGCAATCTCCAGCGTACCGCCTTTATCCCCTGCCAGATACTGCCCGACGCTCGCTTTGACTAACACATCCTGGGCGAAAGATGGCGTCCAGTACGCGGTCAGATGTCCGGTTTTCACGCTGTAATCGGTAAACTTCATCATATCTTTCGCGCTACGCCAGTCGCGCTGTTTCACATAGTTAGCATCCAGCCCAAACGCCCAGTTGCTATCCAGCGGACGATACAACACTTCTGCCCCCGCACCGCCAAACATGGTTTCGAGATAGCCGCCGTAGACCTGGCCATAGAAGCCGTTGCCCAGATGCTGGAAGTAGTTGGCTTGCAGGTTATTGACGTAAACATCGTTCTGCACATATTCACGAACATGAGTACGCACACGCGGCAGATGGGAGTCCTGCGGCGGGTTAGTGTAGTTAAACTTGTCGTAGTTATTCGCCAGGTTAGCAAACAGGCTGCCGGTAGTCAGCAGATGATCCGTTAGCCACAAATCCGCCGTCCCCATCACGCCAAGCTGGTACATATAGAAATTTTCCGGGCCACCAACTGACTGATTCAGTACTGGATCGATATGGAAATCAAAGCGCGATTTGTCAAAATACCAGCCTTGTTCAGTGGACTTCGGCACCACCGGTTCGACGCGTTTTTGCGCCAACGTTGTTTCATGACCCAGCGGCTCTCCGGCAAGATGATTTTTCAGGCTGGCGACATCCGTTTCGGTGGTCACCTGCGGCATATTAAGCCGATTTTCCGTTATACGGATCATGCGGATCCCATCCGGCAGATCGTTCATCACGATCCGATTGGCACGAATGATCCCTTCGCGCGAATCGCGATATTTCACCTGCTCGCCGGTAACATACAGCGTATCGCCTTTCACCTGGATCTGCGGATCGGCAAGCCCGGCGTTGTATTTCAATAGCGTTAACTGATTCGCCACCACCGAATGCTGCAAAATGGCATCCTGCGGCTGCGGCTGGTATTGCGGTCGGGCGTTATCGTTGTACGACGGGCGCAGATCGTTAAAGTTGGTGCGCAGCGTGACGCCAAACATAAAGGTGTTGCCACGTTCATAGCTAAGGTTAACGTCGGCCCAATCGGTAACGCGATAAATCGCCCCGACGTTAAACTTACTTTTTTGCTCCAGCTTCCCAGCAAAATCCTGCTGATAATTATTGCCTTCATACTCCAGTTTCAGGCGCAGCGGCTGCCAGGGCGTCTGGTATTCCACTCCCCCAAACAGCGAGGCTGGGCCGTGGAACATCTGGCTGCCGTCGATAGAACCCGCCTGTTTATAGCTGTTATCGCGATAGCAATATTTGTCACTGGCTGAACAGAGCGGATTTTTCACGTTACCGCTGGTGCCCAGATATCCCCACCCCAGGCCGAGCGTGAAATCGAACGGCCCCCAGGCTTTGCTGGCGACCAGATATTCCGCATCAAACAGCCCCGTACCGCCGATATCCCGCGCGCCAACAGCCACCTGCGGCATCCAGTAACTCTCTTCCCACAAACGCAGTTTAAGATCGAAGGCTTTATCTTTATACGTTTGGTCGCCAGAGAACGCTTCGATGCTGCTGTACTGTCTGGTACGCACGTCGGTATAGCGCAGCGTCGTTTCCAGCCACGGGAAGAGTTGCACTGAAGCTGAGTAATAACGGTACTGATCGTTATCGCGGTAGTTGAGACTAAGCTCCCCTTCCCGCGCCATACGGGCGGTGGGCGTTTGCAACAAACCGACGCCGCCGAAATCTGATTGCGACGGCCCGATAGGCGCAGGATACGTTTCGCCGTAGCAGGCCGCGCTAATGCCCAGCGCCAGTACGCTAAGCAGATGTCTTTTTTTCATTATTGGGGTATCCGCTGCGTCAGAATCTGAAGAATGTCGGCGTTCAGGGCGTCTGGCGTCTTACTCCAGACGGAGTCCGCCAGGCCAACATAAATAATGCTGCCGGGCATCGGCTCTACGTGACGCTTGTTCCAGTAAGCCACCGGCGCTTTTTGCGTGCGACCGTCTGGATAAATAACCCATGCGTAGCTGCGATCCGCACCACTAAGCAGGTTCTGACCGGAGAGGTAACTCGCCACGTCACGACCTGGGGTAAATGGCTGATTGCCTGGACGACTAATAAGCCCAAACAACGTGACCGTTGACGGCGGAGATCCGACCCACAGCGTGTAGTTGCCCTGCAACGGCGGGTTACCGCGTTCGGCAACGCGCACCATATCGGGATCAAGATTGATTTTTTGCCTGCCCGTCACTTTCAACGCCTGAATTTGCTGGCGTAAGGTGTTAATGGCGGCGGCATCATCACCGCTGGAATCTGCGGCCAACGCCGCCAGTCGTGCCAGCAACGCCTGCTGTTGACGCAATGCCGCCGCCGTTGCCAGCTCTTCGCTAATCACCGCACCGGGCCACCAGCTATTTGCCAGTCGTGGTTGCCCCACCAGATCGATTAAATACTCTGCGCCCGTCAGCGTTTTTGCCTCGCGACTACCATTGCTAAACACCTTGACGGTTCCCGCCGCCAAGACCGATGACATCCCTACGCTCAAAAGCAACGCTGCAATTGTTTGTTTAATCATTGTTTTGCTGCCTTGATGAGCGTGGTTTTCACCGGGAAATAATCTGCACCGAGATACTGTTCCGACTGGCGAATTTGTCCTTCGCTGTCGATCCAGTAACGGTTATGCCAGCACGCCTGATCGGTGGAGACTTCTTCATCCAGCACGCGAACCGGGGTTTCATCGCTACCGACTTTGACGGTGTCAGTACCATCCCATTTAAAGACTGAACGAGCTGTGGCGTAGCGCACCTGCTGGTACTCGGTCCAGCCCATCGTGCGAGTCCAGGTTGTGCCATCAACGATTTGTGCGGGTTTGGTCAGCGGATCGGCAGCAAGATTATTTACTTCAATCAGGTTGTCGCCACCGAGCAGGGTTTTCACCAGACGACCATGTTGCGTAACGAGGGTGGCCTGATCCTGAGTAACCCATTTTTGTTGTCCGTCTTCAGCGAAGGCCAAAACGACAAATAACTGTGGACCGCCATTAAGCTGCATATACTGGCTGGCGTAGGGCATATTTTGAATATCATCGTCCGTAAGCTGAACGCCCGGCGTACCGAACAGGCTGTCCCACAGTGAGTTGCCCAGTTCTTGAGTAGTGGCTGAACAGGCCTGTAATAACAGGCAGATAAGAATGAGTGCAGGTCGCTTCACGACTCTTCTCCAGAGGGGCAGAATAACCACACCGGAGTGTGGTTATGGTAAATCCCTTCATACCTCAAGCCACAGATGCGATGACTCGAATTATTTTGGGGATACATACTTTATTACTGAGTACTGGTGGTCGTGGTTGTTGTGGTCCCGGTATTAGAACCATCACCGCCACCGGTTGCCGCGAGCGCGACGCCCACCGCCGAGCTTACGGTGCTGACGCTGGTCGCAGAGGAACTACCCGCTGAAACCGACGTTGCTGCTGACCCTGCCGCTTCGCCCACCTGTACAGGTGCAGCCCACGCAGAAGTCACCGCAAGCGCAGATATGGCAAAAATGCCATACAGAACTTTTTTCATAATAATTTCCCTTCATTGAATGAATGGAGATTTACCCAAAAACATTTCGGGCGGGATCGAGTATACACAACTAAAGCATACGAATTACGCCGCGGGGAATTAGTGAATGGGTTTTAGGATAATTGGAATGAATATCAACTATATATTTTTATAATATGAAAACAATCAGTTAAATCATTCAGTTAAAATAAATATAAAAATAAATTTCCTGCGTATTTTCTGAAATTAACACAGACTAAAAATATATTTTAGGATTAACCTCACGGTATGATTTTCGTTAAATCCCCGGCAAGGGGATTTATCTGATAAAACAATGCCGACTTATAGTCGGCATTGTTTTTAAGGCTATTTAGTCAATCGAGCTATGTATTAATTGCCGAATGCGATGTACATATCGGCATCGACCTGTAGGCCTGATAAGACGCGACCGCGTCGCATCAGGCACCGGTTGCCGGATGCGGCGTGAACGCCTTATTCGGCCTACATATCGGCATCAGAAATGCACGAAGATTAACCGCGCCACGCTTTATAGCGGTTAATCAGACCATTGGTCGAGCTATCGTGGCTGCTGATTTCTTTATCATCTTTCAGCTCCGGCAGAATGCGGTTCGCCAGTTGTTTACCCAGCTCTACGCCCCACTGGTCAAAGGTGAAGATGTTCAGGATCACGCCCTGAGTAAAGATTTTGTGCTCATACAGCGCAATCAAGGCACCCAGACTGAACGGGGTGATTTCGCGCAGCAGAATGGAGTTGGTCGGGCGGTTGCCTTCGAACACTTTGAACGGCACAACATAATCGAGCGTCGCCGGATCTTTACCCTGATCACGGTATTCCTGCTCAACCACTTCGCGGGATTTACCAAACGCCAGAGCTTCGGTCTGAGCGAAGAAGTTAGACAGCAGTTTCTGGTGGTGATCAGAGAGCGGGTTATGGGTGATAGCCGGAGCGATGAAATCGCACGGCACCATTTTGGTTCCCTGGTGAATCAACTGGTAGAACGCGTGCTGACCATTCGTACCTGGTTCACCCCAAATAATCGGGCCAGTCTGGTAATCCACCACGTTACCGTTACGGTCAACGTACTTACCGTTGGATTCCATATTGCCCTGCTGGAAGTACGCCGCAAAACGGTGCATATACTGGTCGTATGGCAGAATCGCTTCAGTTTCCGCGCCAAAGAAATTGTTGTACCAGATGCCGATCAGCGCCAGCAGTACAGGCAGGTTTTTCTCTGCCGGAGTAGTGGAGAAATGCTTGTCCATGGCGTGTGCACCGGAAAGCAGTTCAACGAAGTTATCAAAACCGATGGAGAGAACAATCGACAGACCAATCGCTGACCACAGAGAGTAACGACCGCCGACCCAATCCCAGAACTCGAACATGTTAGCGGTATCAATACCAAACTCGCCAACAGCTTTCGCGTTGGTGGAGAGCGCCGCAAAGTGTTTCGCAACGTGCTTCTCATCGCCAACCGCTTTCAGGAACCAGTCACGCGCACTGTGGGCGTTGGTCATAGTTTCCTGAGTAGTGAAGGTTTTAGACGCCACCAGGAACAGGGTGGTTTCCGGATTCACTTTTTTCAGTACTTCTGCGATGTGAGTCCCATCGACGTTAGAAACGAAGTGCATGTTCAGGTGGTTTTTGTACGGGCGCAGCGCTTCAGTCACCATGTACGGACCAAGGTCAGAACCACCGATACCGATGTTTACCACGTCAGTGATTGCCTTGCCGGTATAACCTTTCCACTCACCAGAAATAATCGCTTCCGAGAAGGTTTTCATCTTCTCCAGCACCGCGTTGACTTCCGGCATCACGTCTTTGCCATCAACCAGAATCGGCGTATTGCTACGGTTACGCAGCGCCACGTGCAGTACAGCGCGGTTTTCGGTACGGTTGATCTTCTCGCCAGAGAACATCGACTTAATCGCGCCAGCCAGATCGCACTCTTTCGCCAGATCCTGTAATTTCGCCAGCGTCTCTTCGGTGATGCGGTTTTTGGAGTAATCCACCAGCATCTGATCGTCGAAGGTTGCGGAGAACTTAGAAAAACGATCGCCGTCTTTAGCAAAAAGCTCAGCGATCGTAACGTCTTTCATTTCATCGAAGTGTTTCTGTAGTGCCTGCCAGGCAGCGGTCTGCGTTGGATTGATATTTTTCATTAGCAATACTCTTCTGATATTGAGAATTGTGACTGTGGAAGATTGTAGCGCCAGTCACAGAAAAATGTGATGGTTTTAGTGTCTTTAGCTCGTTCAACCGCCGAAATGGATAAAACAGTATAGCTGTTATAAGCACAATTTCTGGCCACCAGCGCTGCATGAATAATCCGCATAATCCCAGCGTTGACACACTCCGCTACACCTTTTATTTATAAATACGGTCTGCGCCTGCACCGGTTTCTGTTTTGCCTTTGTGCCATGGTCGCTTCTTTCATTCCCTGACACGAGGTTGTTATGCCCGATATTGTTGTCTCCAAATTTGGTGGTACTAGCGTGGCTGATTTCGACGCCATGAACCGCAGCGCTGACATTGTGCTTTCTGATGTGAATGTGCGTTTAGTTGTGCTTTCCGCTTCCGCAGGGATCACCAATCTGCTGGTAGCACTAGCCGAAGGTCTGGAACCGGCTGAGCGTTTCGAAAAACTCGATGCCATTCGCAATATTCAGTTCGCTATTCTGGAACGCCTGCGTTACCCGAACGTCGTCCGTGAAGAGATTGAACGTCTACTGGAGAACATTACCATTCTGGCCGAAGCAGCGGCACTGGCAACCTCTCCGGCGTTAACAGATGAACTGGTCAGCCACGGCGAGCTGATGTCTACTCTGCTGTTTGTTGAGATCCTGCGCGAACGCAATGTTCAGGCACAGTGGTTTGATGTGCGTAAAGTGATGCGTACCAATGACCGATTTGGCCGTGCGGAGCCGGATGTTACTGCACTGGCGGAACTGGCTGCGTTGCAGTTGGCTCCACGACTCAGTGAAAGTTTAATCATCACTCAGGGATTTATTGGCAGAGAAAGTAAAGGCCGTACCACAACACTTGGTCGTGGCGGCAGCGATTATACGGCAGCCTTGCTGGCGGAAGCTTTACACGCATCTCGTGTGGATATCTGGACTGACGTCCCCGGCATCTACACCACCGATCCGCGCGTGGTGCCCGCAGCAAAACGCATAGATGAAATTGCTTTTGAAGAGGCCGCTGAAATGGCGACCTTTGGCGCGAAAGTGCTGCATCCGGCAACGTTGTTGCCTGCAGTACGCAGCGATATTCCGGTATTTGTCGGCTCCAGCAAAGATCCGCGCGCTGGCGGTACGCTGGTGTGTAATACCACCGAAAATCCACCGCTATTTCGCGCCCTGGCCCTGCGCCGTAAACAAACGCTATTAACCCTACATAGCCTGAATATGCTGCATTCCCGCGGCTTCCTCGCGGAGGTTTTCGGCATCCTCGCGCGACATAATATTTCGGTGGATTTAATTACGACGTCAGAAGTAAGCGTGGCGTTAACTCTCGACACTACCGGATCAACATCTACCGGCGATACGTTGCTGACGCAATCCTTACTGATGGAGCTTTCGGCACTGTGCCGGGTAGAAGTGGAAGAAGGCCTGGCGCTGGTGGCACTGATTGGTAACGACCTGTCAAAAGCCTGCGGCGTCGGCAAAGAGGTCTTTGGCGTACTGGAACCGTTCAACATCCGCATGATTTGCTACGGCGCTTCCAGCCATAACCTGTGCTTCCTGGTGCCAGGCGCAGACGCCGATCAGGTGGTGCAGAAACTGCATAGTAATTTGTTTGAGTAAAAACAGTATGGCCCGGATGATATGCCCCGGGCCGTATTTATTTCCCCATCACTGTCGTCATCAACAGACGATCCAACTCCCTGACATCGCCTTCCCTGCTGTCCGGTAACACTGGTGGAATTTCCCCGCGCGCCAGTTCCGCACGAATAAACGCATGTAGCAATGGACGGCGCGGTCCATATTCCGCTTCTCCCGCGCGCTGTTTACGTTCCAGCAATTCATCTATTTCTGCACGTAAGGCCGCATCCAACTCACTTCCCGCCAGTAACTCAGCAAAGCGCATTGGCGGTACGCCTTTACCCGCTTCGACCCAGCGCACGGCCAGCAGCGGGCGCAGCACGTAAAAATATTTTTTCAGCCGAACTTCGTCGGCCTGCAAATAGCCGCGGAAGTTTTTCTGCGCCATCGAATAGTAATGCCAGCGCGCACGTAGCGGAGAAAACCACTTCGGCACCATCGCCTTAAGCGCCGTTATCGTTTCTTCATCCTGCTGATAGACCACCGGCGAATCCAGCCATTCAATCAGCGTCGGGTTCGCGCCTTTCAATAATCCCAGCGCCTTGCGCCACTCCCAACCTGAAACATCCAGCTCGTCGTCGATGGGCAGTTCGATAACATCGCGTGGTGACTCTACCCGCAGATACCATTCCAGCGGGTGAACATACAAAAAACGCACATCGTAATCGCTGTCTGGCGAGGCAAATCCCCAGCCGCGACTCCCCGATTCGCAGGCGTACAGCACTTTCACGCCATACCGCCATTCAATTTCCTTTAACTGCTGCGATACCCGTTCACGCATCGCAGCACTGACTCCATTTAATGGCATTTGACTCATCCTTTGATATTAACTAACCCGCGCCAGACCACTGAAAACAGAAATGTTATCAATGCGATAGCGTTATTGCGAGAAACGAGCCAGAAATGGACTCTAAGATTTAACACCTTGAATAATAAAAGATTAATTAAATTTGAACAGTTACCAGTGAATTATTTCCGTTAAATTTTTATATGTATTTATCGCTAATTAGCTAAAAACATAAAAATAAAAGAGAACGCAAATGAATCTTATCGGTTCTGCTCGCAAATGAATTCCCGTACACTGAGCTATCCGATTAACAGAGGGCACCATCATGGCACTCCCCCGCATTACTCAAAAAGAGATGACTGAGCGTGAACAGCGCGAACTGAAGACGCTGCTGGATCGAGCGCGTATTGCACATGGCCGCGTGCTGACCAACGCCGAAACCAACAGCATTAAGAAAGAGTACATCGATAAATTAATGGTTGAGCGTGAGGCTGAAGCGAAAAAAGCCCGCCAATTGAAGAAAAAGCAGGCTTATAAACCGGATCCTGAAGCGTCATTCAGTTGGTCGGCAAATACGTCGACGCGTGGCAAACGCTGATTAACGACCTTTTTTCTTCCGCCCCGGCGAGGCGAAACGCTTGCCGTTTGATGCCGGGCGGCCACCTTTTTCCGCTGTTTTCTCCACCTTCACCACCGGGCGTTTGATGCCTGCCGTTTTCGGTTTGGCCTTCGCTTTGGGCTTCGCCTCGGAAGAGGAATTTTTAATGAGTTTAAAGAGATCGATAAGCTCATCGTCGGTTAAATCACGCCATTCACCCAGCGGAATGCCGCTTAAGCTGACGTTCATAATGCGCGTACGTTCCAGCTTTTTCACTTCGTAGCCAAAATGTTCACACATACGACGGATCTGACGGTTCAACCCTTGCACCAGGGTAATACGAAAGACAAACGGCGCTTCTTTTTTAACTTTGCACTTTTTGGTCACTGTCCCGAGGATTGGCACCCCCGCACTCATGCTGCGAATAAACTCCTCGGTAATCGGTTTATCGACCGTCACCAGATATTCTTTTTCATGGTCGTTGCCAGCACGAAGGATCTTATTGACCAGATCGCCGTGATTAGTGAGGAAAATCAGCCCCTGGGAGTCTTTATCCAGGCGACCAATCGGGAACACGCGCTTGCTGTGATTGACGAAATCGACGATGTTATCGCGCTCGCCATCTTCCGTAGTGCTGACAATGCCCACGGGCTTATTCAGGGCGATAAGCACTAAATCTTCGGCTTCCCGCGGCTCGATCAACTGACCGTTTACTTTTACAACGTCACCGGGCTTTACCTGATCGCCAATAGTGGCACGCTTGCCATTAAGGAACACATTGCCTTGCTCGATATAGCGATCCGCTTCGCGGCGTGAGCAAATTCCGCTTTCGCTGATGTATTTATTTAAACGGACTGATGAGTCGGGCAGCATAAATTCTCCTCTGAAACGCGGAATATACCTTACCTCTTAGCGAGGAAAAACAGGATTTATGCGGAATACGATAAGTTACGTACCAGCATTAATAGCCGTTTAATAGAAAATCGATAGCATCACGCAGTTCGATTCGCTGTTGACTAAGATCAGCTATACGTTCTCCCAACTCTTTTAGCGGTATTCCTGTCATCACCATGTGGTCCAGGCCAGCAATTGAAACCACCGGACAAACTTTTACAGGTGGTTTACCGCCAGATAGCTGAGCAAGTCTGACCGCCGGACAACAATGGCATGCTTTAATACATCAGCGACAGGATTTACGTGCCTCTTCCAGAATCTCGGGGGGCAGCGAAACATTGACAGATTTTTTCACCTTCGACATTGTGCGCATAATTCCCTCCATCATGATGCGCATACTCTGTCTAAAAGTAGCGTAATTAGCGAGCATTTTTCCTCCAGTGTCCTTAGAAATTTGTCGGAAAATACCGCTGTTGCGAATACCTGTCACGCCTGAACATTCAAACTTGCGAGACGCTTTCCAGAAGCAATACGCGACATCGTGAGCCATGTCAGTAAGCGGTTAAATTCACAGTGGTAGCATGCCTTCCGTGATTTCTTACTAACCGGAGAAGTAATGGAACTGCTTTTATTGAGTAACT
Source organism: Escherichia sp. MOD1-EC6162 (assembly GCF_002965125.1). Lineage (NCBI taxonomy): Bacteria > Pseudomonadati > Pseudomonadota > Gammaproteobacteria > Enterobacterales > Enterobacteriaceae > Escherichia > Escherichia sp. MOD1-EC6162. Next base: position 155,580 of record NZ_PTSB01000008.1, read on the forward strand.
CGACGCTGCCGGGAAAAGCCTGGCTGGAACATGCGCTGCCGCTGATTGCTGAACAGTTGCAGGGTCGCCGTTCCGCGGTGTTTATTCCTTTCGCTGGCGTAACGCAAACCTGGGATGATTACACCGCCAAAACGGCTGCAGTTCTTGCCCCACTTGGCATTTCTGTCACCGGTATTCATAGCGTTGCCGATCCTGTTGCCGCGATTGAAAATGCGGAGATCGTGATTGTCGGCGGTGGCAACACTTTCCAGTTACTGAAAGAATGCCGTGTGCGCGGTCTGCTGGCACCGATTGTTGACGTAGTGAAACGCGGCGCGCTGTATATTGGCTGGAGCGCAGGCGCTAACCTCGCTTGCCCAACCATTCGCACGACCAACGATATGCCGATTGTCGATCCGCAGGGCTTCGATGCGCTGAATCTGTTCCCGCTGCAAATCAACCCGCACTTCACCAACGCGCTGCCGGAAGGTCACAAAGGTGAAACGCGCGAGCAGCGTATTCGCGAATTACTGGTGGTAGCGCCAGAACTGACGATTATTGGTCTGCCGGAAGGTAACTGGATCACCGTAAGTAAAGGTCACGCTACGCTTGGCGGCCCGAATACCACTTATGTGTTTAAGGCCGGTGAAGAAGCCGTGCCGCTGGAAGCGGGTCACCGTTTTTAAGTGAATTGCCGGATGCATGATCCGGCATCTTGTACATAGTGCCTGATGCGACGCTTAACGCGTCTTATCAGGCCTACAGGATTCACAATATTAATACTCGTCCCGTCCCTCATCTTCATCTGGCTGTTCCAGTACGCTGTAAGCCACCGAACAAAACAGCGAGTTCAGACGCTGCATATCTCCCAATAAACCTAAATGTAGCGAACTGGTTTCAATACTCTGCACGTTTTGCTGATGCAGGCGATCGACGTGGGCATGGGAATAGCGGCGATTAAGAATGCGAAAGCGATGCTTACTGCGACGTAAACGGCGAGCGCTGGTGACATCGCCAGAGAAGAACACCGACATTGCCAGTTTTAAATTGCTGAGCAATTGCTCATAGAGCGCATCCAGTTCCTTCAACCCATCAAGCGAAAACGCCCGCCGTGCTGCCAGTGATTTGTCGGCAATTTCGCTGCCCATGCGCTCGACAATATCGGAAGCCTGCTCAAGGTTGAGCGCCATTTCGATAATCTCCGCCCAGCGACGTGATTCTTCTTCCGCCAACTCTTCTTTTGGCATCCGCGCCAGATAAAGTTTAATCGCGGTGTAGAGGACGTTGATATCATCCGCCAGCTTGCGCAACTCCTTCTCTTCACGCGGTTCGCCGTGCATCACTTTATTCAGCCCTTCCATCATCTGTTCCATCGCGTCACCGATACGCAGTGTTTCACGGGCGGCATTCGCCAGAGCAAGGGTCGGCGTATCCAGCGCGCTGACATCCAGATGTTTTGGTTTCAGATGGACATCCAGTTCGGGTTCATCGCGAATAATGGTTTTGCAAAACCGTGCCATCGGGTCGACAAATGGCAGCATCGCCAGACAGCGCACAAGGTTATAGAAGACGTGGAAATAGATAACCAGTTCCGCTTTCGGCAAAGGCAGTTTATCCATTGATTCTGCCAGAACGTGGACAAACGGCAGGATAATCAGGCTCCCCACCAGCTTAAAAAGCAGGCTACCCAACGCGACACGACGTGCGGCAGCATTAGCGGCGCTATTGTTGAGCATCGCCAGCAAGCCGGAACCAAGGTTAGCGCCAATAACCAGGCAGAGCGCCACCGGGAAAGAGATAATGCCCGCAGCAGTCAGAGTCGCAGTCAGCAGTACCGCGGCAAGGCTGGAGTAGCTGATAATGGCGAACATCGCGCCAATCAGCGCATCCAGCAGAATATCGCCGGTCAGCGAGGCAAAGATCACCTGAACACCGTTCGCCTGGGTGATCGGCGTTACGGCCTGCACAATCAACTCCAGTGCCAGCAAAATCAACCCAAGGCCAATACCGACGCGGCCCAGTTGCCCGGCGCGCGACTGCTTGCGTCCGAGGAAAAAAATTACGCCGATAAAAATAAGTAGCGGCGACAACCAGGATAAATCGAAGGTGAGAACCCGCGCCATCAGCGCCGTTCCGACATCGGCCCCCAGCACAATCACCAGCGCAGGCGCGAGAGCAACCAGATCCTGGGCAACAAACGACGTCACCAGCATGGTGGTGGCATTACTGCTCTGCACCAGTGCCGTAACGCCAATCCCCGCACAGAAGGCGAGCGGCTTTTTTTCGACGCTCCGGCTAAGGACAGTACGCAGCCGTGCGCCAAAGACACGCATTACGCCTGTTCGAACAATATGCGTCCCCCAGACCAGCAGGGCGACGGCAGAAAGCAGGTGAAGCAGTGTTAACACGAGTTCAGGTTCTCCTTATCGTTATATGTGCCTGAAACAGTTCCGGAAGCGCTTTTCCGGTCTGATATAAGTCCAGTATATGTGTTTACTATCAATAAAGAGACAGGGCACTCCGTGAGTGCCCTGTTTGTTGTAAAGAAAAGTGACAGATTTGTGAATCAGTCCGCGTCATACCCCAGATTCGGCGCCAGCCAGCGTTCAACATCAGAAACGCTCATACCTTTACGGCGGGCATAGTCTTCAACCTGATCGCGCTGAATTTGTGCCACTGCGTAGTACTTGCTGTCCGGATGGCTGAAGTACCAACCCGAAACTGATGCGCCAGGCCACATAGCGAAAGATTCCGTGAGTTTCATGCCGGTGTGTTTTTCCACTTCCAGCAGCTCCCAGATGGTGGCTTTTTCCGTATGTTCCGGGCAGGCCGGATATCCTGGTGCCGGGCGGATGCCCTGATAGTTTTCGCGGATCAGGTCTTCGTTGCTGAGATTTTCATTCGGCGCGTAGCCCCAGTAGACTTTACGCACGCGCTCATGAAGATATTCTGCAAAGGCTTCGGCTAAACGGTCGGCAAGCGCTTTCACCATGATTTTATTGTAATCATCGTGCTGCGCTTCGAAGGCATCAGCCAGCGCGTCCTCTTCCAGCCCGCCAGTTACGGCAAATGCACCGATGTAATCCGCTTTGCCGGAGAGTTTCGGTGCCACAAAATCAGCGAGGCAGTAGTTAGCAAAGCCGGTTTTTTCCGTCTGTTGGCGCAGATGGTGGCTGATATTAATCACATGCGTGCGTGTTTCATCACGATAGATTTCAATGTCGTCACCCACCCGGTTTGCCGGGAACAGACCAACCACGCCGCGCGGATTCAGCGATTTTTCAGCGCTTAATTTATCCAGCATGTCGTTAGCGTCTTTAAACAGGCGTTTTGCCTCTTCGCCCACCACTTCATCTTCCAGAATGCGCGGATACTTTCCGGCCAGCGACCAGGTCATAAAGAACGGCGTCCAGTCGATATAGTTACGCAGCGTTTCGATGCTGGCTTCGACTTCCTGCACGCCGAGACGGTGCGCTACAGGCGGCGTATAGGCCTGCCAGTCAAAAGCGAAATCGTTATCGCGCGCCACTTCCAGCGTGACCGGTGGCGTGCGCGGTTTCTTGCGCCCGTGCTGAATACGCACGGTTTCGTACTCTTTGCGGGTACGAGCGACAAAGTCGTCACGCTGAGTGTCGGAAAGCAGCGCCGCCACAACACCAACGGTGCGCGAGGCGTTTTGCACGTAAACCGTCGGGCCGCTGTAGTTTTGCTCGATTTTCACCGCTGTATGCGCTTTTGAGGTAGTCGCGCCGCCAATCAGTAGCGGAATGGTGAAGCCCTGACGCTCCATCTCTTTCGCCACGTTGACCATTTCGTCCAGCGACGGCGTGATCAGCCCCGAAAGACCAATCAAATCAGCATTCACCTCTTTGGCAGTGCGGAGGATTTTTTCCGCTGGCACCATCACGCCGAGATCAACAATTTCATAGTTGTTACATTGCAGCACCACACCAACAATATTTTTACCGATATCGTGCACGTCACCCTTCACGGTGGCGATCACCATCTTACCGTTGGTTTTACCCTGCTCTTTGCTGGCTTCAATATACGGTTCGAGATACGCCACCGCCTGCTTCATAACGCGTGCCGATTTCACCACCTGCGGCAAAAACATTTTCCCTTCACCAAACAGGTCACCGACGACGTTCATTCCGTCCATCAGCGGCCCTTCAATCACTTCAATCGGGCGAGCGGCTTGTTGACGAGCTTCTTCAGTGTCCTGTTCGATAAACTCAGTAATGCCTTTGACCAACGAGTACTCCAGGCGTTTCTTCACGTCCCACGAGCGCCACTCCGCCTGTTGGGCGTTGGCGGTGTCGTCGGTTTTACTGCCGCGATATTTTTCGGCAAGTTCCAGTAAACGCTCTGTACCATCGTCGCGACGGTTAAGGATCACATCTTCCACCGCGTCGCGCAGTTCCGCAGGCAGATCGTCGTAAATCGCCAGTTGTCCGGCGTTGACGATCCCCATATCCATACCGTTACGGATGGCGTAGTAGAGGAACACCGCGTGAATAGCTTCGCGCACCGGGTCGTTGCCACGGAACGAGAAGGAAACGTTGGAGACGCCACCGGAGATGAGTGCGTGCGGCAGTTCGCGTTTGATGTCTTCGCACGCGCCGATGAAATCCTGCGCGTAATTGTTATGCTCTTCAATCCCGGTGGCGACAGCGAAGATGTTCGGGTCGAAAATGATATCTTCCGGCGGGAAGCCGACTTCCTCGGTGAGGATTTTGTACGCCCGACGGCAAATCTCGATTTTCCGTGCGCGGGTATCGGCCTGGCCCTGTTCGTCAAAGGCCATTACCACCACCGCCGCACCGTAACGGCGTAATAATTTGGCATGATGGATAAAGGTTTCAACGCCCTCTTTCATCGAGATAGAGTTAACAATGCCTTTGCCCTGAATACACTTCAATCCTTTTTCGATGACGTCCCATTTCGAAGAATCGATCATAATCGGCACGCGAGCGATATCCGGCTCGCCAGCAATCAGACTGAGGAAACGCACCATCGCCGCTTCGGCGTCGAGCATCCCTTCATCCATGTTGATATCGATAATCTGCGCGCCGTTTTCCACCTGCTGACGCGCCACGTCCAGCGCCTCGCTATATTTCTCTTCTTTGATCAGGCGTTTGAACTTAGCGGAACCGGTTACATTAGTTCGTTCACCAACGTTAACAAACAAACTATCGTCGCCAATGTTCAGCGGCTCCAGTCCGGACAAACGGCAGGCTACGGGGATATCAGGCAGTTTGCGCGGTGCTAATCCTTCAACTGCACGGCTCATCGCAGCAATATGTTGTGGCGTCGTGCCACAGCAGCCGCCGACAATATTCAGGAAACCCGATTCAGCCCATTCGCGAATCTGTTTCGCCATTGTGTCAGCATCGAGATCGTATTCACCAAAGGCGTTTGGCAGTCCGGCATTCGGGTGCGCGGTGACGTAGCATTCGGCAATACGCGAAAGTTCCTGCACGTACTGACGCAGTTCGTCTGGCCCCAGTGCGCAGTTGAGGCCAAAGGTCAGCGCTTCGGCATGCCGCAGGGAGTTGTAAAATGCCTCGGTTGTCTGACCGGAGAGCGTGCGCCCGGAGGCGTCGGTAATGGTGCCGGAAATCATAATCGGCAACTCCACACCCAGCGCTTCAAACTCGGTTTTCACCGCAAAGACCGCCGCTTTCGCGTTAAGAGTGTCGAAAACAGTTTCAATCAGAATCAGGTCTACACCGCCTTCCACCAGCGCTTTGGTGGATTCACGATAAGCCGCCACCAGTTGGTCAAAGGTGATATTGCGAAATGCCGGATCGTTTACATCCGGAGAAATAGATGCTGTGCGATTGGTTGGGCCGAGAACACCAGCAACGTAGCGTGGTTTCCCCGGCGTGCGGGCGGTCCACTCGTCAGCGCAGGCACGTGCCAGTTTCGCTGCTGCAAAGTTGATTTCTGCTGACAGGGATTCCATCTGGTAATCCGCCATCGCAATAGTCGTGGAGTTGAAGGTGTTGGTTTCGATGATATCCGCGCCCGCTTCAAAGTAAGCGTTGTGGATCGCGGCAATCACATCAGGTTTACTGAGTACCAGCAGGTCGTTGTTGCCTTTTAGATCGCACGGCCAGTCGGCAAAACGCTCACCGCGAAAATCGGCTTCGTTCAGACGATAATTCTGGATCATGGTGCCCATACCGCCGTCCAGCACCAGAATACGTTCATTTAACTGCGCACGCAGTTGTTCAACTTTGCTGCTCACACTTGCTCCCGACACGCTCAACCCAGATTTAATAAAAATTCAACAAACCATACTGGCACAAACGCATCAGTGGTAAAAGCGACCACTACGCAACATGAGATTTGTTCAACATTAACTCATCGGATCAGTACAGCAACTGTTGCATTAGTTAACAATAAAAATGAAAATGATTTCCACGATACAGAAAAAGGAGGCTGTCATGGTCGCACCCATTCCCGCAAAACGCGGTAGAAAACCTGCCGCAACCAGCGGCCCCGCGACTGGACAGGTTCAGTCTTTAACGCGTGGCCTGAAATTACTGGAGTGGATTGCCGAATCCAATGGCAGTGTGGCACTAACCGAACTGGCACAGCAAGCCGGATTACCCAATTCCACCACCCACCGTCTGCTAACCACTATGCAACAACAGGGCTTTGTGCGTCAGGTCGGTGAGCTGGGTCACTGGGCGATCGGCGCGCATGCATTTATGGTCGGTAGCAGTTTTCTCCAGAGCCGTAATTTGTTAGCTATTGTCCATCCTATACTGCGCGATCTGATGGAAGAATCTGGCGAAACGGTCAATATGGCGGTGCTCGATCAAAGCGATCACGAGGCGATTATTATCGATCAGGTGCAGTGTACACATCTGATGCGAATGTCCGCCCCTATTGGCGGTAAATTGCCGATGCATGCTTCCGGTGCCGGTAAAGCCTTTTTGGCTCAACTGAGTGAAGAACAGGTGACAAAGCTGCTGCATCGCAAAGGGTTACATGCCTATACCCACGCGACGCTGGTTTCTCCTGTGCATTTAAAAGAAGACCTCGCGCAGACACGCAAACGCGGTTATTCATTTGATGATGAAGAACATGCGCTGGGACTGCGTTGCCTGGCTGCGTGTATTTTCGATGAACACCGCGAACCGTTTGCCGCAATTTCAATTTCCGGGCCGATTTCACGTATTACCGATGACCGCGTGACTGAGTTTGGCGCGATGGTAATTAAAGCGGCGAAGGAAGTGACGCTGGCGTATGGTGGAATGCGGTGACTTTTCGCCTCTGATTTATACAAACCGCACGCTAAACCGCTGTCTGCGCCGATATGCATAAACATCTTCCACATGTCCTTCGCGGATGCGGTTTTGTAGAGCGCGCCAGTAATCGGCGCGGAACAGGTCGGCGTGCATTTCCTCGAACAGTGGACCAATGCGTGGGTCGGCGCATAGCCAGTGGCGGAACTCTTCCGGGAAAACATCGCCCGGCGAGACGCTATACCACGGTTCGCTGGCGAGTTCGTCTTCCGGGTAGCGCGGCGGTGGGATGTCGCGGAAATTCACTTCCGTCATGTAGCAAATTTCATCGTAATCATAAAACACCACGCGCCCGTGTCGGGTGACGCCAAAGTTTTTAAACAGCATATCACCGGGGAAAATATTGGCGGCGGCAAGCTGGCGAATAGCGTTGCCGTACTCTTCTATAGCATCACGCAGTTGCTGACCCTCAACCTGTTCAAGCCAAATATTGAGAGGCACCATCCGCCGTTCGATATAGAGATGGCGAATCACAATTTGTTCGCCCAGATCGGTGATTTTTTCTGGCGCTTCCTGAAGCAGCAAATCCATTAATGACGGGGAAATATGTCGCTTCTCCAGTACAAAGTTTTCAAACTCCTGGGTATCCGCCATCCTTCCTACGCGATCGTGCTCTTTTACCAGTTGATAGCAGGCGCGGACGTGAGCCGCTGACATCTCTTTCTGCGGGGCGAATTTGTCTTTGATGACTTTGAATACCCGATCAAAGCCCGGCAGCGTGAACACCAGCATGACCATCCCACGAATGCCCGGCGCTTCAATAAACTGCTCATTACATCCTTGTAAATAAACGAGATATTCACGGTAACTTTCGGTTTTGGCATGCTTCTGGCAACCGATAGCCATATACAGTTCTGCGGTAGTTTTACCCGGCAGAATCTCCCGTAGCCACTCGACCAGTGCGGCAGGCAGCGGCGCGTAAACCATAAAATAGGATCGCGCGAAGCCAAAGACGATGCTCGCTTCGGCGGTCGTCGTCAGGCAGGTATCAATAAACAACTCGCCGTCGTCCGTCTGGTGGATCGGCAGCAAAAATGGCAACGTGCCGGAAGGCGTTATCAGTTTGCCCACCAGCCAGGCGGCTTTATTACGGTAAAACAGTTCGTTCGCCACCTGTAGATGACTTTCAGCGAGGTTATCTGTCCCCAGCGTTTCCGTCAGATGAAGAATGATATAGTTGATATCACGGCTTTTATTCTGCCAGCGCAGGCGTAGCGGCAAGTCGCTAATAACGCGCATCAGCAGTGATTCCCAGCCGTGATCGGGGTAAAAGTCTTTGGCCAGCGGGCGCGGAATGGTACGAAAGCGGCGTTCCGGCTGGGAGCTAAAGATAAAAAGCCGCTCGGGAGTAAGCGAGCGGTGGTCAAATAACCGACAGTATACGGAGTTGAAAAAACTCTCCGCAATCTCGAAGCGCGGGTAGTCCGGCAATAGCCGGGTGTAATGCTCTTTGACGTGCAGTAAAAATGCCGCATTCGTGCTTTGGCCGTTAGTAATGCAGCGTAACTGCTCCACCACCAGACCCACGTGATGATCGTAAAGATGGATACGATTTTTCATCGCCTGCTGGACAGCGTGCCAGTCGGCCTGTTCGAAACGCTGCTGCGCCCCGGAAGTCACTTCGAGGAATCGACCATACTGGGCATCGAAACCCTGCAAAATTGTTTGTGCAATCAGTAATTCCAGGCCACGCGGCATTTGTTGCCCTCATCGGGAGCTGTGAATTGCCGGATAAGACGCACAAGCGTCACATCAGGCGTTGATTGCCGGATGCGGCGTAAACGCCTTATCCGGCCTACGCGTCTGCAACATTTGTAGACCTGATAAGACGCGCAAGCGTCGCATCAGGCGCTCATTGCCGGATGCGTCGTAAACGCATTATCCGGTCTACGAGTCTGCAACATTTGTAGGCCTGATAAGACGCGCAAGCGTCGCATCAGGCGCTCATTGCCGGATGCGGCGTAAACGCATTATCCGGTCTACGCGTCTGCAACATTTGTAGACCTGATAAGACGCGTCAGCGTCGCATCAGGCGCTCATTGCCGGATGCGGCGTAAACGCATTATCCGGCCTATGCGTCTGCAACATTTGTAGGCCTGATAAGACGCGTCAGCGTCGCATCAGGCGCTCATTGCCGGATGCGGCGTGAACGCATTATCCGGTCTACGCGTCTGCAACATTTGTAGGCCTGATAAGACGCGCAAGCGTCGCATCAGGCGCTCATTGCCGGATGCGGCGTAAACGCATTATCCGGTCTACGCGTCTGCAACATTTGTAGGCCGGATAAGACGCGCAAGCGTCGCATCAGGCGCTCATTGCCGGATGCGGCGTAAACGCCTTATCCGGCCTACGCGTCTGCAACATTTGTAGACCTGATAAGACGCGCAAGCGTCGCATCAGGCGCTCATTGCCGGATGCGGCGTAAACGCATTATCCGGTCTACGCGTCTGCAACATTTGTAGGCCTGATAAGACGCGTCAGCGTCGCATCCGGCGCTCATTGCCGGATGCGGCGTGAACGCATTATCCGGTCTACGCGTCTGCAACATTTGTAGGCCTGATAAGACGCGCAAGCGTCGCATCAGGCGCTCATTGCCGGATGCGGCGTAAACGCATTATCCGGTCTACAGCCAACAACAATTGTCGGTTGCTTAGAACTGCGATTCTTCGGTAGAGCCGGTCAGTGCGGTAACCGACGATGTGCCACCCTGAATAATGGTCGTCACTTTATCGAAATAACCCGTACCCACTTCCTGCTGGTGAGAAACGAAGGTGTAGCCATCTTTCGCAGCAGCAAATTCCGGCTGCTGCACTTTCTCAACATAATGCTTCATCCCCTCGCCCTGCGCATAGGCGTTTGCCAGGTCGAACATGTTGAACCACATGCTGTGGATACCCGCCAGGGTGATAAACTGGAATTTGTAACCCATATCCGACAATTGCTGCTGGAAGCTGGCAATAGTTTTGTCGTCGAGATTTTTCTGCCAGTTGAACGACGGCGAGCAGTTGTAGGCTAACAGCTTGCCTGGATATTTCGCATGAATAGCGTCGGCAAAACGGCGCGCCAGTTCCAGATCTGGCGTAGAGGTTTCACACCAAACCAGGTCAGCATATGGCGCATAAGCCAGACCACGGCTGATAGCTTGTTCAATGCCCGCATGGGTACGGAAGAAACCTTCATTAGTGCGTTCACCAGTGATGAATTCGCTGTCGTACGGATCGCAATCGGAGGTGATCAGGTCTGCCGCATCGGCATCGGTACGAGCAACCAACAGGGTCGGAACTCCTGTAACATCCGCAGCCAGACGCGCCGCGACCAGTTTCTGGATCGCTTCCTGGGTTGGCACCAGCACTTTACCGCCCATGTGACCGCATTTTTTCACTGACGCCAACTGATCTTCGAAGTGAACTGCCGCTGCACCGGCTTCAATCATCGCTTTCATCAGCTCAAAAGCATTCAGGACACCACCAAAACCGGCTTCAGCATCGGCAACGATCGGCAGGAAATAATCAACATAACGCGGATCGCCCGGCTCAATACCTGCGGACCACTGGATCTGATCAGCTCGACGGAAGGTGTTATTGATCCGCTCCACTACCGCTGGCACTGAATTTGCCGGATAAAGTGACTGGTCCGGATACATGCTGGCCGCCAGGTTAGCATCCGCCGCTACCTGCCAGCCAGACAGGTAAACCGCTTCAATACCCGCTTTCGCCTGTTGCAGCGCCTGACCGCCAGTCAGTGCGCCGAGGCTGTTGATATAGCCTTTTTTCGATTCACCGTGCAGCAGTCGCCACATTTTTGCCGCGCCCAGTTGTGCCAGCGTGCATTCCGGATTGACCGAGCCGCGTAATTTCACCACGTCCTCCGCGCTGTATGGGCGGGTAATACCTTCCCAGCGCGGTTGAGTCCACTCTTTCTGTAATTCTTCAATTTGTTGTGTACGGGTTTTCATGTGCAGATGCTCCATAGTTATGTGGTGGTTTACGCTAACAGGCGGTAGCCTGGCAGGGTTAGGAAATCAATTAACTCATCGGAAGTGGTGATCTGTTCCATCAGGCGAGCAGCATCATCGAAGCGCCCACTATTGAAACGTTGTTCGCCCAATTCATGGGCAATCTCTTTCATCTCTTCAGCCAACATCTGGCGGAACAGTGCTTTGGTCACCGGTTTGCCATTGCTCAACGTTTTTTGATGGTGGATCCATTGCCAGATAGAGGTGCGGGAAATCTCTGCCGTTGCTGCGTCTTCCATCAGACCATAAATCGGCACACAGCCGTTGCCGGAGATCCATGCTTCGATGTACTGCACGGCCACACGAATATTGGCGCGCATGCCTTCTTCGGTGCGCTCACCGTCACAAGGAGCCAGCAGTTGTTCGGCAGTAACCGGTGCATCTTGCTCGCGCAGGACTTCTAACTGGTTTTTACGAGAGCCGAGGATGTCGTTAAATACCGCCATTGCGGTATCAGCAAGGCCTGGATGGGCGATCCACGTACCATCGTGACCGTTGTTGGCTTCTAGTGCTTTATCCGCTTTTACCTTGTTGAGCACCTGATTATTGCGCTCTTCATCTTTACTCGGGATAAAGGCTGCCATGCCGCCCATCGCGAATGCACCGCGTTTATGGCAGGTTTTAATCAGCAGACGTGAATAGGCACTGAGGAACGGTTTATCCATTGTCACTGCCTGGCGGTCTGGCAGGACGCGATCGGGATAGTTTTTTAATGTTTTGATATAGCTAAAGATGTAATCCCAGCGACCGCAGTTCAGACCGACAATATGGTCGCGCAGTGCGTGAAGGATTTCATCCATCTGGAATACAGCAGGCAAGGTTTCAATGAGTAACGTTGCCTTGATGGTGCCGCGCGGCAGGTTAAAGCGACCTTCTGCGTAAGTGAAGACTTCGCTCCACCATGCAGCTTCCTGCCAGGACTGAGTTTTTGGCAGATAAAAATAAGGACCACTGCCCTTTGCCAGCAGCGCCTGGTAGTTGTGGAAGAAGTAGAGAGCAAAATCAAACAGGCTGCCAGGGATTGCTTCACCACGCCAGGTAACATGTTTTTCCGGCAAGTGCAGGCCGCGTACCCGACAAATCAAAACCGCCGGATTGGGCTTGAGTTGATAAATTTTACCTGCTTCGTTGGTGTAACTGATGGTGCCGTTAACCGCATCGCGCAGGTTAATTTGCCCGTCGATCACTTTGTTCCAGTCCGGGGCCAGTGAATCCTCGAAGTCAGCCATGAAGACTTTCACATTAGCGTTTAGCGCGTTAATCACCATCTTGCGCTCAACGGGTCCGGTTATCTCTACCCGGCGATCTTGTAAGTCCGCAGGAATTCCGCGAATCTTCCAATTACTTTCTCGAATGGAAGTTGTTTCCGAAATAAAATCAGGCAACGTCCCGTTATCGATATCCTGCTGTTGCTGAATGCGCGCTGCCAGAAGTTTATTGCGTTGTGGCGTAAAATGCGTCACCAGCTCAGTCAGAAATTCTACCGCTTCGGCGGTGAGAACTTGCTTCTCCTGCTCGCCATACGGCCTTATGAAAGCCAGTTCATCGGTTGTTGTTGCCTGTTGAGTCATCGTGCAGCTCCTCGTCATGGATCCGAATACTTCCCCACTGTGAACGAAGGATCGTTGTGCGCTTTTCGTTCAGCACAACTAAGACTACTCATTTAAAATTCAAAATCAAAAACAATTTCCATTTTTAATTTAATTATAAATTAACTTATTGATAACAATAATAATAAAATTAATTCACTTGATGAGTGACGTTTCAGAAATAAAAAAGGCACCCGAAGGTGCCTGATGTAATGTGCTGAATCGCTTAACGATCGATCGCCGCAGAAGATTAATCCAGCGTTGGATTCATGTGGCGTAGATCGTATGGCGTAATCTGGTAGACGTAATAGTTGAGCCAGTTGGTAAACAGCAAATTACCGTGACTACGCCAGCTCGCACACGGTTTGTTTTGCGGATCGTTATGCGGGAAATAGTTATACGGTACATCCGGAGTTAGTCCGGCTTCTACATCGCGGAAATATTCCTGCGCCAGTGTTTGCGCATCGTATTCGGGATGGCCCGTCACAAAGGCAATGCGCTTGTCTTTGCTGGCAAACAAATACGCATCCCCTTCTTCTGTCTCTGCCAGAATCTCCAGATCGGTGTAATCACGAATCAACGCTGCCGGAAAGTCTGCATATCGCGAATGCGGTGCCAGAAATGAATCATCAAATCCACGCGTCAGAAGCGCATGAGGATGGAGAATGTGGTGCTCGTATACACCCGAAAGTTTGTCGGTGCGGGTTTGCTTGGGTATACCGTAGAGAATATTAAGCGCGGCCTGAACCGCCCAACAGACAAATAATGTCGAGGTGACGTGATCTCTCGACCACTCCAATACCTGTTTGATCTGCGGCCAGTAAGCGACGTCATTAAACTCCACCAGACCCAGCGGCGCGCCAGTTACAATCAGACCATCAAAGTTCTGTTCCTGTATATCTTCAAAGTTGCAGTAGAAGTTGTTCAGATGCTCTGCAGGCGTGTTGCGCGACTCGCGAGAATCGATGCGCAACAACTGAATATCGACCTGCAAAGGAGAGTTTGAAAGCAGGCGTAAAAACTGATTTTCAGTTTCGATCTTCTTCGGCATCAGGTTAAGGATAAGCACCTTTAGCGGACGAATTTCCTGACCAGACGCGCGCGAAGTTGTCATCACAAAGACGTTTTCTTCACGCAAGAAATTGACGGCGGGTAGCTCGTCCGGCACACGAATCGGCATAACCTGATTACCTCACTACATACGTTTAAACGTTTAGACATCCAGATAGCTGAAGATAACCAGAAAATTCGCCAATGTCGAGCCTGCATGTTCAAGGTGAGAAAGTTTCAAGAAAAAGGCTGAGTTAGAATATAAGCATGAATAAAAGGAGTGGAAATGGTTATTAGAATTCGCCGTTCACGGCATGAGGAAGGGGAAAAACTGGTTTCGATCTGGGGTCGTTCTGTCGATGCTACCCACCATTTTTTGTCTGCAGACTATCGGGTCGAACTGGAAGAGCTGGTAAGTTCGTTTCTGCCAGAAGCACCGCTGTGGGTTGCGGTTAATGAGCGGGATCAACCGATTGGGTTTATGTTGCTAAGCGGGCAGCATATGGATGCGCTATTTGTCGATTCTGATGCGCGCGGGTATGGCGTAGGTCGACTACTGGTGGAACATGCGCTCTCGATGGCCACGGAACTGACAACCAACGTTAATGAGCAAAATGATCAAGCAGTAGGATTCTATAAGAAGATGGGATTTAAAGTTACCGGGCGTTCGGAAGTCGACGAGCTGGGGAAACCGTATCCGCTACTGAATCTGGCGTATGTGGGGGAATAATGCACTGCTGACCCCTACCGTAACCCTGCGCAGGACAGATAAGGCTCGCCAGCATCGCATCCGGCCTTTTTCCGCACCAGCGCAAAAAGGCCATCCTTACGGATGGCCTTTCGCTTTATTTGATGCCTGGCAGTTCCCTACTCTCGCATGGGGAGACCCCGCACTACCATCGGCGCTACGGCGTTTCACTTCTGAGTTCGGCATGGGGTCAGGTGGGACCACCGCGCTATCTCCGCCAGGCAAATTCTGTTTATTAACCCGCTTTCGCCGGCTAATCTAATCTGTATC
>NZ_PTSB01000087.1:0-673 GCF_002965125.1 Escherichia sp. MOD1-EC6162
CTTTTTTAACGCCATGCTGAACCGCCGCATCGAACACAAACATCGCCACGCCATCAGGCCACTGGTCACATCCGGCAGGCAGCCAGTAATCGCGCCAGTAAATCTGCGCAACCTGTTCGCGGGTTAAATCCTTAATGCGGGTATCCGGCTTGCCGTCGCCGTTGACATCGGTTTTGCCGTCAATCACACCGTCGCGGCGGTCAGAAATGCCGTATTTGGTTTCACCGCCACGGTCAGTGGGGTCATTGACATAGCCGCCTTCAATATCAGGACGCAGAATAAAATTCAGCGCATGTTCAAAGGCCGGGGAGAATTTTTGATTTTCCATAAAAGCACCTGTGAAGCAGATTTAAACGTGGTCTGCTTCATGGTGCCGGAGGCATAAAAAAAGCCGGATTTACCGGCTTCATTGATTAAGGGCGTCGTGGCGGACGACGAACGGGGTGAGGCAGGTTCGGGGAGGGGTAAAACAAATCCGGCTGGTATTTATTGCGCTCCAGACGTCGCATCCGTTTGATGGCCTTGTAGACGGTTTTATACGTCACCCCGTAACGCTGAACCAGTTCAGGAATATTATGGCCGTTAAAATCACGCCAGATACGCATATCCCGGACAAGATTCTCCAGAATATTCCCCCTCGGAACATAAACCTGCATCCCGCCGATATGGCGAC
>NZ_PTSB01000009.1:0-159105 GCF_002965125.1 Escherichia sp. MOD1-EC6162
TATTAAAAATTATTTATTTTATAGTTGCCGCATAATATAAAAGATAATATTTTAGGATGTGCATGGATCTTGTCTTTATACTTGCAAGTGATAATAATTTTTTCAATTATGGAATGAGGTTGATATCTAATATTAACAGAACATTTAGATGCATAGATTTTACAGAGATCAATGACATAATCAGAACTGATTTTGATGCAGATGAGCTTTATCTTGTTTGTGACATCAAAAATTATTATGAATATAGTCTTCTGTTATCCAGAAAATCGATAACGTGTATTGATACTAGAAACATTAGAATACATAATAATTCTATCTATGTGGATAAAAAGAAAACATCGGTGATTGAAACAATAAATTCCTTAAACAATATTGAAATGGAGATTTTATACCTTTTCTATTTTCATGGTAAGAATGTGCGGGAGATTGCCAAAATAACCAATCTCTCAAAAGAGAAAATCTATTACCGAGTTAATCGCATCAAAGTCAAGTTGGGGATGAAAACAACCAGGAAATTACCAACATTATTAAGAGCTTTTTTTAATCAAACAATTGAGACTTAATATTGACTCGTTAATTACGCATAATTTCATCACGATAATATTATTATCCTTATAGTGATTACATCCATTCTGCATGTAATTCATTGTTTGTATTAATTATTTACCAGCCTGTTTAAAATTTACTCACGTTAAATTTTCGAGTTTACATAACTTAATAACTCATGGAATTATATATATACAAAGCATGAGGTGGCTTTATGAATAGTCGAGTTACTTGGACAAAGCTTGACATCTCCGTCAATAGGAATATTGATAATAATCATACACTTGTGTTAAAAAAAATACGCTTTTATAACAGTGCAATGATTTTTATCAGAAATGCACAATTAATCATTAAAACAAAAGATGGGGATATTATTAATATCTCTCCAGACTCTTTGTGTTATATAGAAAAGAACCTTGTCATTGATGCAACATTAAAAGTGCTTGGAAGTGGCGTACCCTATGATATTTATACGATTGATAGCGATATATTAAGTAACGTCTGTAAGGTCATGGAACCAATTTTGTCAGGCCAACATTTAGTCAGCCAGGTAAGAAAAAGAATATTTTTTTATAAACTGGAAGAAACAGATAAAGAGATTTTTAGACGCCTAATGAATGATGATTCACCACCACACAGGCAAGTTTATAAAATAACCTATTTACTTTCCAGAATCCATGAAATTGAACCTCTTGCTTATTCATTATCAGTTTCAACAGATATCACTTTTACAGAAAAAATCAAAAAGATCATCGAGTCAGATTTATCAAGAGCATGGAGGTTGATTGATCTTAGGGATATCCTGCATATGTCAGAAGTTTCAATTCGGAAAAAACTTGAAAGAGAAAACAATAACTTTAATGCGTTGGTGTTAGATATCAGAATGCAGCATGCGGCGAAGATGATTACATCCACTGAAAAGCATATCAATAGAATTTCGTATGATGTTGGATATACAAGCACATCTTATTTCATTCGAAACTTCAAAAGTTACTTTGGTATTACACCGAAACAGTTTTCTCTCAAGGTAAAAAGAAAAAATTAAATGTCCACTTTCTGGTATCAGGGGAGCGTTTATATGCTCAGTGGACTAGACAAAAAGGACACGAGTTTCGCAGGCCGAACAGCGAATACTCATGTCCTGTATTTGCAACTTTTTTAGCTCTCAACCACATTTATGCAACTCAATACCCAACATTCAATGATCCAAATAAAGATAATGCATCCAACTGGTCATTCTCAGCAGCACCTTACGCATCACTGAAACATGGCTGAAATGGTCGGAGTAAACCGCCACCTGGGCGTAGATGCCATCAGGTAAAGCATCAATATCAGCGTTAGGGTCCAGTTCGATGGTTCCCAGCACACCGTCAGTTCCAGGCACGACCGTTAATGATTGCAGTACCCCCTGCGCCTGGTACGAACCTCCAGGCACCACCGGCAAGATACTGGTCAGTTTGCCGTGGAATACCTGCCCCGGCAGCGCGTTAAATACCACTTCCGCATCATCGCCGGGTTTCAGACGCAACAGCGAGTTTTGCCGGAACTGGGCGACAATTTGCCGTTTTTGCTCAGGGATAAAGACCATCACCGGACGCAGCGGCAAAGCTGCCGCGTAAGTGCCTGGACGGATTAGCACCTGAGTAACATAGCCATTGCTCGGTGCACGAATAATGGTCTGCTCAAGGTTATATTTCGCTTCGGTAAGTTGCGCCCTTAAGCTGACAATCTGCGACTGCTCGCCGTTGACCATGCTGTCGAGTTGGCTCTGGATCTGCGCCTGCTCCGCCACGGAACCTTTCACCAGCGCATCCTGGGCGAGAAAATTTTGCCGCGCGTCGTCGATGTCACGTTCCGAAAACGGATTCACCGCCGCCTGGCTACCTTTCAGGTAACGTTGATAATTTTTAAACAGCCGGTCGCGCTCTGCTGAAACCTGAGTGGTGTTAGCCTGCGCTTCAGTGAGCTGCGCTTGCAGCGTCTTAATATTATGTGTCGCCGTCATCAGGTCGGCCTGAAGTCGGTCTACCCGCGCCTGATAACGCACCGGGTCGAGCTTAAAAAGCACCTCGCCCTTTTGAATAAGCTGATTATTTTTGTCCGTGACTTCAGTAACAATCCCTGTGACCTGGGGCGTGATGGGGATGGCAATCACCGCCTTTTGCGCCATAAAGGTGTAGGGATGGTTATAGTTCATCAATAAAATCAAACCACTCACCAGAAACACGCCACCGAGCGCCGCCGTCGCCAGCGTCCACTGATTCACCGGAATACGGAAGATTTTAAATATTGCCCACGCCAGCGCCACGTAAGTTAAGACAATCAACAGATCCATGATTAGATCTCCGGAAACGTGGAGTAGTCAGGTTTTTTCTCAGCAGCGAGTTGCTGCTCCAGCCGGGAGATGCGATCAGAAAGCGCGGCAATTTCTGGGTCAGGCGTTTTCTCTTGCGGTGTAATATGCGACTGCATTCCCCAGCCGCGCTCCGGTTGGTAAAGCGTGGCCCAGATCCACAGGAACGGCCAGATAATGTGGAGCGTAAATAAGCTGACCCACCCTGCGGTATGAATGGCGTCGGCATGAGGATGGTTGCGTTTTTTGGCAATCAAATAGGGGATGTCATGTATCGCGATGATTCCATAAAAGATCACCAGAAAGACGAAAATCAGCACTCCCAACGCGAAATAGTTTAGAAACATAGCTGCCTCGGATTCACGCTTATCAGAGTTGTTATGGGCTGGCAGCCAGATGGGCGTCGGGCTGATTATTTGACAATAATCCGGGTTTGCGATTCTCGCCATCACACCGAAGAATAATTTTAAGCGGTGATGAGTTACTCAGTGACATAACGGCCTTAAGGCAGAGCCAGAACATGCCGTAGATCACACCGGGTGAACGACTTAAGAAAATATCTTGTGATTTAGATCACAAAGATTCAACAAACCATCAAAGAAAAAACGTGACAAACCTCACATTTAAATGCCATTTTTAGCGAAAATCACCGCCTTGTTGTTTTTTTACACAAGTATTTTGTGATGAATATCACGTCAATTACCTCTCTACCCCCTATATTTATGTGATTGATATCACACAAAAGACCGTCGACTGGACAGTTAACCGATTCAGTGCCAGATTTCGCAGTATCTACAAGGTCCGGCTACCTCTGCCGCCACATTAACAAAAAACCTCGGGCTTCCAGCCTGCGCGACAGCAAACATAAGAAGGGGTGTTTTTATGTCATCCGATATTAAGATCAAAGTGCAAAGCTTTGGTCGTTTCCTCAGCAACATGGTGATGCCAAATATCGGCGCGTTTATCGCGTGGGGTATCATCACCGCGTTATTTATTCCAACAGGGTGGTTACCGAACGAAACGCTGGCGAAGCTGGTCGGGCCGATGATCACTTATCTCCTGCCGCTGCTGATCGGTTATACCGGTGGTAAGTTGGTAGGTGGTGAACGTGGCGGCGTGGTCGGTGCTATCACCACCATGGGCGTTATCGTCGGCGCAGATATGCCGATGTTCCTCGGTTCTATGATTGCAGGCCCGCTGGGCGGCTGGTGCATTAAGCATTTCGACCGCTGGGTAGATGGTAAGATCAAATCCGGTTTTGAGATGCTGGTGAACAACTTCTCTGCCGGTATCATGGGGATGATCCTCGCGATTCTGGCATTCATGGGGATTGGTCCGCTGGTTGAAGCCCTGTCTAAAATGCTGGCTGCGGGCGTTAACTTCATGGTTGTCCATGACATGCTGCCGCTGGCGTCTATCTTTGTTGAACCGGCGAAAATCCTGTTCCTTAACAACGCCATTAACCACGGTATCTTCTCGCCGCTGGGTATTCAGCAGTCCCATGAGATGGGCAAATCCATCTTCTTCCTGATTGAAGCAAACCCGGGTCCGGGTATGGGCGTTCTGCTGGCGTACATGTTCTTTGGTCGTGGTAGCGCTAAACAGTCTGCGGGCGGTGCGGCAATCATCCACTTCCTGGGCGGTATCCACGAAATCTACTTCCCGTATGTGCTGATGAATCCGCGTCTGATCCTCGCCGTTATCCTCGGCGGTATGACTGGCGTGTTTACGCTGACTATTCTGGGCGGTGGTCTGGTTTCTCCGGCATCTCCGGGTTCTATCCTCGCGGTACTGGCGATGACGCCAAAAGGTGCTTACTTCGCTAACATCGCGGGTGTATGTGCGGCAATGGCGGTTTCCTTCGTTGTCTCTGCCATTCTGCTGAAAACCAGCAAAGTGAAAGAGGAAGACGATATTGAAGCGGCAACTCGCCGTATGCAGGACATGAAAGCTGAGGCTAAAGGCGCGTCTCCGCTGTCTGCTGGTGATGTGACTAACGACCTGAGCCACGTGCGTAAAATCATCGTTGCCTGTGACGCTGGTATGGGTTCCAGTGCAATGGGCGCAGGTGTGCTGCGTAAGAAAATTCAGGATGCCGGTCTGTCACAGATTTCCGTCACTAACAGCGCGATCAATAACCTGCCGCCAGATGTGGACCTCGTCATCACTCACCGTGATCTGACCGAGCGCGCTATGCGTCAGGTTCCGCAGGCTCAGCATATTTCGCTGACTAACTTCCTCGACAGTGGCCTGTACACCAGCCTGACCGAACGTCTGGTTGCTGCCCAGCGCCATACTGAAAACGAAGAGAAAGTGAAAGACAGCCTGAAAGACAGCTTTGACGATTCTAACGCCAACCTGTTCAAACTGGGCGCGGAGAACATCTTCCTCGGTCGTAAAGCGGCAACTAAAGAAGAAGCTATTCGCTTTGCTGGCGAACAACTTGTGAAAGGCGGTTACGTTGAGCCGGAATACGTACAGGCAATGCTGGATCGTGAAAAACTGACCCCGACCTATCTGGGTGAGTCTATCGCCGTGCCGCACGGTACGGTTGAAGCGAAAGATCGCGTGCTGAAAACTGGCGTCGTGTTCTGTCAGTACCCGGAAGGCGTGCGCTTCGGTGAAGAAGAAGATGACATTGCCCGTCTGGTGATTGGTATTGCTGCCCGTAACAACGAGCACATTCAGGTTATCACCAGCCTGACCAACGCGCTGGATGATGAGTCCGTCATTGAGCGTCTGGCACACACCACCAGCGTGGACGAAGTGCTGGAACTGTTGGCCGGTCGTAAGTAACCCATTCCCACCCTCTCCACATGGAGAAGGTGTGGCTAATTGCCTGATGCGCTACGCTTATCAGGCCTACAAAACAAAGTGTAATTTATTGAATTTGCTCGTTCTTGTAGGCCGGATAAAGCGTTTACGCCGCATCCGGCAATATCTCGGCCCCTCTCCTCATGGAGAGGGTTTGGGTGAGGGAAATGCCTCACCCCAGCCCTCTCGGGTAAAAACATTGATGAAGGTTAATACTATGAAAGCATTACATTTTGGCGCAGGTAACATCGGTCGTGGCTTTATCGGTAAACTGCTGGCTGATGCGGGTATTCAACTGACATTTGCCGATGTCAATCAGGTGGTACTTGATGCCCTGAATGCCCGTCATAGCTACCAGGTTCATGTGGTCGGTGAAACCGAGCAGGTCGATACCGTTTCCGGCGTTGATGCCGTCAGCAGTATTGGTGATGACGTGGTGGATTTAATCGCTCAGGTCGATTTAGTCACTACCGCCGTTGGCCCGGTCGTGCTGGAACGAATTGCTCCGGCGATTGCTAAAGGGCTGGTGAAACGCAAAGAACAAGGTAATGCATCCCCACTGAACATCATCGCGTGTGAAAACATGGTTCGCGGCACCACTCAGTTGAAAGGCCATGTAATGAATGCCCTGCCGGAAGAAGCAAAAGCGTGGGTTGAAGAACACGTTGGCTTTGTCGATTCCGCCGTTGACCGCATCGTGCCGCCTTCTGCTTCTGCAACCAACGATCCGCTGGAAGTGACGGTAGAAACCTTCAGCGAATGGATTGTCGATAAAACTCAATTCAAAGGCGCGCTGCCAAACATCCCAGGTATGGAGCTAACCGACAACCTGATGGCATTTGTTGAGCGTAAACTCTTCACCCTGAATACGGGCCATGCTATAACCGCGTACCTCGGAAAACTGGCGGGTCATCAGACCATTCGTGACGCAATTCTCGATGAGAAAATCCGTGCGGTGGTAAAAGGTGCGATGGAAGAAAGCGGCGCGGTGCTAATCAAGCGCTACGGTTTTGATGCTGATAAACATGCTGCGTATATCCAGAAAATCCTCGGCCGTTTTGAAAACCCGTATCTGAAAGATGATGTGGAGCGTGTAGGCCGTCAGCCGCTGCGTAAACTGAGCGCCGGAGATCGTCTGGTAAAACCGCTGCTGGGTACGCTGGAGTACGGTTTACCGCACAAAAACCTGATTCAGGGTATTGCTGCCGCCATGCACTTCCGCAGTGAAGAAGATCCACAGGCTCAGGAACTGGCTGCGCTGATTGCCGACAAAGGGCCGCAGGCTGCGCTGGCACAGATTTCCGGGCTTGATGCCAACAGCGAGGTTGTCACAGAAGCGGTAACCGCTTATAACGCAATGCAATAATGGTGGACCAGGCGCAGGGGTCCCTGCGCCCGAATAACAGATTGTCAGATATGCAGGCAACAATGGAACAAACCCAGGCCTTTGAAAACCGTGTGCTTGAGCGTCTGAATGCTGGCAAAACCGTGCGAAGCTTTCTGATTACCGCCGTCGATCTCCTGACCGAGGCGGTGAATCTTCTGGTGCTTCAGGTATTCCGCAAAGACGATTACGCGGTGAAGTATGCTGTAGAACCGTTACTCGACGGCAATGGCCCGCTGGGCGATCTGTCCGTGCGCTTAAAGCTGATTTATGGGCTTGGCGTAATCAGTCGCCATGAATACGAAGATGCGGAACTGTTGATGGCACTGCGGGAAGAGCTGAACCACGACGGCAACGAGTACGCGTTTACCGATGATGAAATTCTTGGGCCATTTGGCGAACTGCATTGCGTGGCGGCGCTACCACCGCCGCCACAGTTTGAACCAGCAGACTCCAGTTTGTACGCGATGCAAGTTCAACGCTATCAACAAGCTGTGCGATCAACAATGGTCCTTTCACTGACAGAGCTGATTTCCAAAATCAGCTTAAAAAAAGCCTTTCAAAAGTAAGCAATGCTCGCTTACTGCTGCCCCTCTACCTGCTTCGGTCGATAAAGCCGACGATAATATTCCAGGCGTTGGAGATATAACGGCACGCTTTCCTCAGGTATATCGGACGGGATCGCGTTACGAGGGGGAAGTTTATTCAGATACTCCCGGAACGCCTGGCTAGATGCCATGAAATCTACGGCTTTATCGATAAAAAGCGGAACGTTTTCACCTATTTTGCCCATCATAATATCTCCGAATTACCCCGCGCCGGGAATGCGCGGCCGCCAATTTTAGTTTAGATCCCGGTAAAAATGGCATTAAGGAAAACGTGCGAAATCTACAACGCTTGTCCTCACTTGCTTATTACTTTTTATTAATCAATAAATTACATTCTTTTCTGAACGCAAAATTGGTTACCCAGCAAAACTATTACAATACCATCGGTTGTGAACAAAGCACCCCGTCACGCATACTAGGACTATAAATTTATCTTTATCAGAAGCCATCACATGAAAGAAGTCGAAAAAAACGAAATTAAACATCTTAGCGATCGCCTGGACGCCATCCGTCACCAACAGGCCGACCTGTCGCTAGTTGAAGCCGCAGACAAATATGCCGAACTGGAAAAAGAGAAAGCCACGCTGGAAGCTGAAATTGCTCGTCTGCGTGACATTCACAGCCAAAAACTCAGCAAAGAAGCACAAAAGCTGATGAAAATGCCTTTCCAGCGTGCGATTACTAAAAAAGAGCAAGCGGACATGGGCAAACTGAAGAAGAGTGTTCGTGGGCTGGTGGTAGTGCACCCAATGACCGAGCTGGGCCGTGAAATGGGCCTGCAAGAGATGACAGGGTTCTCAAAGATCGCGTTTTAAGTTCCTTTCTGGTCGCTGTAATCACAGCCTCTCACGATTTACTCGCTCCTGCTGGCACATGCAGGAGCCCCTTTCAAATACTAAAAATTATTAACATTCTTAGCATTGCATGTTCAATTTTGTCCGACTGTCTGCATGAACATCACAAGTCAAATTCTGAAAATATGCTGCGTAATAAAAGAGCTATATATAAATAATAAGTATGATTATTTACATTCCAATGATTAATTATTTATGTTTTCCAGCCAGTGTCACATTTATCGTCACAAAACATTTACCATACAAATATTAACTTCTTACCCTCCTCACCTTAACTCCGTTAAACATTTGACATGAATTGACACCGGTCATTAAAATTCGCGAGATTAGGTTATTAGTATCTACAAACTAAAATAGTTTGACATCTAATAACACACTCTCAGCACCCATTAATTCGAAAACTCTCTCATAAATTTTTATTGTGAATATGAAATATTAAATTATTCATATAAAAAATAACTACAACGTAGTTATCAAAGCATCAGGATTATGAAAAGGAATTCATCCTATGAACATGAAGAAAGCAGTACTAAGAGTGTTAACAATATCGTCACTCTGCGCATTAACAGGGTGTGACAATACTGAAAAAGTAAACGCAATTGATGAGTTCACCAAACAGCAAGCGTTGCAACAAGGTCAAATAGACACTCTAAAAAAGCAGCAAGAACAATATAAAAATAAAATTGAAATTATTGAAAAACAACAAAATAGCATCATAAGCAGTACCAAAACTCTTGCCAGCATCGTAAAGGCAGTCAAAGACAAACAGGACGAATTTGTCTTCACTGAATTTAACCCAGCACAAACCCAATACTTCATTTTAAATAACGGCTCTGTCGGTTTAGCAGGTCGGGTACTGTCTGTCGATGCGGTTGAAAATGGCAGCGTTATTCGTATTTCGCTGGTTAATCTATTAAGCGTTCCCGTATCAAATATTGGCTTTCATGCTACATGGGGCAATGAAAAACCTGCCGATCCTAAAGACTTAACAAAATGGCAGCAATTACTTTTCAGTACCTCAATGAACTCCTCGCTGAAATTATTACCAGGTCAATGGCAAGACATTAATCTGACGCTGAAAGGCGTATCTCCCAATAATCTGAAATACCTGAAACTCGCCATCAATATGGCAAACCTTCAGTTCGACGACCTTCACTCTGCGGAATCCCGACAGAGAAAAAGCAAAAAATAAATGCGGCTTCTGCGCTTATATCAAGGAATAGAGAGCATCAATAATGAACAAAATCTTTAAAGTTATCTGGAACCCGGCGACGGGCAGTTATAGCGTTGCCAGCGAAACGGCAAAAAGCCGTGGGAAGAAGAGCGGGCGCAGTAAGCTGTTAATTTCTGCGTTGGTTGTCGGTGGGTTGTTGTCGTCTGGAGCACATGCAGAAGTCACTCTTGATGGCGGTAAATCTGCTGAAGCTACTCCACTTAGTAATGGCTGGATTGCCATTGGTTTTGGAGCCATCGCAACATCAGCACAAACCGGGCCGGGTGGAGGCTCCAATACATCAAGTGTTGCAATAGGACAAAATGCGTTCTCTGGCGTGGGGGGGACCTCATTAGGCTTCAGTAGCAATGCGTCTGGAGAAAGATCGGTAGCGTTGGGGCAAGCAACTGTAGCTACTGGCAGCCGGGCTATTGCAATCGGAAGTGCGGCTCAAGCAACCAAAGAGTATTCCCTTGCGTTGGGGAATAGCGCTCATGCTAACGGTGATTATGCCACCGCGATAGGCAAAGACAGCGAAGCCAATGGCTTGCATTCACTCGCGATAGGCCAAGCAAGTGAGGCGACCAAAGCCGGTTCTGTCGCTATGGGCTATAACAGCCAGTCAAACGGAACAGGGGCTGTCGCACTGGGGCAGGACAGCTTTGTGAGCGGAAACGATAGCGCCGCTCTTGGTAATGGAGCCAGAACATCAGGAAATAATTCCGTCGCGCTTGGTGCGGGTGCTCTCGCAGCGGAAGACAATGTTATCTCTGTCGGTAACAATACGGACCAGCGAAAAATTGTATTTGTTGATAAAGGCATCATCAACAAAACAAGTACCGATGCCGTCAATGGCTCGCAGATTTTTGCGCTTAGCCAATCGGTAGCAAACCGGTTAGGCGGCAATGCCAGCGTGAATGCTGCTGACGGAACCGTTAATGCGCCAACCTATACTATTTCCTCAGGGACCTACAACAATGTAGGTGATGCTCTTGATGCAGTGAATTCGACAATCAACACCACCAATACGGCGGTGACAGATCTGAAGGACGATTCTCTGCTATGGGATGGCACTGCATTCAGTGCCAAACACGGCACCAGCACCACCAACAAAATCACCAACGTCATGGCCGGTAGCCTGTCAGACACCAGTACCGATGCCGTCAACGGCGCGCAACTGAAAACGACAAACGATAACGTTACCACCAACACCACCAATATCACCAACCTGACCAATGATGTCGCGGATATCAACACCACGATCACGGGCCTGGAAGATGATGCCCTGCAGTGGAATGGTACGGCATTCAGCGCCAAACATGGCACTAACACCACCAGCAAAATCACCAACGTCATGGCCGGTAGCCTGTCAGACACCAGTACCGATGCCGTCAACGGCGCGCAACTGAAAACGACAAACGATAACGTTGCCACCAACACCACCAACATCACCAACCTGACCAATGATGTCGCGGATATCAACACCACGATCACGGGCCTGGAAGATGATGCCCTGCAGTGGAATGGTACGGCATTCAGCGCCAAACATGGCACTAACACCACCAGCAAAATCACCAACGTCATGGCCGGTAGCCTGTCAGACACCAGTACCGATGCCGTCAACGGCGCGCAACTGAAAACGACAAACGATAACGTTGCCACCAACACCACCAACATCACCAACCTGACCAATGATGTCGCGGATATCAACACCACGATCACGGGCCTGGAAGATGATTCCCTGCAGTGGAATGGTACTGCATTCAGTGCCAAACACGGCACCAGCACCACCAACAAAATCACCAACGTCATGGCCGGTGACCTGTCAGATACCAGCACCGATGCCGTCAACGGCTCGCAACTGAAAACGACAAACGATAACGTTGCCACCAACACCACCAATATCACCAACCTGACCAATGATGTCGCGGATATCAACACCACGATCACGGGCCTGGAAGATGATTCCCTGCAGTGGAATGGCACGGCATTCAGCGCCAAACACGGCACCAGCACCACCAACAAAATCACCAACGTCATGGCCGGTGACCTGTCAGATACCAGCACCGATGCCGTCAACGGCTCGCAACTGAAAACGACAAACGATAACGTTGCCACCAACACCACCAATATCACCAACCTGACCAATGATGTCGCGGATATCAACACCACGATCACGGGCCTGGAAGATGATTCCCTGCAGTGGAATGGTACGGCGTTCAGTGCCAAACACGGCACCAGCACCACCAACAAAATCATTAATGTGGCGGCGGGAACACTATCGTCGTCAAGTACCGATGC
The DNA here is from genome assembly GCF_002965125.1 of Escherichia sp. MOD1-EC6162. NCBI lineage: Bacteria > Pseudomonadati > Pseudomonadota > Gammaproteobacteria > Enterobacterales > Enterobacteriaceae > Escherichia > Escherichia sp. MOD1-EC6162. The sequence goes on from NZ_PTSB01000009.1 coordinate 12,074, forward strand.
CGTAAATGGCGGACAACTGTATGGTTTGAGCAGTTCTATCGCTAACTATTTGGGTGGAAATGCCTCTGTTGATTCAAGCGGCGTGTTTACTGGCCCAACCTATAATATCGGGGGCACTGATTACGATAACGTAGGTGAAGCATTAGCCGCTATTGACTCCTCAGTTGTAGCCTCACTCGGTGATGCCCTTGCCTGGGATGCCAAAACAGGCACATTCACAGCCAGTCATGGTGGTAGTGCCAGTAAAATCACTAACGTCGCCGCCGGTTCAATTTCTAAAGACAGCGCAGACGCAGTGAACGGTGGACAGCTCTATGATGTAAGCAACTCTATTAGTGACATTCTTGGCGGTGGTTCCACTGTTAATGCTGACGGCACAATCAACGCACCAGCCTATACTATCGCTAATACTGACTACGATAATGTAGGTGATGCACTGAGCGCGATAGACTCGACGCTTGATGATGCAATGATTTGGGATGATAACGCAGGTGCCTTTAGTGCGGCCCACGATGGTGATACCACCAGTAAAATCACTAATGTAAAAGCCGGTAACGTGGCGGTTGATAGCACCGATGCGGTTAATGGTTCTCAGTTGTATGCCACAAATGTGCTCATCAACCAGAATAGCGATATGATTAACCAGCTCGCTGGCGACACCAGTACGACCTATATTGAAGAGCATGGTGCAGGTGTAAATTACGTCCGTACAAACGATACCGGCTTGACCTTTATAGATGCCAGCGCAGCGGGCGTCGGCTCTACCGCGTTGGGTTATAACGCGACCGCATCGGGTGAAAACAGCCTCGCTATTGGTCGAGACAGTGTCAGCTCGATCGACTCCGGTATAGCACTGGGCAGTGGCTCAACCTCTGACCGTGTCATCGTCAAGGGCTCCCGTTCTGGCAGCGTAACGGAAAACGGGGTTGTCATTGGTTATGACACCACTGATGGCGAATTACTCGGTGCGCTATCTGTAGGTAAAGATGGTGAAAGTTATCGCCAAATCATTAACGTCGCAGATGGTTCAGAGGCTCATGACGTCGTCACTGTCCGTCAGTTGCAAAATGCGATAGGTTCAGTTGCAAGCACTCCTGCTAAGTACTTCCACTCAAACTCGAAAGAAGAGGATTCACTGGCCGTTGGGACGGACTCTCTGGCGATGGGTGCAAAAACAGTGGTCAATGGTGATGCCGGAATTGGTATTGGTTTTGGCTCCTTAGTGGTACAGGACGCAATTAACGGTATCGCTATCGGTTCCAGTGCTCGCGCGAACCATGCTAACAGCATTGCAATGGGTAATGGTTCTCAAACCACCGTTGGGGCCCAAAGCAACTATACCGCTTACAATATGGATGCCCCGCAAAACTCGGTGGGTGAATTCTCTGTAGGCAGCACCAATGGTCAGAGGCAAATCACTAATGTGGCAGCGGGCTCACAGGATACCGATGCGGTTAATGTTGGCCAGTTGAAAGTGACGGATGCGCGCGTTGAGATCAACACGACCAGTATCAATAACCTGAACAATCAGGTGAGCAATCTCGATACCCGTGTTACCAACATCGAGAATGGTATTGGCGATATTGTTACTACCGGAAGTACGAAATACTTCAAGGCAAATACAACCGGTGCGGATGCCAATGCACAGGGGGCGGACAGCGTCGCTATCGGTTCAGGATCAATCGCTGCTGCAGATAACAGTGTAGCCTTAGGTACAGGTTCGATCGCCGATGAAACTAATACCATATCTGTGGGGTCATCAACTAATCAGCGCCGCATCACCAATGTTGCTGCCGGTAAAAATGACACTGATGCAGTGAACGTCGCACAGTTGAAATCGTCCACTGAGGGTGGTGTTCGTTACAGTACGAATGAAGACGGTACGATTAACTACAGTACGTTAAACCTGGGTGATGGTAAGGGGGGCACGACGCAAATCAGTAATGTGTCAGCCGCTGTGAACGATCACGATGCGGTTAACTACGCACAGCTAAAACAAAGTATCCAGGATACCAATAGCTACACAGACCAGAAAATGGTTGAAATGGATAACAAAGTGAAGGGCGTAGAGAAAAAAATGAGCGGTGGTATCGCTTCGGCAATGGCAATGACTGGTCTGCCTCAGGCCTACACGCCAGGTGCCAGCATGGCTTCTATTGGTGGCGGTACTTATAACGGTGAATCGGCTGTTGCTTTAGGTGTATCGATGGTGAGTGCCAACGGTCGTTGGGTCTACAAATTACAAGGTAGTACCAATAGCCAGGGCGAATACTCCGCCGCACTCGGTGCCGGTATTCAGTGGTAATTATCCATTAACGAATGGGTAACCCTGATGCGCTACGCTTATCCGGCCTACAGGAGGATTCCACAAATTCCTGTAGGCCGGATAAGGCGTTCACGCCGCATCCGGCAAAATAAGGTGCACCAGGTCAACAATCTGCGGGCAATTCTCTGATGAGGATTGCCCTTTTCTTTACCAGACACCTTCCTCACCCCAAATTGGCCCTACCAATTCTTCCCTTATCTGGCCTCTGGTTCACAGTTCATCAATTCAAACTCACATTAACGTTGCCATTACATAACATTTGGTTAACCATTCATTGTCATTATCCCTACACAACAAAATTGGCAGTGCCACTTTTACACAACGTGTGACAAGGAGATGAGCAACAGACTCATTACACGATGTGCGTGGCCTCCAGGAGACCTGCAATGAATCTCTGGCAACAAAACTATGATCCCGCCGGGAATATCTGGCTTTCCAGCCTGATAGCATCGCTTCCCATCCTGTTTTTCTTCTTTGCGCTGATTAAGCTCAAACTGAAAGGATACGTCGCCGCCACCTGGACGGTCACTATCGCTCTGGCGGTAGCTTTGCTGTTCTATAAAATGCCGGTCGCCAACGCGCTGGCCTCCGTGGTTTATGGCTTCTTCTACGGCCTGTGGCCGATCGCGTGGATTATTATTGCAGCGGTGTTCGTCTATAAGATCTCGGTGAAAACCGGGCAGTTTGACATCATCCGCTCGTCCATTCTTTCAATAACCCCTGACCAGCGCCTGCAAATGCTGATCGTCGGTTTCTGTTTCGGCGCATTTCTCGAAGGGGCTGCAGGCTTCGGCGCACCGGTCGCGATTACCGCAGCCTTACTGGTCGGCCTGGGCTTTAAACCACTGTACGCCGCCGGGCTGTGCCTGATTGTTAACACCGCACCGGTGGCATTTGGCGCAATGGGTATTCCGATTCTGGTTGCCGGGCAGGTAACAGGCATCGACAGCTTTGAGATTGGCCAGATGGTAGGCCGCCAGCTACCATTTATGACTATTATCGTGCTGTTCTGGATCATGGCAATTATGGACGGCTGGCGCGGTATCAAAGAAACCTGGCCTGCGGTCGTGGTTGCGGGTGGTTCGTTTGCCATCGCACAGTACCTCAGTTCCAACTTCATTGGGCCGGAACTGCCGGACATTATCTCTTCGCTGGTATCGCTACTCTGCCTGACACTGTTCCTCAAACGCTGGCAGCCGGTGCGCGTTTTCCGCTTCGGTGATTTGGGGGCGTCACAGGTTGATATGACGCTGGCTCACACCGGTTACACCGCAGGTCAGGTATTGCGTGCCTGGACACCGTTCCTGTTCCTGACCGCCACCGTAACACTGTGGAGTATTCCACCGTTTAAAGCCCTGTTCGCTTCGGGCGGAGCGCTGTATGAGTGGGTCATCAACATTCCGGTGCCGTACCTCGATAAACTGGTTGCTCGTATGCCGCCGGTGGTCAGCGAAGCCACCGCCTATGCAGCCGTGTTTAAGTTCGACTGGTTCTCTGCCACCGGCACCGCCATTCTGTTTGCTGCGCTGCTCTCTGTTATCTGGCTGAAAATGAAACCGTCTGACGCTATCAGCACCTTCGGCAACACGCTGAAAGAGCTGGCGCTGCCCATCTACTCCATTGGTATGGTGCTGGCGTTCGCCTTTATTTCGAACTATTCCGGGTTGTCGTCAACACTGGCGCTGGCTCTGGCACACACCGGCCACGCATTCACCTTCTTCTCGCCATTCCTTGGTTGGCTGGGTGTATTCCTGACCGGCTCGGATACATCATCTAACGCCCTGTTTGCCGCTCTGCAAGCCACAGCAGCACAACAAATTGGCGTCTCTGACCTGTTGCTGGTTGCAGCCAACACTACCGGCGGCGTCACCGGCAAGATGATCTCTCCGCAATCTATCGCCATCGCCTGTGCGGCAGTAGGCCTGGTTGGCAAAGAGTCTGATTTGTTCCGCTTTACTGTCAAACACAGCCTGATCTTCACCTGTATGGTGGGCGTGATCACCACGCTGCAGGCCTATGTCTTAACGTGGATGATTCCTTAATGATGGTTATACCCAGACGCCTGTCAGACGAGGTAGCAGATCGTGTGCGGGCGCTGATTGATGAAAAAAATCTGGAGGCGGGCATGAAGTTGCCCGCTGAACGTCAACTGGCGATGCAGCTCGGCGTGTCGCGTAATTCATTACGCGAGGCGCTGGCAAAACTGGTAAGCGAAGGCGTGCTGCTCAGCCGACGCGGCGGCGGGACGTTTATTCGCTGGCGTCATGATGCATGGTCGGAGCAAAACATCGTCCAACCACTGAAAACGCTGATGGCCGATGATCCGGATTACAGCTTCGATATTCTGGAAGCCCGCTACGCCATTGAAGCCAGCACCGCCTGGCATGCGGCGATGCGCGCCACGCCTGGCGACAAAGAGAAAATTCAGCTTTGCTTTGAGGCAACGCTCAGCGAAGACCCGGACCTCGCCTCACAAGCAGACGTTCGTTTTCATCTGGCGATTGCCGAAGCCTCACATAACATTGTTCTGCTACAGACCATGCGCGGTTTCTTTGATGTCCTGCAGTCCTCGGTAATGCAAAGTCGCCAGCGGATGTATCTGGTTCCGCCCGTTTTTTCGCAACTGACTGAACAGCATCAGGCAGTCATTGACGCCATTTTTGCTGGTGATGCCGACGGTGCGCGTAAAGCGATGATGGCGCATCTCAGTTTTGTCCACACCACCATAAAACGATTCGATGAAGATCAGGCACGCCGCGCACGCATTACCCGCCTGCCCGGTGAGCATCATGAGCATTCGAGGGAGAAAAACGCATGATTATTTCCGCAGCCAGCGATTATCGCGCCGCCGCACAACGCATTCTGCCGCCGTTCCTGTTCCACTATATGGATGGCGGCGCATATTCTGAGTACACCCTGCGCCGCAATGTAGAAGATTTGTCCGACGTGGCGCTGCGCCAGCGCATTCTGAAAAACATGTCTGACTTAAGCCTGGAAACGACGCTGTTTAATGAGAAATTGTCGATGCCAGTAGCGCTGGCTCCGGTGGGCTTGTGCGGCATGTATGCGCGTCGCGGCGAAGTCCAGGCAGCAAAAGCGGCAGATGCGCATGGCATTCCGTTTACTCTCTCGACGGTTTCCGTTTGCCCGATTGAAGAAGTTGCACCAGCCATCAAGCGCCCAATGTGGTTCCAGCTTTATGTGCTGCGCGATCGCGGCTTTATGCGTAACGCGCTGGAACGGGCAAAAGCCGCGGGTTGTTCGACGCTGGTTTTCACCGTTGACATGCCAACGCCGGGCGCACGCTACCGTGACGCACACTCGGGTATGAGCGGTCCGAATGCCGCAATGCGCCGCTACTTGCAGGCGGTGACTCATCCGCAATGGGCTTGGGATGTGGGTCTGAACGGTCGTCCGCATGATTTAGGTAATATCTCAGCTTATCTCGGTAAACCGACCGGACTGGAAGATTACATCGGCTGGCTGGGGAATAACTTCGATCCATCCATCTCCTGGAAAGACCTTGAGTGGATCCGTGATTTCTGGGATGGCCCGATGGTGATCAAAGGGATCCTCGATCCGGAAGATGCCCGTGATGCAGTCCGTTTTGGCGCGGATGGCATTGTAGTTTCTAACCACGGCGGTCGTCAGTTGGATGGCGTGCTCTCTTCCGCCCGCGCACTGCCTGCTATTGCAGATGCGGTGAAAGGCGATATCGCGATTCTGGCGGATAGCGGCATTCGTAACGGGCTTGACGTTGTGCGTATGATCGCACTCGGTGCCGATACCGTACTGCTGGGCCGTGCTTTCCTGTATGCACTGGCCACGGCGGGCCAGGCGGGCGTAGCAAACTTGCTGAATTTGATCGAGAAAGAGATGAAAGTGGCGATGACGCTGACTGGCGCGAAATCAATTAGTGAAATCACGGAAGACTCGCTGGTTCAGGGGCTGGGTAAAGAGTTGCCTGCGGCACTGGCTCCGATGGCGAAAGGGAATGCAGCTTAAGGGTTAGATTAATATCTGCTATCCTGCCCCCGCACTAAGGGGGCAGTATGCTAAACATCGTACTTTACGAACCAGAAATTCCGCCAAACACTGGCAACATCATTCGTCTTTGCGCTAATACCGGCTTTCGTCTGCATATCATCGAACCGATGGGATTTGCCTGGGACGACAAGCGCCTGCGCCGCGCGGGGCTGGACTACCACGAATTTACCGCCGTTACGCGTCATCATGACTATAGCGCGTTTCTTGAGGCGGAAAATCCCCAGCGTCTGTTTGCCCTTACCACTAAAGGTACGCCCGCACATAGCGCCGTAAGTTATCAGGATGGCGATTATCTGATGTTCGGCCCGGAAACACGTGGCTTACCCGCAACCATCCTTGACGCCCTGCCCGCTGAACAAAAAATTCGTATTCCAATGGTGCCGGACAGCCGCAGCATGAACCTGTCCAATGCGGTGTCGGTGGTGGTGTATGAAGCCTGGCGGCAGTTGGGGTATCCGGGGGCGGTGTTGAGAGATTAGTTACCGTAGGCCGGATAAGATACGTTAGCATCGCATCCGGCACGATCACAGGACATCAGATCCCATCGCCATACTCAAACGTATGGTGAATGCCGTTGAAATGCTGATCCATATCCATTGACGGTTTATCGCTGTCTGGTTTACCGACGATACGCGCCGGAACGCCAGCGGCAGTGGTATGCGGCGGTACTGGTTGCAGCACCACGGAACCTGCGCCAATCTTCGCGCCACGACCAACTTCAATGTTGCCGAGAATTTTCGCACCAGCGCCAATCATCACGCCTTCACGAATTTTCGGGTGACGATCGCCGCTGGTTTTACCTGTGCCACCGAGCGTCACGGATTGCAGAATCGACACGTCATTTTCAATTACCGCCGTTTCACCAACGACGATGCCCGTCGCGTGGTCGAGCATGATACCGCGACCAATTTTTGCCGCCGGATGGATATCGACCTGGAACGTCACAGATACCTGGTTTTGCAAGAAAATTGCCAGTGCACGGCGGCCCTGATTCCACAACCAGTGACCAATGCGATACGCCTGCAAGGCATGAAAACCTTTCAGATATAACAATGGCGTTGAGTATTTATCTACTGCCGGGTCGCGAGTACGCACCGCCTGGATATCGCAGGCCGCAGAAGCGATCATTTCCGGGTCGGCGGCATAAGCTTCTTCAACCACTTCGCGAATAGCAATGGCAGGCATAATGGGCGATGACAGCTTGTTCGCCAGCATATAGCTCAATGCACTCCCCAGGTTTTCGTGCTTGAGTAGCGTTGCGTGGTAAAAACTGGCCAGCATTGGCTCACAGTCCGCCAGCGTTCTGGCTTCAGCTTTAATATTGTTCCAGACAATTTCCAGTTCTTCACACGACATTGCTTACTCCACACGATGAGGTAATGACCGGCCCGTTCTGCGCGAGCCGGGTCATAGCGGTAACAAAAGTTCCCTGGGTTTAGTGGCTGCTGCGCTCGTCCTTGCGTGCACGACCTAATAGTGTCAATGCTGCCTCGCGCGCGTTTTTTCCGCAATATAATACTTGATAAATTTCCTCGGTTATTGGCATTTCAACGCCGAAGCGATGCGCCAGTTCGCGAACCTCTTTCGTATTGCGGTAACCTTCCACCACCTGACCAATCTTCTCCTGCGCACTTTGTACATCCATGCCCTGACCGAGCATCATGCCAAAGCGGCGGTTACGCGACTGGTTGTCGGTACAGGTAAGCACCAGATCACCCAGGCCTGCCATGCCCATAAAGGTGGCAGGCTCGGCACCCAACGCCGTGCCCAGACGCGACATTTCAGCCAGGCCACGGGTGATCAGCGCCGTTCGCGCATTCGCCCCAAAACCGATACCGTCAGACATCCCCGCACCAATCGCAATGACGTTTTTCACCGCGCCGCCAAGTTGCACGCCAATGAAATCCGGGTTGCTGTAGACACGGAAACTTTTGCCGCAGTGCAGCAGTTGCTGGAGATCGTCAGCAAAATCCTGGTCGGTAGAGGCCAGCGAAATAGCCGTTGGTAAACCTGCTGCCAGCTCTTTCGCGAAAGTGGGGCCAGAGATAACCGCCAGCGGAATTTGATCGCCTAACGCTTCGCGCGCCACGTCCTGTAACAGACGCCCGGTTTCCGCTTCCAGCCCTTTGGTTGCCCATACCAGGCGCGCGTCAGGACGCATCAACGGTTTAATCTGCCGCAGTACTTCACCAAAGACATGGCTGGGTACGACGACGAGAATATTACGGCTGGCTGCCAGCGCAGTGGCGAGATCACTTTCAAGGTGGAGCGTATCGGGAAAAGGCACATCGGGGAGAAACGCGGCGTTACAACGGTCGCGTTCAAGCGTCGCGATATGTTCAGGGTCATGGCCCCAGAGGACAACCTCGTGGCCATTTCTTGCCAGGGTGATGGCAAGAGCGGTGCCGTACGAGCCGGCACCGATCACAGTCATTGAAGCATTACGTTGGTTCATCAGGCATCCTGATGTTCTTCAGTACCTTCGCCAGCCTGCTGCTGTAAATAGTTCATGAACAGAGCATCGAAGTTAACCGGCGCAAGGTTCAGTTGCGGGAATGTACCGCGGGATACCATGCTGGTGATGCATTCACGAGCATACGGGAACAGAATGTTCGGGCAGTATGCGCCCAGGCAATGTGCCATCTGGGTGCCTTCGATACCCGCGATGGAGAAAATACCGCCCTGCTGAACTTCGCACAGAAACGCGGTTTCTTCGCCCAGGGATGCCGTTACGGTAACACGCAGTACCACTTCGTAAACGTCATCTGCCAGTTGGGAAGATGCCGTATCCAGATCAAGTTTAACTTCTGGCTGCCAATCTTTCTGGAAAACGTGCGGCGCGTTCGGCGCTTCGAAAGAAATATCCTTGGTATAAATACGCTGGATCTGAAAAGTCATTTCGGTGTTGTTTTGTTCTGACATGTGTAGAAAACCCTTAAGTGTTGTCCTTAAATACTGCGCAATGTAATGCCAACGTTCACACGTTATTTCAGCAGAGGATCCAGTCCACCACGTGCATCCAATGCATACAAGTCGTCACAGCCGCCAATGTGCTGTGCGTCAATAAAAATCTGCGGAACCGTGGTGCGGCCACTGCGTTTGATCATCTCTTCACGCTTAGCGGCGTTGCCATCAATCGGCAGTTCCTGGAAATTCACGCCCTTGCTGCTCAGCAATGCTTTCGCACGATGGCAATAAGGGCAGGTTTCTTTGGTATAAATTTCAACATTGGCCATAATTTAGCTCCTGTTTTTTACCTGTTGTTTTATGTTGCAGGGTAGCGACAAAATAGAATATCCCCAGAAGCTTATATCAATAAGTCACTGGGGGCATAATTGCAGCTAACTATCAGCGGCATAAAAAACGACAGGTAAATTATTTGCCGCGCACCAGAGGCAAGTTCTCGCCAGCCCAGCCAGCTACGCCTTCTTTCAGCACAAATACTTGCGCAAACCCAGCTTTCGTCAGCGCGTTTGCTGGCTCCTGGCACTGCATGCCAGAACCGTCAACCACGATAACCGGTTTGTCTTTGTGCTTATCAAGCTCACCAACATTGTTGGCTTTGATTTCGGTCGGCAACAAATTGATAGAGCCAGCGATATGGCCTTTACGGAAGTCATCACGTTGGCGTAAATCCACAACCACAGCGTCTTCTTTGTTGATCAGACGCGTCGCTTCACCACGTGTAATCACCTTCACTTTCGAGGTCAGGCTTTTGAACGTAGTAACCAGGACCGCCACCAGTAACGCGATCCAGGCGATACTCAGCATGGGATGGCGGCCGACAAATTGCATAATTTCTTGCATGGGGGGTAACAACTCCCGACGTAGTGATTAAAAAAACCAGGAAAGGAGTATACCTGCGCGTTGCGGCAAATACAGCCAGCGCGTGCACTGGAATGCAATTTTGCGGGGCGCTACGAAAAAAAATCGCAAATCAGCCCCCGGCTTTCACTGTGCGGCGTCATAATTTGATCTTCAGAGGCTATTTTATCGATTCAGCTGTAGTAAAATTACGCAAATTTTGACTCTTGAGTATGAGGTTGTCGCAATGTCGGTTTCTAAAAAACCTATGGTACTGGTGATTCTGGATGGCTATGGCTATCGCGAAGAACAGCAGGATAACGCCATTTTTAGTGCAAAAACCCCGGTAATGGATGCACTGTGGGCCAATCGTCCGCATACCCTGATCGACGCTTCCGGTCTGGAAGTCGGTCTGCCTGACCGTCAGATGGGTAACTCCGAAGTAGGTCACGTTAACCTGGGTGCCGGCCGCATCGTGTATCAGGACCTGACTCGTCTGGACGTTGAAATCAAAGATCGCGCGTTCTTCGCTAACCCGGTGCTAACTGGCGCGGTAGATAAAGCGAAAAACGCGGGCAAAGCTGTACACATTATGGGTCTGCTCTCCGCAGGCGGCGTACACAGCCACGAAGATCACATCATGGCAATGGTAGAACTGGCCGCTGAACGTGGCGCAGAAAAAATCTATCTGCACGCATTCCTCGACGGTCGCGACACCCCACCGCGCAGCGCTGAAGCTTCTCTGAAAAAATTCGAAGAGAAATTTGCCGCACTGGGTAAAGGCCGTGTAGCGTCCATTATTGGTCGTTACTACGCGATGGACCGCGACAACCGTTGGGATCGCGTTGAAAAAGCTTATGACCTGCTGACTCTGGCGCAGGGCGAATTCCAGGCTGATACCGCCGTTGCCGGTTTGCAGGCCGCTTATGCTCGTGACGAAAACGATGAATTCGTGAAAGCGACTGTCATCCGTGCCGAAGGCCAGCCAGATGCAGCAATGGAAGACGGCGACGCACTGATTTTCATGAACTTCCGTGCTGACCGTGCCCGTGAAATCACCCGCGCGTTCGTTAACGCTGATTTCGACGGTTTCGCCCGTAAGAAAGTGGTTAACGTTGATTTCGTGATGCTGACCGAATACGCCGCCGACATCAAAACCTCAGTGGCTTACCCACCAGCCTCTCTGGTTAACACCTTCGGTGAGTGGATGGCGAAAAATGACAAAACTCAGTTGCGTATTTCCGAAACCGAAAAATATGCCCACGTCACCTTCTTCTTTAACGGCGGCGTAGAAGAGTCGTTCAAAGGCGAAGATCGCATTCTGATCAACTCACCGAAAGTCGCGACCTACGACCTGCAACCGGAAATGAGTTCCGCAGAGTTGACCGAAAAACTGGTTGCGGCAATCAAGAGCGGCAAATACGACACCATCATCTGTAACTACCCGAACGGCGACATGGTAGGTCACACCGGGGTGATGGAAGCGGCAGTTAAAGCGGTAGAAGCGCTGGATCACTGCGTGGATGAAGTGGCGAAAGCCGTTGAATCTGTTGGCGGTCAACTGCTGATCACCGCTGACCACGGTAACGCTGAACAGATGCGCGATCCGGCTACCGGTCAGGCGCACACGGCGCACACCAACCTGCCTGTTCCGCTGATTTACGTTGGCGATAAGAACGTGAAAGCGGTTGAAGGTGGCAAACTTTCTGACATCGCGCCGACCATGCTCTCTTTAATGGGTATGGAAATCCCGCAAGAGATGACTGGTAAGCCGCTGTTCATCGTGGAATAATCCCTCCCCATGAGGGGAAAGGCGATTAATACCATGACACGGGCCACGAAACCGCGCAGGTTTGCAGTCAGGCCCATCATTTACGCCAGCGTTCTTAGCGCTGGCGTATTGTTGTGCACTTTTTCCGCCCAGGCGGATGACCGCGACCAACTCAAGTCTATTCAGGCCGATATCGCCGCGAAAGAGCGCGCGGTACGCCAACAACAGCAACAACGCGCAAGCCTGCTCGCACAATTGAAAAAGCAGGAAGAGGCGATCTCTGAAGCCACCCGTAAGCTGCGCGAAACGCAAAACACGCTCAATCAACTGAATAAACAGATTGATGAGATGAACGCGTCAATTGCTAAGCTGGAGCAGCAAAAAGCCGCTCAGGAACGCAGCCTCGCCGCGCAACTGGATGCCGCGTTTCGTCAGGGTGAGCATACCGGTATTCAGCTCATTCTTAGCGGTGAAGAAAGCCAGCGCGGCCAGCGTTTGCAGGCTTACTTCGGTTACCTCAACCAGGCGCGACAAGAAACCATCGCTGAGCTGAAGCAGACGCGCGCAGAAGTTGCCATGCAGCGTGCTGAACTGGAAGAGAAACAGAGCGAACAACAAACACTGTTATATGAACAGCGCGCCCAACAGGCGAAGCTGACCCAGGCGCTGAATGAGCGTAAGAAGACGCTGGCAGGGCTGGAGTCTTCCATTCAACAAGGTCAGCAACAGTTAAGCGAGCTGCGCGCCAACGAATCTCGTCTGCGCAATAGCATTGCTCGTGCAGAAGCGGCAGCGAAAGCACGTGCTGAACGTGAAGCGCGCGAAGCCCAGGCAGTGCGCGACAGGCAGAAAGAAGCGACGCGCAAAGGCACCACCTACAAACCAACCGAAAGCGAAAAATCGCTGATGTCCCGTACCGGTGGTTTAGGTGCACCGCGTGGTCAGGCATTCTGGCCTGTTCGTGGGCCAACACTGCATCGCTATGGCGAACAGCTACAGGGCGAGCTGCGCTGGAAAGGGATGGTTATTGGTGCTTCTGAAGGCACTGAAGTTAAAGCGATTGCCGACGGTCGAGTAATTCTGGCTGACTGGCTGCAAGGCTACGGTCTGGTGGTGGTGGTTGAGCACGGTAAAGGCGATATGAGTCTTTACGGCTATAATCAGAGCGCACTGGTGAGCGTTGGCTCGCAGGTTCGCGCGGGTCAGCCAATTGCACTAGTGGGCAGCAGTGGCGGTCAGGGTCGGCCTTCACTCTATTTCGAAATTCGCCGCCAGGGTCAGGCGGTCAATCCACAGCCGTGGTTGGGAAGATAAGTTTTGTTTCCATTTCGTCGTAACGTTCTTGCATTTGCCGCTCTGCTGGCGCTTTCCTCCCCCGTACTTGCTGGCAAACTTGCCATCGTTATTGATGATTTTGGCTATCGCCCGCACAACGAAAGCCAGGTGCTGGCGATGCCATCCGCTATCTCCGTCGCCGTGCTACCCGACTCGCCGCACGCCAGAGAGATGGCGATCAAAGCGCATAACAGCGGTCACGAAGTGTTGATTCATCTGCCGATGGCACCATTGAGTAAACAGCCGCTGGAAAAAAATACGTTACGCCCGGAAATGAGTAGCGACGAAATTGAGCGCATCATTCGCAGTGCAGTCAATAACGTGCCCTATGCTGTGGGGATCAACAACCACATGGGCAGCAAGATGACCTCGAACCTGTTTGGTATGCAGAAAGTGATGCAGGCGCTGGCACGTTACAATCTTTACTTCCTCGACAGCGTAACCATCGGCAATACCCAGGCGATGCGCGCTGCGCAAGGTACTGGCGTGAAAGTTATTAAACGGAAGGTATTCCTCGACGATTCGCAAAACGAAGCGGATATTCGTGTGCAGTTTAATCGCGCAATTGAACTGGCGCGTCGCAACGGTTCGACGATCGCCATTGGTCATCCTCACCCTTCAACGGTACGTGTGCTGCAGCAGATGGTTTATAACCTGCCGCCAGACATTACGCTGGTGAAAGCCAGCAGCTTGCTGAATGAACCGCAGGTCGATACATCGACTCCGCCGAAAAACACCGTGCCCAACGCGCCGCGTAATCCGTTCCGTGGTGTGAAGCTGTGTAAACCGAAGAAACCGCTGGAACCGGTTTATGCTAATCGCTTCTTTGAAGTATTAAGCGAAAGCATCAGCCAGAGCACACTGATCGTTTACTTCCAGCATCAGTGGCAAGGCTGGGGCAAACAGCCCGAAGCGGCAAAACTTAACGCTAGCGCAAATTAAAGGCGCTACGCGTAATGCGATGGTGCGACCGTGTTTTGTCGCGCCATTGCCATAAGCGGAAAGACCACAGCAACGCCTGATAACCCACCTTCACGCTGCGCACATTAGTAATCAGGCGCTTATACATGCCGGAAGTAAATATCTCGGCAATCATCTGCTGGCGGGTAATAATATCCGGCTCTTTACGTACCGCATGGCAAACGCGCAATGCTTCATACGTTATTTGCTGATGAAATTCCGGATAAATCGTAATTTTGTCGGCGTACTGGCGATTTAATTTTTCCAGCAGACGCGTGATTTTAATATAGTGGCGTTGATAATTAAGGTTTTTATTCCCTTGTCTATTCAGACGACTCACTGACGAATTATGCAGATAATATTTATATAATGGTTGCTCGGTATATCGCGCGCGCAGCGCGTTAAACATAAATTCTGTTGTCCAGACAATATCCTGATGATGTAATCCGGCAATAAATTTAATGTTATTTTTTACAATAACATCGCGGCGATAAACGCCCATCCAGACAACGTGAGTCCAGCGGCGGGAAGAAAGCCCCATCCGCAGCCAGTCCGGGCCAGTTAACACGCCGGTTGAGCGAAGGCGATCGGTGGGAATAGATTGCCAGGTTTCCCCGGTATCACGAAAACACCAGTCAGCATTGCACTGCGCCACGTCGAGATCATCCTCTAACGCCATTGTCATCAGCGTTTCGTACATAGAGGGATAGACTTCATCATCTGCATCGACAAAAGCGACATATTTGCCCGTCGCCGCCTCAATCCCACGATTACGCGCTACCGATGCGCCAGCATTCGCCTGATGCAACAAGCGAACGTGCGGATAGTTTTCCGCGTAATGCTTTGCTATTTCAACAGAATTATCCGTTGAACCATCGTTAATAATAATAATTTCCAGAGCAGTCCAGGTTTGCGCAATTAAAGATTCCATACACGTGCGAAAATCATCGCCCGCATTATATAACGGGATAATAACACTAAGTTTATTGGTGCTGTTCATCATAAGTTACCGACGACCTCTGAAATTACCGTTCCTTTGTACAGGCTTTGCATTAAGAAACTATTAAGCCTGTGAGATATTATTTTTACGGGAGAGAGTAACTTCAGGTTAGAGAGATAATGAGAACAGCTATATAAGAGAACAGCGCAATTACTTATTCTTTATTGTACTGACAAGATTTTACATATTTAACGGATTATCCTCAGGAAAAAGGGCTGGAATGCCAGCCCTTTTTTGTGTTAATCCCAGCTCAGGATAACTTTCCCGGACTGGCCAGAACGCATGGCGTCAAAGCCTTTCTGGAAATCATCGATGGAGAAACGATGGGTAATGATTGGCGAGAGATCCAGACCAGACTGAATCAGCGCCGCCATTTTATACCAGGTTTCGAACATCTCACGGCCGTAAATGCCTTTAATGAACAAGCCCTTAAAGATCACTTTTGTCCAGTCGATAGACATGTCAGACGGCGGGATACCCAGCATCGCAATACGACCGCCGTGATTCATGGTGTCCAGCATGGTGCGGAACGCCGCTGGCGCACCGGACATCTCCAGACCAACATCAAACCCTTCGGTCATGCCGAGTTCTGCCATTACATCATTGAGGTTTTCTTTGGCAACGTTAACCGCGCGAGTGATGCCCATTTTGCGCGCCAACTCCAGACGGTATTCGTTAACGTCGGTGATCACCACGTTGCGTGCGCCGACGTGTTTTGCTACCGCCGCCGCCATAATACCAATTGGCCCCGCACCAGAAACCAGCACATCCTCGCCAACCAGATCGAACGACAGCGCCGTGTGTACCGCATTACCGAACGGATCGAAAATCGCAGCTAAGTCGTCGGAGATATTGTCGGGAATTTTGAAGGCGTTGAATGCCGGGATCACCAGATATTCAGCGAAGCAACCCGGACGATTAACGCCGACGCCGATCGTGTTGCGGCACAGATGAGTACGACCACCACGGCAATTACGGCAATGACCGCAAGTAATATGGCCTTCACCGGAAACGCGATCGCCAATTTTGAAGCCTTTCACTTCCTGGCCAATACCAACCACTTCACCAACATATTCATGGCCTACGACCATTGGCACCGGAATGGTTTTTTGCGACCACTCATCCCAGTTGTAGATGTGAACGTCAGTCCCGCAGATGGCTGTTTTACGGATTTTAATCAGCAGGTCGTTATGTCCGAGTTCCGGTTCAGGAACGTCGGTCATCCAGATGCCCTCTTCCGCTTTCAGTTTGGATAACGCTTTCATCTCACATCCTCAGGCGATAACGCCCAGTTGTTTACCAATACGCGTGAACGCTTCGACCGCACGCGTAATTTGCTCAGGAGTATGCGCCGCAGACATCTGGGTACGAATACGTGCCTGACCTTTCGGTACGACCGGATAGAAGAAACCGGTAACGTAAATGCCCTCTTTTTGCAGCTCACGAGCAAATTTCTGTGCCACTACAGCATCACCAAGCATGACCGGAATAATGGCGTGATCGGCACCCGCCAGGGTAAAGCCAGCGGCTGACATCTGCTCACGGAACTGACGCGCGTTCGCCCACAGGCGGTCACGCAGTTCACTGCCCGCTTCGACCATCTCCAGCACTTTAATGGAAGCGGCGACAATGGCCGGTGCCAGCGAGTTGGAGAATAAGTACGGACGAGAACGCTGGCGCAGCCACTCAACCACTTCTTTGCGCGCCGCGGTGTAACCGCCGGAAGCACCGCCCAGCGCTTTACCCAGCGTGCCGGTGATGATATCGACACGGCCCATCACGTCGCAGTATTCATGAGAACCGCGGCCGTTTTCACCGACAAAACCGACAGCATGAGAGTCATCGACCATCACCAAAGCGTCGTATTTATCCGCGAGATCGCAAACTCCTTTCAGGTTGGCAATTACGCCATCCATAGAGAACACACCATCGGTGGCGATTAACACATGGCGCGCCCCGGATTCACGCGCTTCTTTCAGCCGCGCTTCCAGCTCCTGCATATCGTTATTGGCGTAGCGATAGCGTTTGGCTTTGCACAGACGCACACCGTCAATGATCGAAGCGTGATTCAGCGCGTCAGAGATAATGGCGTCTTCTGCGCCCAGCAGCGTTTCAAACAGACCACCGTTGGCGTCAAAACAGGATGAGTAGAGAATCGCATCTTCCATACCCAGGAATGCTGCCAGTTTCTGCTCAAGCTCTTTATGGCTATCCTGAGTACCGCAAATAAAACGTACTGAAGCCATCCCGAAACCGTGAGAATCCATTCCCGCCTTTGCCGCCGCAATCAGCTCAGGATGGTTCGCCAACCCGAGATAGTTATTGGCACAAAAGTTAATGACGTGGCTTCCATCAGCCACAGTGATGTCCGCTTGTTGCGCAGACGTGATAATGCGCTCTTCTTTAAACAACCCTTCCGCCCTTGCGGTTTCCAGGTCGTTAGTTAACTGCTGATAAAATTCTCCACGCATTGCGACTCTCCAGACAGGACAAATTCCCGCACATATTACCCAAACTTACAGGTCGCGACGAGATGACGCGTTAACACTTCTGTAAAATTTAGAATAAATAACGCCCATCATTCTCACTTTCGGTGAATGGCTGAAGCCAACGCCGTGTAGTGATATGATAGAAGTATTCGTGTCTGAGATTGTCTCTGACTCCATAATTCGAAGGTTACAGTTATGATCATCGTTACCGGCGGCGCGGGCTTTATCGGCAGCAACATCGTTAAGGCCCTGAATGATAAAGGCATCACCGATATTCTGGTGGTGGACAACCTGAAAGACGGCACCAAGTTTGTGAACCTGGTGGATCTGAATATCGCAGACTATATGGATAAGGAAGACTTCCTGATCCAGATTATGGCTGGCGAAGAGTTCGGTGATGTCGAAGCGATTTTCCATGAAGGCGCGTGCTCTTCCACCACCGAGTGGGATGGCAAGTATATGATGGATAACAACTATCAATACTCCAAAGAGCTGCTGCACTACTGTCTGGAACGCGAAATCCCATTCCTGTATGCATCTTCCGCAGCCACCTATGGCGGACGCACCTCCGACTTTATCGAATCCCGCGAATACGAAAAACCACTGAACGTCTACGGTTACTCAAAATTCCTGTTTGATGAATATGTTCGTCAAATCCTGCCAGAAGCGAACTCGCAGATTGTCGGTTTCCGTTACTTCAACGTTTATGGGCCGCGTGAAGGCCATAAAGGCAGCATGGCGAGCGTCGCTTTCCATCTCAACACTCAGCTTAACAACGGTGAATCACCGAAACTGTTCGAAGGTAGCGAAAACTTTAAACGCGACTTCGTCTACGTGGGCGACGTGGCTGATGTGAACCTGTGGTTCCTGGAAAATGGCGTTTCCGGCATCTTTAACCTCGGCACCGGTCGTGCAGAATCTTTCCAGGCCGTGGCGGATGCGACGCTGGCTTATCACAAGAAAGGCCAGATCGAATACATTCCGTTCCCGGATAAACTGAAAGGCCGTTATCAGGCATTCACCCAGGCAGATCTCACTAACCTGCGTGCTGCGGGTTATGACAAACCATTCAAAACCGTTGCCGAAGGCGTAACGGAATATATGGCCTGGTTGAATCGCGACGCATAAGAGCTTTGAATGAAAATACTGGTGATCGGCCCGTCTTGGGTTGGCGACATGATGATGTCGCAAAGTCTCTATCGTACGCTCCAGGCGCGCTATCCCCAGGCGATAATCGACGTGATGGCACCTGCCTGGTGCCGTCCGTTATTGTCGCGGATGCCGGAAGTCAACGAAGCCATTCCCATGCCCCTCGGTCATGGGGCGCTGGAGATTAGCGAACGCCGCAAGCTGGGGCATAGCCTGCGCGAAAAACGTTACGACCGCGCCTACGTCTTACCCAACTCCTTTAAATCAGCATTAGTGCCTTTCTTCGCAGGTATTCCTCATCGCACCGGCTGGCGTGGTGAAATGCGCTATGGTTTACTCAACGATGTTCGCGTACTTGATAAAGAAGCCTGGCCACTGATGGTGGAACGCTATGTCGCGCTGGCCTACGACAAAGGCATTATGCGCACAGCACAAGATCTGCCGCAGCCACTGCTATGGCCGCAGCTACAGGTGAGCGAAGGTGAAAAATCGTATACCTGTAATCAATTTTCCCTCTCATCAGAACGCCCGATGATTGGCTTTTGCCCTGGTGCAGAGTTTGGTCCGGCAAAACGCTGGCCGCACTACCACTACGCGGAACTGGCGAAACAGCTCATTGATGAAGGTTATCAGGTGGTTCTGTTTGGCTCGGCTAAAGATCATGAAGCGGGTAATGAGATCCTTGCGGCATTGAATACCGAGCAGCAGTCGTGGTGTCGTAATCTGGCAGGGGAAACGCAGCTTGATCAAGCGGTTATCCTGATTGCGGCTTGTAAAGCCATTGTCACTAATGATTCAGGGCTGATGCACGTTGCGGCAGCGCTTAATCGCCCACTGGTTGCACTGTATGGCCCAAGCAGCCCGGACTTCACACCGCCGCTTTCCCATAAAGCGCGGGTGATCCGCCTGATTACGGGTTATCACAAAGTGCGTAAAGGCGACGCCGCAGAGGGTTATCACCAGAGCCTGGTCGACATTACGCCACAACTCGTGCTGGAAGAACTCAACACGCTGTTGTTACAAGAGGAAGCCTGACGGATGCGGGTACTGATCGTCAAAACATCGTCGATGGGCGATGTTCTCCACACGCTGCCCGCGCTCACCGATGCACAGCAGGCAATCCCGGGGATTACGTTTGACTGGGTGGTGGAAGAAGGTTTTGCACAAATTCCTTCCTGGCACGCCGCCGTTGAGCGGGTTATTCCGGTAGCGATACGTCGCTGGCGTAAAGCGTGGTTTTCAGCGTCTGTTAAAGCAGAGCGGAAAGCGTTTCGTGAAGCGCTACGGGCGGAAAACTATGACGCGATTATTGATGCGCAAGGACTGGTAAAAAGTGCCGCGCTGGTGACACGTCTGGCGCATGGCGTTAAGCATGGAATGGACTGGCAAACTGCTCGCGAACCACTGGCAAGCCTGTTTTATAATCGCAAGCACCATATTGCGAAACAGCAGCACGCCGTAGAACGAACCCGTGAGTTGTTCGCTAAAAGCCTGGGGTATAGCAAACCACAAACCCAGGGCGATTATGCTATTGCGCAGCATTTCCTGACAAATCCACTACCGGATGCTGGTGAATATGCTGTATTTCTGCATGCCACGACCCGTGATGATAAGCACTGGCCGGAAGAGCACTGGCGAGAATTAATCGGCTTGCTGGCAGATTCGGGGATCCGCATTAAACTCCCTTGGGGCGCACCGCATGAAGAAGCTCGGGCGAAAAGGCTGGCGGAGGGATTTGATTATGTCGACGTATTGCCGAAGATGAGTCTGGAAGGAGTTGCCCGAGTGCTGGCCGGGGCGAAATTCGTGGTTTCGGTAGATACTGGGTTAAGCCATTTAACTGCGGCTCTGGATAAACCCAATATCACTGTTTATGGACCGACCGATCCGGGATTAATTGGCGGGTATGGGAAGAATCAGGTGGTTTGTAGGGCCCCGGGGAAAAGCTTAATTAATCTCAACGGTCACGCAGTTTTGGAAAAATTATCATCATTATAAAGGTAAAACATGCCAACCTTCATTAAACTCCAATCATGGAAACCTTATGCTCTAAAATCATCTACGATTTTAGAGATAATGACTTATATATTAAGTTTTTTTTCGTTGATAATTGCATTCGTCGATAACACTTTCAGCATAAAGATATATAATATCACTGCTGTAGTTTGCTTATTATCACTAATTTTACGTGGTAGACAAGGAAATTATAATATAAAAAAACTTATTCTTCCCCTTTCTATATTTTTTATAGGATTGCTTGATTTAATTTGGTATTCTTTATTTAAAGTAGATAACTCACCATTTCGTGCTACTTACCATAATTACTTAAATACTGCCAAAATATTTTTATTTGGTTCTTTTATTGTTTTTTTAGCCCTTACCAGCAAACTAAAACAAAAAAAAGAAATTGCATTATATGTTATGTATTCTCTGTCATTTATAATTGCCGCATATGCATTTTATATTAATAGCATTTATGAACATGATCGCATTTCTTTTGGTATAGGAACGGCAACAGGAGCGGCATATTCAACTATGTTAATAGGCATAGTTAGTGGTGTTGCAATTCTTTATACTAAAAAAAATCATCCTTTTTTATTTTTATTAAATAGTTGCGCGGTGCTTTATGTTCTGGCACTAACACAAACCAGAGCAACCCTACTGCTCTTCCCTGTGATTTGTACTGTTGCATTAATAGCTTATTATAACAAATCACCAAAAAAATTCAGCACCGCTATCATTCTACTAATTACCATATTGGCTAGTGTTGTAATTATATTTAATAAACCAATTCAATATCGTTATAATGAAGCGTTAAATGATTTAAACAGTTACACCAATGCTAATAGCGTGACTTCCTTAGGTGCAAGACTAGCAATGTATGAAATTGGTTTAGATATATTCAAAGAATCACCTTTTTCATTTAGATCTGCAGAGTCGCGCGCTGAAAGTATGAATTTGTTAGTCGCAGAACACAGCAGACTGAGAGGGGCATTGGATTTTTCTAACGTACATCTGCATAATGAGATAATTGAAGCTGCTTCACTGAAAGGTATGATGGGAATTTTTTCCACTATATTCTTCTATTTCTCACTATTTTATACAGCATATAAAAAACGCGCATTGGGTTTGTTGATATTAACGCTTGGTATTATGGGGGTTGGACTCAGTGATGTGATCATATGGGCACGCAGCATTCCAATTATCGTTATATCCGCCATAGTTCTCTTACTCGTTATTAATAATCGCAACAATACTATTAATCAAGAATAGACAAGTTTAAGAAGTGAGTTAAAACTCACTTCTTATCTATACAACTTAATCTCTTTACTGAATCAGTTAAAGTTTCAGTATCGATATCTTTTACCGTAAATGTTGGGGATACTATTTGTATAGATTGATGATTATTCGGAGCCCAAATTAAATGTGAGGGATATTCCGGAGCACGTGAATTAGGATAAAATGCAAGCGTTGGTTTATGATAAGCCGCAGCGATATGAACAAGAGCTGTATCAACAGAAATGACAAAATCACTATACCTGGTCAACGCAACAGTATAAATAAATTCGTTGAAAGGTAGTGTTTCAATTTCAGATATTGGTATTGTCAATAAATCTTGCGGTAACCCGGTAAATATCACTCGATAATTTTTAAACCATATCTTCACTTCTTGATATATAAATTTTATTTGTTCAGGAGTAAGTCGGCATATTTTTTTTGCACCTAATGGGTTAATGATGACTATTTTTGTATTTCCAATAAAATCTTTTATTTTATTTTCAACATCTACAGGTAAATGCAAGTCGTAGTCGGTGGAAAATTCACCCTCACCATAAATATGCTTCAGTATTTCTGTTGCTCGTGTACTCATGTGTTCTTTTAAATATTCATCGTGGGGATGGTAAAATGAATAGTAACGCTTATACCATTGATCAAAACCCAAAATGTAAGAATCTTTTAAACTTGATAATATTAAACTATGCTTAAATGAAGGCATAGTTTCAAAGGGGTCTAATACAATATCGAACTGTAAATCCCGCAGATGCTTACATAGACTAAGCATTTTAAGGAAGCCAGTTGATTCTTTAATACAGAAATCAAATATATTTTTATTATTAGAGAGAAACTCCCCACCCTTTCTATTTGTGAGAATGGTTATTTTAACCCCTTTACTGTAAAGTTCACGATAAATCGAACTTAATACAATTAGATCACCGAGTTTATTATTATCATGAATTATAAGACATGATTTAACTTGCGCAGGTTCTGTAACTTGATTATTAATTTCCCTACGAAATATAAAAGAAAGGAAATTAATCTTGATTTTGTTTATATAAAATCTTTTCTTTTTATGAAAAGTTCCTAGGCGCATTTTTATACCATATTATTTTAGTTTCATGATGTTTAATTAGCATAAGAATCAGTTGAGACTTCATATTGTATTTTTATTTTTGTCTCATCTTTTGATTCTTCGGTACTGATTTCTTGAAGTTTAATGAATGGAATTACATCGTAAGAAATAGCTGTATCATCAGATAAATTATAAATATTAATATCTTCTACATTATCACGCATAAAACGGAAGAATGGTAATATTTTGAATAAATCCCTACTTAATTCCGAGGGCATGGGATTATTATTTTCATCATAGAATCGCGAGCAGCTACCAGTTAAATCCAGACCAGAACAAATAATCCGTGCATACTTCAGTGAATATGCTATTTGAATTGCAGCAAAGGCAATAGTATGACATGAGCAATAACCAAGACTGATGTCCTTGCAAAATCCGACCAGACGACCTCTTTTAGACCAAGGTACAGAGATCAGCAGTTCTTTGTGAATCTGACTCAATATATTAAATTTGATCTTCTTTATAAAACCACCTTTTTCCCGGCGGTAAAAAGACCGTAATACAAGGCAGTTCTGGAGGATATAAAGTTTATCTTCTTCGGAAGCGTGTTCATAAACGTCAATGTTTACTATGGTATAACGACTTCTCTGGCTAAATTTATAAAAATCATCACGACGCTGATGTAAAAAGCGAACATCTGTAAGTACATATATAAAGGGAACAATATTATGACTTAACAGATATTGCGCTGAACCATTGACAGCAATAATATCCTTTGCCCGTAATATCGACAAAGGCGTCTTTTGCGATGTGGGACCAGACAGAAAAATAATAACATCATCAGATGTCTTATTTTCTATCAGGTTTTCAACATCCTTTTTGTCAATGTATCGAATATTCTTCATGATAAACCTGTGAAATAAATAACTCCGTGTAAAAATGCCTAACGAAGACAAGTAATTGCGGGATATTTCTATTTTAGCGTGCTGGTTTCCCTTTCAAACGCCGCATAAAATTGCGCATTTTTTTACGATATACTAAAAGATAATAACCTAGATCTTTAATCTCATTTTTAATACCGTAATGACGCTCTAAATCAATACGATCTTTCGCTTTACGCTGTGCTGAAGCACGTTTTCCTGAAAGATCAATAATTCTAACCTCACCATTTTTTATAATGAAGTTACCACGATGGGGATCACCAGAAACCATACCATGTTGATGCAATGAATTAATTGATTGCTGAATTTTATTTTTTAGCACATCATCAATATCGGGTATATCACACAACTCTACACCATCAATATACTCGATAATCATAATATAAGTATGGACGAATCGTAAGGTTTTTCGCTCAGCCAACAAATAAAAATCATTGAGGGTATTTAACCCTTCATTTCGTACTTTTTGGGTTTGCTCAAAAAGGCGTTCGTAATAATCACCTTTTAACAGCGACTTAAAGAAACGTTCGTTACGCTTAACTTTCGGGGAAAAGACCTTAAGTATTAATTTACCGTAATCGGTATCAATAAGCATGACTTTCGTATCATCAATAGAACGAAAAACTTTGATGATATTTATATTATAAGACAAGAAGTCATTTAATACATTGAGATACTTTGAATTGCTTTCATCGGTAAAAACAACTAAGTCTTTGATCTTGTTCTTCTGAATCATGATAAACCAGTTAAATGTTATTTACGGTAATATTTTCGGCAAAGATAACAGACTCCTGCTATGATTCCTGAGATATAATGATGTTGCACTAACAGATGTTTATATCTTTTTTTAAATTCAATAATTGATTTTGCATCTCGCGGAGAGTCATCTTTCCAGGGGGAATTTTCTAACGCTATTTTATAGTATTTCACCGATGGATATATTGCCCATTTGTGCCACGGTTTAGTAGCACCTGTATAATGAATAAGAAGAGTACTTTCTGTAATCAACTTTTTATAGTTTTGATGTGTTTTATCTTTTAATTCACTTTTAATTGTATAAATTGTATTGTACTCACGAGGTAAAAATATTGTCATTCCCTTCAGTAAGACATTCATAACATCCTGGTCAGGATATTTATAAATATTATCTTTGCTCATAAGAATAGACAACGCTTTTTCTGTTAGTTTTGCGTCAACCCATTTTTTTAAGTCTAAATAAACGACACCAGAATTAAAGTACTGCCCCAGTAGTTCAGGATCAGACAACCTTGACACTGCCTTTTCCTGCATTGGCTCAACATCTTTAACAACAGCAGCCACCGCTCCGTTTAAATCCAGATGCAATAGCGGGCTAATATCACCTTTACAAACAACATCCGCATCAAGATAAAGCAAACGATCAAGCGTTAAACCCAATAATTGAAATGCAAATAAGCGAAAGTACATTGCTCTTGACCAGACCTGTGTACAAGGCAAGCACTGAAGCTTATCAGTATTAATTCTATATAACGTGATTCTTAATTGGTATTGTTCTGCAAGTTTTGCGACTTTTTGAAAAAAATCATCATTGTAGATATCAGCAATAATATAAAAATCAAGATTAATATGTCGATTATTTAGAACAATTGATGTGATAGAAACACCTACACCATCAAGATAATTAGCATCGACACCATAGGCAACATTTAAACATTCAGAAGTATTTATATCAGCTAGCCGAAAATCCCAGGCTTTAACTTTATCTATCTCTATGGCAGGAAATGAGTCCACAATGCTACCCTTATATCATTATTTTATAGTTTCCCAGCTTTAATGCATTATCTTTTTAATAAAATACAAAAGATAATTGCTAAATCCTTTTAGATATCTATGCTTTTTAAGCATATGTTTTGCGCTATACCTTAATTGATTGCTATTGTTAGGTTTCAGCAACGCCGTATTCTTCCATGGCGAAGCATTTTTTGCCTCCATAAAGGCTTGTGATACAGGATAATCCCAGGCCCAGTCATGCCAGGGCTTGGTTGGACCGATATAATGGATAAAAATAGTATTTTCGTTTACTGGGTTTTTAAAACTTTCTTTGAGTTGATAATTTAAGCTAAACTGGGTGTTATATTTAATATCAGCAAAAATAAGTTTGTCTGCCAGCAGCATATTTAATACATCCTGATCAGGATGTGTTATTTTTTTGATTATTTCTGGTTCATTTAACATTGCAATGGCTCGCGCAGAAACCTGCTCGACTGCCCATTGTTCTGTATTGATAAATAAAAAACCGGAGTTAAAGTAACCTTTAGCAATCCCCGCAACACCTAACGAATGTGCGCGTTTTTCCCACCAGTCAGCCTGGCCTTCCGTAACAACCATTGCGACTTTATAGTCTGGAAACGAGAATTTGATTAGTGGCTCAATAGCCCCCTGGCAAATGATATCTGCATCCAGATAAAGGACTTTAGGCACCTTATTAATAAAGTAATCCGCAATAATAAATCGAAAATATATTGCATAAGTCCAGTTCTTGGTACTTGGCAATGATCGAAGTCGATCACCATTAATCAGATATATTTTAATTCTGGTTTTATACTGTAACGCCAGGGCATCAAAATACTTACGATCATCATCACCAAAATAATCAGTAAAAATATGGAAACACAATCGACTTCCTTCATTATATTTTAATATAGAAGCAATCGATATTCCGCAACCAAAAAGAAAATTTTTGTCAGTTCCATAAGCGATGTCCAGACAAAGATTTTCTGTTTCTACTTTATGATTATAATCAATAACTGAATTAAGAAACTCAGTTTCCTGGAAAAACACCTGCTGCATTATTTCCTCCGGGAAATAGCAGAAATAATTATCTTATGTAATCTGTCGTAATACTTCGGTTGATAAAACTTATCTATCGATGAAGGAATTTTTTCATGTTCGATATGAATTTCACCTGCTATATATTTATTCAGAAGAGTTACAAAACAAGTAATATCTCCCGGTTGATACAGATGACCATTAACATCAGATTGAATAATGTCAGCAGGTCCGGAGACACAATCGGCACTGATACAAGGAATTCCCCATGATAAAGCTTCAAGTAAAGTCATTGGGAAACCTTCAAAAGATGACGTGAGTAATAACGCAGTCACTTTTTTAATATCTTGCTGGACTAATTCCCAAGGATGTTGTTGCCAACCATACCAGACAATTCGATCATCAATATTTAATTCTCTACTATAAGCCTGGCATTTTTCAAAATCGGAGCCATCACCCAATACATGGAGTTTCCAGTTACCTTGAGCTTGTGATAAGCCATCAAGGAGGTCTTTAACCCGCTTCTGGCCCTCGAATTTCATACGCCCAACATAAATGAACGTTGCCGTTTCGCCTTCCTCAGGCGCAGGAATGACTGTGTCTTTAGCTTCGGCTGGATTAAAAATAACATTTATCGTCGATTCTGGTACACCCCGATTAATCATTTGCTGTTTAATGCCAGAGCTGATTGCTAAATGATAGTCGGCACAGGTGATATATTCAGCATGTTTTTTGTGATCTAAAGAAAAATGTGACCATGAAAATACTGGCACATCAATTCCTGATTTTTTACGTGCTTTGGCCGCATACAAACACGAGATAACGTCAATACAAATAACAACATCTGGCTGATAATCCTGAAGCCATTTGCTTAAAGCATGAATATGTTTCGTTCGACGCAAAAAACCTAACCGAATATTGGAAAATGAACACGAGTATTCAATACCTTCCAACCATCCCTTATCCATTTTGTCATTGCGACAAAAGAAAAACATTTCACTTTGGATGTGTTGTTGCCTGAAGGTATTAATGACATCGCGGATAACCGTTTCCATGCCACCAAATCCAGAAACCGCTTCGCCGATAAATGCTATTTTCATAATTATATTAGTTTTCCATCTAAATTTTCACGTTGAATAATTTAGCGAACAGATAATGATAATAATAAGAAATGGCTTTGCCATATTTCCCTTCGGACCAATAAACTTTAGCTTTTAACCTAATATCACTTGATGATGGTGATAACATCCTTTTATGATGTCTCCACGGTGAATTATAAAAATAACGTTCAAAGTTTTGTGCCCTAAATATTTTATACCATGGTTTATTCTGAGTAACATAATGCATTATAATTGTGTTGGGTAAATTTTTTTGTTCTTCATCACATCTTACTGATAATGTTGTCTTTTTATTATATTTTTTATCGAGATAATATAATCGCCCATTAAGTAAAATATTTAGCACATCCTGGTCTGCATACCTATATACTTTCCCATTGTTGATCATCTCCAACGCTTTTTGTGTTATGTTCTCGTTTTTCCATGCGCTGGTATTAATAAGCATAACTCCGGCATTAAAATAATTGATAAATTCAATGCCATAGTCTAACTGTTTCACACGGTCTTGCATATCTGGTGAGTCAGGGATGACGCATGCTATATAATCATTTAAATCGTAATCAACGAGCTCATATAAAGAGCTATTACATATGATATCACAATCAAGATAAAGTATATTTGTTATTTTATCATCAATAACCTCTGGGATTAAAAAACGCAAACACGTTGATAAAGGGATGCCCAGGATTAAGGTATCCGGATTAATATCAAATTCATCTGTCACATGATATACTGATATTGACGTATTCGGTCCCTCTAGTTCGGAAAATACGGAGCATTCATTTTCACTTATTCCTGAAACAAGAAGGTGAAAGTGAAGATTAACATCACTATTATTTGAAATGATTGAATATAATGCAACACCCGCTGGCATTATGAATCCACGGTCAAAGCATAATGCTATATGCAAATGTTTAACATTCGGTATTTCGTGTTGAAATAAATTTTGTTTCTTAGCGACGAAGTTCCTAATATTTAACAATTTTTAAGCCCTTATTATAAGAAATGAACATTTAAAGCTTTTTCCTTATTGTTCTTTCTTTTATTTTTTGCGCCTTAATTCCTGCTTCTTTAATTAAGTTAACTTCCCGCAATAGAACTTCGTGTAAAGGCATTCCAAAATAAACCTTCATAAATCGCCATATATCTCTCTGCGTCAGACCAATATTCATTGATGAGAAATATAAGCCAATCAAGTCTTTATCGCGCCAACGGCGCGGTACTTTTGAGCGTATCTGCGCCCGATGTAGATCGATAACCGAAATTTTTAATTCATCTTCCCGGCCAGTAAATGGCAAATGAAGCAAAAAGTGGCAAATGTAACAGTCACGGTGATTTATCCCTGCTGCGTGCATTTTACGCACCATGGTTGCCACTCGCGTGATCAACATACGTTTAATACGCACATCAGGTGGGTTGACTGCCCAATCTGCACAATAATCTTCAAGGCTAATCGTGGGAGTGAGATCTTCGGTAATAATAAATGATGTACGGGTTAATGGATTTAAACCTTTTTCACCAAACCCAATGCCATTCATCGTATCAACACCGACATCACTCAGGCGATGAATAGCATGCCACTCTCTGTCTGCGCCCAAAACGGGCATCCGCAATGAGAGCAGATTTTTTATAATCTCTTTTAATGTTGTCCCCTTGTGCCATTTAAGAAAATAGCTTTTCCCGGACAGTTCAAAGCGTAATGTGCGACGTGTCTCCAGTTCGCGGAAGACCTCGCCATTCAGTTCCTTAACTTCGGCAAAAGCATCTTTACCACGCCAAAGTGTGGTAAGCGGCTCTTTTAATTCAACCATCTAAACCACCTGTAATGATATCCGCGGCTTTCTCTGGCAAGCTATACAAATCCTGAGTATCGGCATAATGGCGAGCATTCTCCGCCCAGGCCATTCGCAATGAAGATTGTGTTAATGCTTTACGTAAAACTTCATTTAATTGTTCCTGGGAGAAAGGTTCAGCGATAACCGTTCCACAATTGGCATCGGCAATATAATGCGCGTAGCCGCATACCGCTGTTGTCAAAACAGGTAATCCAGCAGTGATCGCTTCAAGGAGAACGATACCAGCAGCTTCCTGATAAGCGGGATGCAATAATAAATCGGCTGCAGCCATTAATTCTGACACATCATTGCGACCGGAAAAGAAATGCACGTTGCTCCGCACGCCGAGTTTTTCTGCCAGCACTTCGAATTTTCGCGGTTTATCCTGGCCAACAACAAACAAAAGCGTATTGTGGCGTAATGATTCCGGTAACGCTGCCAAAGCTTCAATTGAGCGATCCACACCTTTACGAACAAAATCTGATCCAACTTGTAGCAATAAGTTTTGTTGCTCTTTTATGCCATTTTTCTGGCGATAAATTTCACGGCTATTTGGGATTTGCTCGCTGTATTTTCTGTCCGGATAGATGCCGGGGGGAAGAATTTTAAAACGTTCAGGTTCAGTTTGATAATGCTTCTGGAAATCGGTGATTTGCTTATCAGTCAGCATCATGAGTTTCGTCGATTTACCATGCTCGAAAGTCGCTCGCTCAAATGCGGCATAATGACGATAACGTGATGTTAGACGATATAAAAAACCTTTTTCTTGCGCAACTTTCTCGGCGTAACAAACATCAGCGGCAAAATAAACATCCAACCCAGGCATCTTATTAAACCCAACAACGCGATCAGCGGGATGCGCTTTGAGATGATTTTGTACCCAGGCATAATATTCTGCATTGCGTCCATGGTTGGTATGGGACTTAACTGGCACATGAATAAGCTCAAATGTTTTTGGGCACTCGCCTTCCCACGACTGCGTATAGACCCGAACATGGTGGCCTCGTGCGGCAACGGTTGATGCAATACGCATAAAATCACGTTGAAGCCCACCAAAAGGAAAATATTTATATAAACAAAACGCCACGATCATAATTGTGCATTCCTGTCAACTGAAGGGGCATCTTCTGGCAGCAGCTTTTCCGTAGCGGCGATAACATCTTCCGCGGGGATAACAGAAAGATATTTTTTATTGCGGTCAAGTTCATGTCGGCTCGGCATTTGCTGATAATTCCCCGCCCAGAATTGAATAATATTCTCAGTCCAGGGACGCCAGAATATGTGATCAGTTGCACCAAATAAACTAATTATTGGTGTTTTCACTGCCGCTGCAATATGTCCTGGTGCAGAATCCACACCAATAAAGAGTACGGCATGATCAATTAAAGCACCCAGTTCAGTAAACCGTGTTTTACCCGCAAGGCCAGCGACAGGTTTTGTTTGGCAGCCTTGCACTATTTCATCGATACAGGCGAGATCATCTGCCGAAGGCCCGCAGGTCAGCACAACCTGATACCCTCGCTGTTGCAACGCATCGATAACCTTAGAAAATTTATCGTTATCCCAGCACTTAAATATCTGACGAGCAGTCGGCTGGATAACAACATAATGCTCTTTCACGCCCAGAGCATCTAATTCCTGGCGCATCTTCTTCCAGCAATCTTCGGCGTAACTCATTGTTGTATCAGTGTAGAAATCGGTAATACCTAATGGCTCAAGGACCGATAAATTACGCTCAACAATATGTGTGCCGTGTATTGGCGCTAAGTGTGTAAAGCTTTTTTTCCAGATGCTATGCTGCCGATGACCATAAAGTTGCGATATTTTCACCTGTGCGGGTAAACAACGTACCAACAGTGCCACCATCCACTGATCCGTAAGATTAATGACCAGGTCGTAATTATTCGCACGCAGAGTTTTTATCAATGAAAGCACATTTTTAATTTTATCGAATGTTCCTGCACTTTTATTGCTTATACCGTAGAGCGCATTAATTTCCGGGTTTTCAGACAAAATAGGGATGGTGTCCTGATAAAGCAGCATATCGATTTTTGCATCAGGATAATTCTGCTTGAGCGTACTGATGACAGGAGTAGTTAATAACATATCTCCATGATATCGCATCTTTATGACCAGGATTTTTCGAAATGGCTTTTCCACTAGCGACTCTTTTGTATGATTGTCTGGTTAAGTTAAGCAGAAAAAAAGCACGCTACCGCCCCAGGCTCAACAGCTACCTGAATACTGATAACGCACTTACTTTGACGTGCTAGTGTAGCATTTCTTTCGCAGCAATCCGACCCGAATGATTTTTATACACAAAATATGTTTTAATCATAAAAATCATATAGATAAGAAAAAGTGCGCAGATAATACCGGTATAGCCGATGTAGAGTTGAAAATAGGGTCGAGTTTCAATAAATCGCATAAAAATACAAAAAAACTGGAGATGTAGCGGCAGTTCAGGCCAAACAGAAGCTATTTAAGTCAAAAACGGGAAAAGTAATGGTAAAGCCCCAGCTAAATACATAGAATCCCCAGCACATCCATAAGTCAGCTATTTATTATGCTTGAATTGCTTTACACCGCCCTTCTCTACCTTATTCAGCCGTTGATCTGGATACGGCTTTGGGTGCGCGGACGTAAGGCTCCGGCCTATCGAAAACGCTGGGGTGAACGTTACGGTTTTTACCGCCATCCGCTGAAACAAGGCGGCATCATGCTGCACTCCGTCTCCGTCGGTGAAACCCTGGCGGCGATCCCGTTGGTGCGCGCGCTGCGTCATCGCTATCCTGATTTGCCAATTACCGTCACGACTATGACGCCGACCGGCTCGGAACGCGTGCAATCTGCTTTCGGTAAAGATGTTCAGCACGTCTATCTGCCTTACGATCTACCCGATGCGCTCAACCGTTTTCTTAATAAAGTCGATCCTAAACTGGTGTTGATTATGGAAACGGAGCTGTGGCCTAACCTGATTGCGGCACTACATAAGCGCAAGATCCCGCTGGTTATCGCCAATGCGCGACTTTCTGCACGCTCTGCGGCGGGGTACGCCAAACTGGGCAAATTTGTTCGTCGCTTGTTGCGTCGTATTACACTAATCGCCGCGCAAAACGAAGAAGATGGCGCGCGTTTTGTGGCGCTGGGCGCAAAAAATAATCAGGTGACTGTTACTGGTAGCCTGAAATTCGATATCTCGGTAACTCCGCAGCTAGCCGCTAAAGCAGTAACACTGCGCCGCCAGTGGGCACCTCATCGTCCGGTATGGATTGCCACCAGCACTCACGATGGCGAAGAGAGTGTGGTGATTGCCGCACATCAGGCGCTGTTGCAGCAGTTCCCTAATTTATTGCTTATTCTTGTTCCACGTCATCCGGAACGCTTCCCGGATGCGATTAACCTTGTCCGCCAGGCTGGGCTAAGCTATATCACACGCTCTTCCGGAGAAATCCCTTCCGCCAGTACACAAGTGGTAATTGGCGATACGATGGGCGAGCTGATGCTGCTGTATGGCATTGCCGATCTCGCTTTTGTTGGCGGTTCATTGGTCGAACGCGGTGGGCATAATCCGCTGGAAGCCGCCGCACACGCTATTCCGGTACTGATGGGGCCGCATACTTTTAACTTTAAAGACATTTGCGCACGGCTGGAGCAGGCAAGCGGGCTGATTACCGTCACCGATGCCGCGTCACTGGCAAAAGAGGTTTCCTCTTTGCTCACTGACGCCGATTACCGTAGTTTCTATGGCCGTCATGCCGTTGAAGTGCTGTATCAAAACCAGGGCGCGCTGCAGCGTCTGCTTCAACTGCTGGAACCTTACCTGCCACCGAAAACGCATTGAGGTTGTTATGCAAAAACGGGCGATTTATCCGGGGACTTTCGATCCCATTACCAATGGTCATATCGATATCGTGACGCGCGCTACGCAGATGTTCGATCACGTTATTCTGGCGATTGCCGCCAGCCCCAGTAAAAAACCAATGTTTACCCTGGGAGAGCGTGTGGCGCTGGCTCAGCAGGCAACCGCACATCTGGATAACGTTGAAGTGGTCGGTTTTAGTGATTTGATGGCGAACTTCGCCCGTAATCAACAAGCCACGGTACTGATTCGTGGCCTGCGTGCGGTAGCAGATTTTGAATATGAAATGCAACTGGCGCATATGAATCGCCACTTAATGCCGGAGCTGGAAAGCGTCTTCTTGATGCCTTCGAAAGAGTGGTCGTTTATTTCTTCATCGTTGGTGAAAGAAGTTGCGCGCCATCAGGGTGATGTCACCCATTTCCTGCCGAAGAATGTCCATCAGGCGCTGATGGCGAAGTTAGCGTAGCTTTCATGCCGGATGGAATGCCATCCGGCTCGCATGAATTACTTCTGGCACTGTCGGCAATAAAATGTCGCCCGCTGCGCATGTTTAGTCGCCACAATCGGCGTACCACAAACCCGACACGGTTCGCCTTTACGCCCGTAAACCTGTAATTCCTGCGCGAAATAACCTGGTTTTCCGTCGCTTTGCAGAAAATCTTTCAGCGTCGTGCCGCCCTGCTCAATAGAACGCAGTAACACTGCTTTAATCACCCGTGCCAGCAGTTCGCACTCCGCCAGCGACAGCGATGACGCCAGCCGATCCGGATGGATCCCCGCAGCAAACAGTGACTCGCTGGCATAGATATTCCCCACGCCCACCACCAGCTTGTTATCCATCAGCCAGGGTTTAATCGCTGTCTTTTTCTTCGCGCATTTCTGATGCAGGTATTCGCCGTTGAAATCATCGCTAAGCGGCTCCGGTCCAAGATGTGCCAACACATTGTGTCCTTCCAGCTCTTTGGTCCACAACCAGGCACCAAAGCGACGAGGATCGGTATATCGCAGCACTTTGCCGTTGCTCATCACCAAATCAACATGGTCATGCTTTTCAGGAGGACGTTCTTCCGTAAGTATGCGCAGACTGCCAGACATACCCAGATGAATGATGATCCAGCCTTCCGGCAATTCCAGCAGCAGATATTTAGCGCGGCGCTGCACACTAAGCACCGGCTGGTCACTTAGACGGTAGATTTCTTCCGAGACTGGCCAGCGCAAACGCCCGTTGCGGACCACCGCATGAAGAATGGTCGCGCCAACGAGATGCGGTTCAATGCCGCGGCGGCTGGTTTCAACTTCTGGTAATTCAGGCATAGCATCTCCTGGAATGAACAGATGCAGTCAATATGGGGGCAAGCAGATAACAAAAAACCCCGCCGGAGCGAGGTTTTTATTACATCAAAGCGAGAATTATTTGATTTTCGCTTCTTTGTAGATCACGTGCTGGCGTACAACTGGATCGAATTTTTTCAGTTCCAGTTTTTCCGGCTTAGTACGTTTGTTCTTCGTAGTGGTATAGAAGTGACCAGTACCAGCAGAAGAAACCAGCTTGATTTTCTCACGAATACCTTTAGCCATGATTTATTTCCTCTAAGTACTTAGTACTTTTCGCCACGGGCACGCAGTTCAGCCAGAACTGTATCGATGCCTTTTTTATCGATTACACGCATACCTTTAGCAGATACGCGCAGGGTGACAAAACGCTTCTCGCTCTCAACCCAGAAACGGTGAGAGTGCAGGTTAGGCAGGAAACGGCGTTTAGTCGCGTTCAGTGCGTGGGAACGGTTGTTACCGGTCACCGGACGCTTGCCAGTAACTTGGCAGACTCGGGACATGTCTATTCTCCAAAAATCAAATTAGCTCGAGCTTCGTATGGGGTATTGGCGCCTCGTCAGGCTTTACAGCCCGGTCATCGCAGTTCTATGTGAACTCTCGATTGCCAGGCCCAAATGCCAAACCCGAGATTCTCAAAGGTGGCGTAGTATACGCTGACTCAGCGATGTGCTCAAGTCCCGAACAGACAAAGATCCCGAAGGATCGCGCATAGCGGGTTAAATCCAGCCGCGTTCGGCAAAAGAAACATACTCTCCACGCCCAATCACGATATGGTCGAGCACGCGTAAATCCATGAACTGACAACTTTTTATTATCCGTTCGGTGATGAGTTTATCCGCTTTACTGGGTTCAGCACAACCCGAAGGGTGATTATGGGCAAGGATCAGTGCCGCCGCGTTTATTTTTATCGCTTCCCGAACAATCTCACGCGGATGGACTTCCACATGGTTTAGTGTGCCGGAAAACAATCGGCTGTGAGTAAGTACCCGGTGTTGAGTGTCGAGAAAGATCACCATAAAGATCTCGCGCTCTTCGCCCGTAAGCTGGCTTTGTAAAAACTCGCGCGTCATCTCCGGGCTAAGTAACGGGCTTTCTTCGCGTATCCGCACGTTGTAGTAACGCCGGGCCAGTTCGGCAATCCCCTTTAACTGGGCGAATTTCGCCACACCTATTCCATGAACGCCTCTAACTTGTTCATATTCAGAGGATAACAAGCCGTAAAGAGAGCCGAAATTCTCCAGCATCTCTTTTGCCAGGGTTAGCACATCTTTTCCGTGCGTTCCTGTACGCAGAAACAGCGCCAGCAGTTCAATATCCGTTAACGCGCTAATACCCAACTTCAGCATTTTTTCACGTGGCATCAACAAGTCAGCATTGCTTTTCACCTTCACCTCCTTTGTGGAGGGCGCATCCTGTCATAGTCGTTTGGTTAAATCGACGGTCAGTTTTCAATCCTGGAAAGCGCCTCGCAAAGTGATTCTCAGGTGAAAGCACGACAACAAAAGTATTGTGATAAAATCGCCAACTTCTGGTGTCACCCAACAGGAAAAATCATCATGAGCCTGGCCGGTAAAAAAATCGTTCTCGGCGTCAGCGGCGGTATTGCTGCCTATAAAACCCCTGAACTGGTGCGTCGTTTGCGCGATCGCGGGGCCGACGTCCGTGTAGCCATGACCGAAGCGGCAAAAGCCTTTATCACTCCACTTAGCTTGCAGGCAGTCTCTGGTTATCCCGTTTCCGACAGTCTGCTGGACCCGGCTGCCGAAGCGGCAATGGGCCATATTGAGCTGGGAAAATGGGCTGATTTAGTGATTCTTGCTCCAGCGACAGCGGATTTGATTGCCCGCGTTGCTGCTGGTATGGCGAATGATCTGGTATCAACGATTTGCCTTGCGACGCCTGCGCCTGTTGTTGTGCTGCCAGCAATGAACCAGCAGATGTATCGGGCTGCAGCTACTCAGCATAATTTAGAGGTACTTGCCTCGCGAGGTTTGTTGATCTGGGGGCCAGATAGCGGCAGCCAGGCCTGTGGTGATATCGGCCCAGGGCGAATGCTCGATCCGTTAACCATTGTTGATATGGCGGTGGCCCATTTCTCCCCCGTCAACGACCTGAAACATCTGAATATTATGATTACCGCGGGTCCGACACGTGAACCACTCGATCCGGTGCGTTACATCTCTAATCACAGCTCCGGCAAGATGGGATTCGCCATTGCCGCAGCAGCAGCACGTAGAGGAGCAAACGTCACGCTGGTTTCTGGCCCGGTTTCGCTACCGACGCCACCGTTTGTGAAACGTATTGACGTGATAACCGCACTGGAGATGGAAGCGGCCGTGAAGGCTTCTGTACAGCAGCAAAATATATTTATCGGTTGCGCTGCCGTTGCGGATTATCGCGCAGCTACCGTTGCCCGCGAAAAAATCAAAAAGCAGGCCACGCCGGGCGATGAATTAACAATAAAAATGGTTAAAAACCCCGATATCGTCGCCGGTGTTGCCGCATTAAAAGACCATCGGCCTTATGTTGTTGGATTTGCGGCCGAAACAAATAATGTGGAAGAATACACCCGACAAAAACGTATCCGTAAAAACCTTGATCTGATCTGCGCGAACGATGTTTCCCAGCCAACTCAAGGCTTTAATAGCGACAAAAACGCATTACACCTTTTCTGGCAAGATGGCGATAAAATCTTACCGCTTGAGCGAAAAGAGCTCCTTGGCCAATTATTACTCGACGAGATTGTGACCCGTTATGATGAAGAAAATCGACGTTAAGATTCTGGACCCGCGCGTTGGGAAGGAATTTCCACTCCCGACTTATGCCACTTCTGGTTCTGCCGGACTTGACCTGCGCGCTTGTCTCGACGACGCCGTAGAATTGGCACCGGGCGACACGACACTTGTGCCGACCGGACTGGCGATTCATATTGCCGATCCTTCACTGGCGGCGATGATGCTGCCGCGCTCCGGGCTGGGCCATAAGCACGGTATCGTGCTCGGCAACCTGGTGGGATTGATCGATTCCGACTATCAGGGCCAATTGATGATCTCTGTATGGAACCGTGGTCAGGACAGCTTCACCATTCAACCTGGTGAACGTATCGCACAGATGATTTTTGTTCCGGTGGTACAGGCTGAATTTAATCTGGTGGAAGATTTTGACGCTACTGACCGCGGTGAAGGCGGCTTTGGTCACTCTGGTCGTCAGTAACACATACGCATCCAAATAACGTCATAACATCGCCGCAAACATTTTGTTTGCGGTCATAGCGTGGGTGCCGCCTGGCAAGTGCTTATTTTCAGGGGTATTTTGTAACATGGCAGAAAAACAAACTGCGAAAAGGAACCGTCGCGAAGAAATACTTCAGTCTCTGGCGCTGATGCTGGAATCCAGCGATGGAAGCCAACGTATCACGACGGCGAAACTGGCCGCCTCTGTCGGCGTTTCCGAAGCGGCTCTGTATCGCCACTTCCCCAGTAAGACCCGCATGTTCGATAGCCTGATTGAGTTTATCGAAGATAGCCTGATTACTCGCATTAATCTGATTCTGAAAGATGAGAAGGACACCACTGCGCGTCTGCGTCTGATTGTGTTGCTACTTCTCGGTTTTGGCGAGCGTAATCCAGGCCTGACCCGTATCCTCACCGGCCATGCGCTAATGTTCGAACAAGACCGCCTGCAAGGGCGCATCAACCAACTGTTCGAGCGTATTGAAGCGCAACTGCGTCAGGTATTGCGTGAAAAGAGAATGCGTGAGGGTGAAGGTTACACCACCGATGAAACGTTGCTGGCAAGCCAACTTCTGGCATTTTGTGAAGGGATGCTGTCTCGTTTTGTCCGCAGCGAGTTTAAATACCGCCCGACGGATGACTTTGACGCTCGCTGGCCGTTGATTGCCGCGCAGTTGCAATAAAATGACGCCGGATGACTTACCATCCGGCGTTTTTTATCAAACCCCGTACTCTTCGCGATAAGCCTTAACGGCTGCCAGATGTTCCGCCATGTCCGGCTTCTCTTCCAGATAAGCAATCAGGTCTTTCAGGGTGATGATAGAGATCACTTTGCAGTTGTAATCACGCTCAACTTCCTGAATCGCTGATATCTCGCCACGACCACGTTCCTGACGATCGAGCGAAATCAGCACGCCAGCAAGCGTCGCGCCATTGGCCTGAATAATTTCCATCGACTCACGAATCGCCGTTCCGGCGGTGATCACATCATCCACCAGCATTACTCGTCCTTGTAACGCGCTACCAACCAGATTGCCACCTTCGCCGTGGTCTTTTGCTTCTTTGCGGTTAAAGCAGTATGGCAGGTCAAGGTCAT
This sequence comes from Escherichia sp. MOD1-EC6162, assembly GCF_002965125.1. Lineage (NCBI taxonomy): Bacteria > Pseudomonadati > Pseudomonadota > Gammaproteobacteria > Enterobacterales > Enterobacteriaceae > Escherichia > Escherichia sp. MOD1-EC6162. The sequence continues at coordinate 51,537 of NZ_PTSB01000009.1, forward strand.
GATGCTCCGCCAGTGCCACAGCGGTTGTGGTCGCGATCGGAATACCTTTGTAAGCGGGGCCAAACAGCAGATCGAACTCAATGCCAGAATCCACTAACGCTTCAGCGTAAAAACGGCCTAACAGTGCCAGGTCGCGCCCGGTATTAAATAGTCCGGCGTTGAAGAAATAGGGGCTTTTACGCCCGGATTTCAGCGTAAACTCACCAAACTTTAATACCTGTTTGCCAAGCGCAAACTCAATAAACTGGCGCTGATATGGTTTCATGCCTTCGCTCCTCATCTTACTTTTCTACAGACAAAAAAAAGGCGACTCATCAGTCGCCTTAAAAATCAGTTTGCCAGCGCCGCCTTCTGCGTCGCTACAATGGATTCGATTCCCCCTCGGGCCAGCGCCAACAAGGTGAGGAGTTCTTCGTGGGTGAATGGTTCGCCTTCTGCCGTTCCCTGAACCTCAATGATCCGCCCATCTTCGGTCATCACCACGTTCATGTCCGTTTCTGCGGCAGAGTCTTCAACATATTCCAGATCGCAAATCGCTTCGCCATTAACGATACCCACCGAAACCGCAGCTACCATGCCTTTCATCGGGTTGGTTTTCAGTTTGCCATTCTCAACCAGCTTATTCAGCGCATCTGCCAGCGCCACGCAAGCACCGGTGATCGAAGCAGTGCGCGTGCCGCCATCGGCCTGAAGTACGTCGCAGTCCAGCGTAATGGTGAACTCACCCAACGCTTTCAAATCAACCGCTGCACGCAATGCACGGGCGATCAGACGCTGGATTTCCATCGTGCGTCCGCCCTGCTTACCTTTCGCCGCTTCGCGGGCGTTACGGGTGTGGGTGGAGCGCGGCAACATACCGTATTCTGCGGTGATCCAGCCCTGCCCCTGACCTTTCAGGAAGCGCGGCACGCCTTCTTCAATAGAGGCAGTACACAACACTTTGGTATCGCCAAATTCGACCAGCACCGAGCCTTCTGCATGTTTTGTATAGTTACGAGTCAGGGTAACGGGACGCACCTGATTATTGCTACGGCCTGCTGGACGCATATTGAAATCTCCGGCTTGAAACAAATGTGGCTGCGCATTATACGGACTTCCGGCGGTTATTCCTATCCTGACAAGGCATCGATGGCTATAATCCTTCCACCTCTCCTTTCAAAAACAGGAACGTCTATGATCCGCAGTATGACCGCCTACGCCCGGCGTGAAATCAAGGGTGAATGGGGGAGCGCAACCTGGGAAATGCGCTCGGTAAACCAGCGTTATCTGGAAACTTACTTTCGTCTGCCGGAGCAGTTCCGTAGCCTTGAACCTGTCGTTCGCGAGCGTATTCGTTCTCGCCTGACGCGCGGTAAAGTGGAATGCACCCTGCGCTATGAGCCAGATGTTAGCGCACAAGGCGAGCTGATTCTCAACGAAAAGCTGGCTAAACAGCTCGTAACTGCTGCTAACTGGGTAAAAATGCAGAGCGACGAAGGGGAAATCAACCCGGTTGATATCCTGCGCTGGCCGGGTGTGATGGCAGCTCAGGAGCAGGATCTCGACGCCATTGCCGCTGAAATTCTCGCTGCGCTGGATGGTACTCTTGACGACTTTATTGTCGCGCGCGAAACCGAAGGTCAGGCGCTGAAAGCGTTGATCGAGCAGCGTCTGGAAGGTGTCACCGCCGAAGTGGCTAAAGTTCGTGCCCATATGCCGGAAATCCTGCAATGGCAGCGTGAACGTCTGGTAGCGAAACTGGAAGATGCTCAGGTACAGTTGGAAAACAATCGCCTGGAGCAAGAGTTAGTGCTGCTGGCGCAACGAATTGACGTTGCCGAAGAGCTGGACCGCCTCGAAGCGCATGTCAAAGAGACCTACAACATTCTGAAGAAAAAAGAAGCGGTTGGCCGTCGTCTGGACTTTATGATGCAAGAGTTTAATCGCGAGTCGAACACCCTGGCCTCGAAGTCTATCAATGCCGAAGTAACTAATTCAGCTATTGAACTGAAAGTACTGATCGAACAAATGCGCGAACAGATTCAGAATATCGAGTAACCCTCATAATTCCGTAGGCCGTTGTTAAATTACAGCGGCGCTACGTATACAGACTTCTTATTTACTTTAAAACACGCCCTAATATTTCTAATGCATTTTTCTTCTGACAATCTAAGAGAAACGCATTAAAACTACAGAAAACACCAATTTCACATAACTAAATATTATCAATAACCTCTCACCTTAAAAAATCTCAATCGTGACGATGCGTACAAATCGCTACCCTGCCAGACAGATTTTTAGGGAGAGAACCATGCTGTTACACATTTTGTATTTGGTTGGCATTACTGCCGAAGCCATGACGGGAGCGCTGGCGGCCGGACGGCGGCGCATGGATACATTTGGCGTAATTATTATTGCGACCGCCACTGCAATCGGCGGCGGTTCAGTACGGGATATACTTTTGGGCCACTATCCGCTCGGCTGGGTCAAACATCCGGAATATGTGATTATCGTCGCCACCGCCGCGGTACTCACCACTATTGTTGCTCCCGTAATGCCTTACCTGCGCAAAGTCTTTCTGGTGTTAGATGCGCTCGGACTGGTGGTCTTTTCTATCATTGGCGCACAGGTCGCGCTGGATATGGGCCACGGCCCGGTCATTGCCGTTGTCGCTGCGGTGACAACCGGCGTATTTGGCGGTGTTTTGCGCGATATGTTCTGTAAACGCATCCCGCTGGTCTTTCAGAAAGAACTGTATGCAGGGGTTTCATTTGTTTCCGCCGTGCTGTATATCGCACTGCAACACTATGTTTCCAACCATGATGTGGTGATTATCTCCACCCTGGTGTTTGGCTTTTTTGCTCGCTTGCTGGCACTGCGTCTTAAACTGGGATTACCCGTTTTTTACTACAGCCACGAAGGTCATTAAGGTACAAAACCTGCGATCTGCTGGGTAGCCAACCAGCTACCTAGCGTCTTGATTTGCACATTATTCTTCCATTCAATAATCTGGCTGGCGCGACGAGATCCGGTTCCCGGCAGATGCTGCCAATGTTGTTCACTTCTCTGCAAAAGTTGCGTCCAGGACCGTTCATCACCGGCATTAAGCGCCCCCCGGGTTAACGGTATTCCCATTGCCATCACCCAGCGGGTAAAAGGCTGCTTACGAGCCAGATTAAACTGATGCCATAACTGCCCGTTTTTACTTTTCGCTATCCCTGGCGTGTTCTGTAATTGCTCTGGCGTTAATGAAAGCCAGGAAAAGATATGCTCAAAGCGATGCGTCTGATGCAGTGCGCGCCAGCCAGCTTCGCCAATGCCATCCAGCCCCAAAACCTGTTTTGACCCCAACCAGACTAAGCGTGATATGAATTGCTCCAGACAAACATCAGAAGCAAAGTAACAGGTCAACGAGTTAAAGCGGTTTTCTGGCGGTGTCGGCTTTGTGCGTTCCGCACTCCGCCACACCACATCATCAATACGTGGAATACCCTGACCGGCAAGACTTATGAGGATTTGATCGCCAGGCGCTATGTCCCACTCCTGCCAGCGTCTGACGGAACCAATATTCACCCGCTGAACTTTTTTATCATCCAGCATGACTGGTGCGAGTGACGCCACCACCGATATTTTTCCGCTTTTGCCCACTGCAAACTGAATCGAACTCACTTCAGCAACCTGTGCCACAGGTTGATATTTCCACGCCACCAGCCAGTCCGCCTGCCCCGGTAACCAATGGCGGGATTCGGGTTCCTTAGCCGCTCGCACAACCACGCCATCGGTGACGAAGGGCAATTTCGCTTTCCACCACTCATTACGTGCTCGCTCAACCTCATCAGCATTTTTCACCGTGTAAGTGTACGCTTGCGTCAGACTAAATCCCGCGCTTGCAAGCTGCTGCAATCGCTCGGCCATTAACTGCGGTCCATCCGGCCACGCCCAGATAAAAACGCCCAGCGAATTTAGCGTGTCGTTATTGTCCTGGCGCATCAACATACCTGCAACTTTTGCACGCGCATTCATTCCGCCCATTTGCTGCTGGATATGGCCTTCGCTCCGGAGAAATATTTCTCCTTGCAGTGTGCTATTGGCTAAAGGTTCGCTGACGGATTGCGGTACAGAAGGAATCGAGCGCACTTTCTGCGTCCAGTCTTCACCTTTCAGGCCATTGCCACGGCTGATCGCCTTAATCAGTTTTCCGTCACGATAGACCAGAGTTACCGCGACACCATCAACTTTTGGCTGCACCCAAAGATCGCTGCGTTCACGCATCCAAAGGCTCAATGCATTTTTATCCGCCAGCTTACGCACTCCAGTATGAGCAACTGGATGCATTACGGTTCCAATTAAAGGCAGTATCATGGCTTCACGAGTTGCCTCTTCACCAAAACAACGTTGCCACTGTGCAAGGCGGGCGCTGAGTTGATCATAAACGCCGTCTTCAACAGCACTTTTTCCCTTTTTCCAGTAATCCTCATCCCACTGTTTTATTTGCTGTTGCAGGCGGGAAATTTCTTCATGCGCTCTGGCTGGCGACCAGACTGGGCAGACTCCCTGCGCCGATGATTGCCAGCATAAAACACTCATTAACACTGCAATCCATACTTTCATCGTCACCTCCGCTGTTGTCAGGCTGGCAGGTATACAACGAGGTGAATGCAAAGCCGAGAGGCAAAACTGAAGTGTGCGATGATGCTTCCAGAGAATCGTCCTGATTGCAGTAAATGACAGGGAATAGCGGAAACAGCTACGCAAAACGCAACAACTTTGCGCAAAAAGTGTGAGCAAGGGCTACGTCACATGGCCACGCCGTGTATAATAAGCTCGTATGTAGGCTTTATTTCGCTAATCACATACGAAAGATACTCATGGCTCAAGGCACGCTTTATATTGTTTCTGCCCCCAGTGGCGCGGGTAAATCCAGCCTGATTCAGGCTTTATTAAAAACCCAACCGTTGTATGACACCCAGGTTTCTGTTTCACACACCACGCGCGCACCGCGTCCTGGTGAAGTACACGGTGAGCATTACTTTTTTGTTAATCATGATGAATTTAAAGAAATGATTAGCAGAGATGCATTCCTTGAGCACGCGGAAGTGTTCGGTAATTACTACGGCACTTCGCGCGAGGCCATTGAGCAAGTACTGGCAAGCGGTGTGGATGTTTTTCTTGATATCGACTGGCAGGGTGCGCAGCAAATTCGCCAGAAGATGCCGCATGCGCGTAGTATCTTTATTTTACCGCCGTCCAAAATCGAGCTGGACCGCCGTCTACGCGGTCGCGGTCAGGACAGCGAAGAGGTCATTGCAAAGCGTATGGCGCAAGCAGTTGCAGAAATGAGCCATTACGCCGAATATGATTATTTGATTGTGAATGATGACTTCGATACCGCATTGACCGATTTGAAGACAATTATTCGCGCCGAACGCTTGCGCATGAGTCGCCAAAAGCAACGTCATGACGCTTTAATCAGCAAATTGTTGGCAGACTGAACCTTCTTTCAGTATCATGCCCAGTCATTTCTTCACCTGTGGAGCTTTTTAAGTATGGCACGCGTAACTGTTCAGGACGCTGTAGAGAAAATTGGTAACCGTTTTGACCTGGTACTGGTCGCCGCGCGTCGCGCTCGTCAGATGCAGGTAGGCGGAAAGGATCCGCTAGTACCGGAAGAAAACGATAAAACTACAGTAATCGCGCTGCGCGAAATCGAAGAAGGTCTGATCAACAACCAGATCCTCGACGTTCGCGAACGCCAGGAACAGCAAGAGCAGGAAGCCGCTGAATTACAAGCCGTTACCGCTATTGCTGAAGGTCGTCGTTAATCACAAAGCGGGTCGCCCTTGTATCTGTTTGAAAGCCTGAATCAACTGATTCAAAACTACCTGCCGGAAGACCAAATTAAGCGTCTGCGGCAGGCGTATCTCGTTGCACGTGATGCTCACGAGGGGCAAACACGTTCAAGCGGTGAACCCTATATCACGCACCCGGTAGCGGTTGCCTGCATTCTGGCCGAGATGAAACTCGACTATGAAACGCTGATGGCGGCGCTACTTCATGACGTGATTGAAGATACTCCCGCCACCTACCAGGACATGGAACAGCTTTTTGGCAAAAGCGTAGCCGAACTGGTAGAGGGGGTGTCAAAACTTGATAAACTCAAGTTCCGCGATAAGAAAGAGGCGCAGGCCGAAAACTTTCGCAAGATGATTATGGCGATGGTGCAAGATATCCGCGTCATTCTCATCAAACTCGCAGACCGTACCCACAACATGCGCACGCTGGGCTCACTCCGCCCGGACAAACGTCGCCGCATCGCCCGTGAAACCCTTGAAATATACAGTCCGCTGGCACACCGTTTAGGTATCCACCACATTAAAACCGAACTCGAAGAGCTGGGTTTTGAAGCGCTGTACCCCAACCGCTACCGCGTGATTAAAGAAGTGGTGAAAGCTGCACGCGGCAACCGTAAAGAGATGATCCAAAAAATCCTCTCTGAAATCGAAGGGCGTTTGCAGGAAGCGGGAATACCATGCCGTGTCAGTGGTCGCGAGAAACATCTTTATTCGATTTACTGCAAAATGGTGCTCAAAGAGCAGCGTTTTCACTCGATCATGGACATCTATGCTTTTCGCGTAATCGTCCATGATGCCGATACCTGTTATCGCGTGCTCGGTCAGATGCACAGCCTGTACAAGCCGCGTCCGGGGCGCGTGAAAGACTACATCGCCATCCCAAAAGCGAACGGCTATCAGTCTTTACACACCTCAATGATTGGCCCGCACGGCGTTCCGGTTGAAGTCCAGATTCGTACCGAAGATATGGACCAGATGGCGGAGATGGGTGTTGCCGCGCACTGGGCGTATAAAGAGCACGGCGAAACCAGCACTACTGCACAAATCCGCGCCCAGCGTTGGATGCAGAGCCTGTTGGAGCTGCAGCAAAGCGCCGGCAGCTCGTTCGAATTTATCGAGAGCGTTAAATCCGATCTCTTCCCGGATGAGATTTACGTTTTCACACCGGAAGGGCGCATTGTCGAGTTGCCTGCCGGTGCCACACCTGTCGACTTCGCATACGCAGTGCATACCGATATCGGTCACGCCTGCGTGGGCGCGCGCGTCGACCGCCAGCCGTACCCGCTATCGCAGCCGCTATCCAGTGGTCAAACCGTTGAAATCATTACCGCACCGGGCGCTCGCCCGAATGCCGCATGGCTGAACTTTGTCGTCAGCTCGAAAGCGCGCGCCAAAATTCGCCAGTTGCTGAAAAACCTCAAGCGTGATGATTCCGTAAGCCTCGGTCGCCGTCTGCTCAACCATGCATTAGGTGGCAGCCGCAAGCTGAATGAAATTCCGCAGGAGAATATCCAGCGCGAACTGGACCGCATGAAGCTGGCAACGCTTGACGATCTGCTGGCTGAAATTGGCCTTGGTAACGCAATGAGCGTGGTGGTCGCGAAAAATCTGCAACATGGTGACGCCTCTATTCCACCAGCGACCCAAAGTCACGGGCATCTGCCGATCAAAGGTGCCGATGGCGTGCTGATCACCTTTGCGAAATGCTGCCGCCCAATTCCTGGCGACCCGATTATCGCCCACGTCAGCCCCGGTAAGGGTCTGGTGATCCACCATGAATCCTGCCGTAACATCCGTGGCTATCAGAAAGAGCCAGAGAAGTTTATGGCTGTGGAATGGGATAAAGAGACGGCGCAGGAGTTCATCACCGAAATAAAAGTTGAGATGTTCAACCATCAGGGCGCACTGGCAAACCTGACAGCAGCGATCAACACCACTAATTCCAATATTCAAAGTCTGAATACAGAAGAGAAAGATGGTCGCGTCTACAGTGCCTTTATTCGTCTGACCGCACGTGACCGCGTACATCTGGCAAATATCATGCGCAAAATCCGCGTGATGCCAGACGTAATTAAAGTCACCCGAAACAGAAATTAATGTTTTATGAACCCAACACGTTATGCACGCATCTGCGAAATGCTCGCCAGGCGGCAGCCTGACCTGACCGTCTGCATGGAACAGGTTCACAAACCCCATAACGTTTCTGCGATCATTCGTACCGCAGATGCCGTTGGCGTACACGAAGTTCACGCTGTCTGGCCTGGTAGCCGGATGCGCACCATGGCTTCGGCTGCTGCTGGTAGTAACAGTTGGGTACAGGTGAAAACACACCGCACCATTGGCGATGCAGTCGCCCACCTGAAAGGTCAGGGTATGCAAATTCTGGCAACCCACCTTTCTGATAAAGCCGTCGATTTTCGCGAAATCGATTACACCCGCCCGACCTGTATTTTAATGGGACAGGAAAAAACGGGCATCACGCAGGAAGCATTAGAACTGGCAGATCAGGACATCATCATTCCGATGATCGGCATGGTGCAGTCGCTTAATGTCTCCGTCGCCTCCGCACTTATTCTTTACGAAGCCCAGCGTCAGCGGCAAAACGCGGGTATGTATCTGCGTGAAAACAGTATGTTGCCGGAAGCAGAGCAACAACGCCTGCTGTTTGAAGGTGGCTATCCGGTGCTGGCTAAAGTCGCGAAACGCAAAGGCCTGCCCTACCCCCACGTCAATCAACAAGGCGAGATTGAAGCCGATGCTGAGTGGTGGGCTACCATGCAGGCCGCAGGGTAAGCGCTATGAAAGGTCGCCTGTTAGATGCTGTCCCGCTCAGTTCCCTAACGGGCGTTGGCGCGGCGCAAAGTAACAAACTGGCGAAAATCAACCTGCATACCGTGCAGGATTTACTGTTACACCTTCCCCTGCGCTATGAAGATCGCACCCATCTCTATCCCATAGGTGAGCTGTTGCCGGGCATTTATGCCACGGTGGAAGGCGAAGTACTGAACTGCAATATCTCCTTCGGCGGTCGCCGGATGATGACCTGTCAGATTAGCGACGGTTCCGGCATTCTCACCATGCGCTTTTTCAACTTTAACGCCGCGATGAAAAATAGCCTGGCGACAGGTCGACGCGTGCTGGCCTATGGCGAAGCAAAGCGCGGCAAATATGGCGCGGAGATGATCCACCCGGAATACCGCGTACAGGGCGATCTCAGCACGCCGGAGTTGCAGGAGACGCTCACGCCAGTTTATCCAACCACCGAAGGCGTAAAGCAGGCAACGCTGCGCAAATTAACCGACCAGGCGCTGGATCTGCTCGACACCTGCGCCATTGAAGAACTCCTGCCGCCAGAACTGTCACAAGGAATGATGACGCTGCCGGAAGCGTTGCGCACTTTGCACCGCCCGCCACCGACATTGCAACTTAGCGATCTGGAAACCGGGCAGCATCCGGCGCAACGTCGTCTGATTCTGGAAGAACTGCTGGCGCACAACCTCAGCATGTTAGCGTTACGCGCCGGTGCCCAACGTTTTCATGCTCAGCCGCTTAGCGCCAGTGACGCGCTGAAGGACAAACTGCTCGCTGCCTTACCGTTCAAGCCAACGGGCGCGCAGGCGCGTGTGGTGGCGGAGATTGAGCGCGATATGGCGCTGGATGTGCCAATGATGCGTCTGGTACAGGGCGATGTAGGTTCCGGTAAAACACTGGTTGCCGCTCTCGCTGCGCTGCGTGCTATCGCTCACGGCAAACAAGTGGCACTGATGGCACCAACCGAATTGCTTGCCGAACAGCACGCCAATAATTTCCGCAACTGGTTTGAACCGCTCGGTATCGAAGTGGGCTGGCTGGCGGGCAAACAGAAGGGCAAAGCGCGGCTGGCACAGCAAGAAGCCATCGCCAGCGGTCAGGTGCAGATGATTGTCGGCACCCACGCTATCTTCCAGGAACAGGTACAGTTTAACGGTCTGGCGCTGGTGATTATCGACGAACAGCATCGTTTTGGCGTGCATCAACGCCTGGCGTTATGGGAGAAAGGCCAGCAGCAGGGCTTTCATCCTCATCAGTTGATCATGACCGCCACGCCAATTCCCCGCACTCTGGCGATGACCGCGTATGCCGATCTCGATACCTCGGTCATTGATGAACTGCCGCCAGGACGTACCCCAGTGACGACAGTGGCGATCCCGGATACGCGTCGTAACGACATTATCGACCGCGTGCGCCACGCCTGCATAACGGAAGGCCGTCAGGCGTACTGGGTTTGTACATTGATTGAAGAATCGGAATTACTGGAAGCGCAGGCAGCCGAAGCAACGTGGGAAGAGTTAAAACTGGCGCTGCCGGAACTGAACGTCGGTCTGGTTCATGGGCGGATGAAACCTGCCGAAAAGCAAGCGGTAATGGCGTCGTTTAAACAAGGCGAGCTACACCTGCTGGTTGCGACGACTGTTATTGAAGTAGGCGTCGATGTCCCCAACGCCAGCCTGATGATTATCGAGAACCCGGAGCGTCTGGGTCTGGCGCAGTTACACCAGTTGCGCGGGCGCGTAGGTCGTGGCGCAGTGGCTTCTCACTGTGTGCTGCTTTACAAAACACCACTCTCCAAAACGGCGCAAGTCCGCCTGCAAGTGCTACGCGACAGCAACGACGGATTTGTGATTGCGCAAAAAGATTTAGAGATTCGCGGCCCTGGTGAACTGCTGGGCACGCGCCAGACAGGCAATGCAGAGTTTAAAGTGGCTGATTTGCTGCGCGATCAGGCCATGATCCCGGAAGTTCAGCGCCTGGCACGCCATATTCACGAACGTTATCCCCAGCAGGCAAAAGCCCTGATAGAACGCTGGATGCCGGAGACGGAACGCTATTCGAATGCGTAAAAAGCGGCGGTATTTGCACCGCCGCTTCATCAGTTAACCCGCAAAAATCGGCAACATCAGGTAGAGCTTAATCACCAGGGCATTGACAATATCGATAAAGAACGCACCGACCATCGGCACCACCAGGAAGGCCATGTGCGACGGGCCAAAGCGTTCGGTGATCGCCTGCATGTTGGCGATTGCCGTGGGCGTTGCACCAAGGCCAAAACCACAGTGCCCCGCGGCCAGCACCGCCGCATCGTAGTTTTTCCCCATCATGCGCCAGGTGACAAAGATAGCGTACAACGCCATGAAGATGGTTTGCGCGACCAGAATCGCCAGCATCGGCAACGCCAGCGAAGCCAGCTCCCACAGTTTCAGCCCCATCAACGCCATCGCCAGGAACAGCGACAGGCTTACGTTACCAAGTACGGATACCGCGCGCTCAAAGACGCGGTAAAAGCCCAACATTGACAAGCCGTTGCTCAGAATCACGCCCACAAACAGCACGCAAACAAAGGTTGGCAATTCAAAAGCAGTGCCAGCCAAAAGTTGCGCAACGATTTTCCCTACCGTCAGACAGATAGCAATCAGCGCGATAGTTTCAATCAGTACCAGCGAGGTGATCATGCGCCCTACGTCGGGCTTTTCAAATGCGGTGGGGACTTCCTGGTCATCAGGTATGCCGTTCGGCGTGGTGGAGTGTTTCACCAGGTAACGCGCCACCGGGCCGCCAATCAGCCCACCCAGAACCAGACCAAACGTCGCACAGGCCATCGCCACTTCCGTCGCGTTGGTGAAGCCATAACGTTCAATGAACAATTTACTCCACGCTGCGCCGGTCCCGTGACCGCCAGAAAGCGTAATAGACCCCGCCAACAGCCCCATCAGCGGATCAAGCCCTAACAGGCTAGCCATGCCAATGCCGATGGCATTTTGCATCACCAACAGACCAACAACCACAATGAGGAAAATCCCCACTACGCGTCCACCGGCACGCAGGCTGGCAATATTGGCGTTCAGGCCAATGGTGGCGAAGAAAGCCAGCATTAATGGATCGCGCAAGGACATATCAAAATTAACTTCCCAGCCCATGCTTTTTTTCAACACCAGCAGAGCCAGTGCCACCAACAACCCTCCGGCAACCGGTTCTGGTATGGTGTATTTTTTCAGAAAGGAGACGGAATGGACCAACTTGCGCCCGAGCAGCAACGTCAGCGTTGCGGCAACAAGCGTTGCTAAAGTATCGAGATGAAACATAGTTACTCCTTTGTATCCGCACCACTCTTCATACTCGTCATACTTCATCGCGCAATCATAGTAAGACGAAATATGACGAGTATCGAGTCATGCTTTCCCGGTTCGAATTCTTAGCTGAAAATAAAAAAATGGCATGGATTTTAAGCAGAAAACAACCAAAAGTTATATAAAAAAGTGCATTTATCGCATTTAAATATTTAGAAGAATGATTGGCAAACGTTTGCTTTTGCCTTTCGGTCAGCTAAAATGCCCGCTTTGCTACCACGGGATTGTTTTCGATGTCTGTTTCCACCTTCGAGTCAGAAAATGCGCAACCGGTTGCGCAGACTCAAAACAGCGAACTGATTTACCGTCTTGAAGATCGTCCGCCGCTTGCTCAAACTCTGTTTGCCGCCTGTCAGCACCTGCTGGCGATGTTTGTCGCGGTAATCACGCCAGCATTGTTAATCTGCCAGGCGCTGGGTTTACCAGCACAGGACACGCAACACATTATTAGTATGTCGCTGTTTGCCTCTGGTGTGGCATCAATTATCCAAATTAAAGCCTGGGGTCCGGTTGGCTCCGGTTTGTTGTCTATTCAGGGCACCAGCTTTAACTTCGTTGCTCCGCTGATTATGGGCGGAACAGCGCTGAAGACCGGTGGTGCCGATGTTCCTACGATGATGGCGGCTCTGTTCGGCACACTGATGCTGGCAAGCTGCACCGAAATGGTTATCTCCCGCGTTCTGCATCTGGCGCGCCGCATTATTACGCCGCTGGTTTCCGGCGTCGTGGTGATGATTATTGGCCTGTCACTGATTCAGGTTGGGCTAACATCCATTGGTGGCGGTTATGCGGCCATGAGCGATAACACCTTTGGTGCACCGAAAAATCTGCTACTGGCGGGCGTGGTCTTAGCTTTAATCATCCTGCTTAATCGCCAACGTAACCCCTACTTACGCGTAGCCTCGCTGGTGATTGCGATGGCGGCAGGATATGCACTGGCGTGGTTTATGGACATGTTGCCAGAAAGCAACGAGCCGATGACGCAAGAGCTGATTATGGTGCCAACGCCGCTCTATTACGGACTTGGTATTGAATGGAGCCTGCTGCTACCACTGATGCTGGTCTTTATGATCACCTCACTGGAAACTATTGGCGATATCACAGCCACCTCCGACGTTTCCGAACAACCGGTTTCTGGCCCACTGTACATGAAACGTCTGAAAGGCGGCGTGCTGGCAAACGGCCTGAACTCGTTTGTGTCGGCGGTGTTTAACACCTTCCCGAACTCCTGCTTCGGGCAGAACAACGGTGTGATCCAATTGACCGGTGTTGCCAGCCGTTATGTCGGTTTTGTCGTGGCGCTGATGTTGATCGTGCTGGGCCTGTTCCCTGCGGTGAGCGGTTTTGTCCAACACATTCCCGAACCTGTTCTGGGCGGCGCTACGCTGGTGATGTTTGGTACTATCGCCGCATCCGGTGTGCGTATCGTTTCTCGTGAGCCACTGAACCGTCGGGCGATTCTGATTATTGCCCTGTCGCTGGCGGTCGGTCTGGGTGTTTCTCAGCAGCCACTGATTTTGCAGTTTGCCCCTGACTGGCTGAAAAATCTGCTCTCCTCCGGGATTGCCGCTGGCGGTATCACTGCCATTGTACTGAATCTGATTTTCCCGCCAGAAAAGCAGTAATTTACTCGCGGCGGTAAAATTCTTTACCGCCGTAACCACTCTCTTTCTCCATTCCTGCCTTGAGGAATGCGCGTAAATCGTGCATAACTCCCTTATGTGCATTTCACGGGATGGAAGACCATGAAATTTATTGGGAAGCTGCTTCTCTACATTTTCATCACGCTGTTAGTGGCGATAGTTGGCCTCTATTTCCTTCTGCAAACCCGCTGGGGAGCAGAGCATATCAGCGCATGGATTTCCGAGAATAGCGACTATCATCTGGCCTTCGGGGCGATGGATCACCGTTTTTCCGCGCCGTCTCATATCTTGCTGGAGAACGTCACATTCGGTCGTGATGGTCAACCCGCCACTCTGGTTGCAAAAAGTGTCGATATCGCGCTAAGTAGTCGGCAACTGAGCGAGCCACGGCATGTCGATACTATCCTGCTGGAAAACGGGACGCTGAATCTCACCGACCAGACCGCGCCGCTACCGTTTAAAGCGGATCGTTTGCAACTGCGTGATATGGCATTTAACAGTCCCAATAGCGAGTGGAATCTTAGCGCACAGCGAGTCAATGGCGGCGTCGTTCCGTGGTCGCCGGAAGCCGGTAAAGTACTAGGCTCAAAAGCACAAATTCAGTTCAGTGCTGGCTCTCTGTCGCTCAATGATGTTCCTGCCACCAATGTGTTGATTGAAGGGAATATTGATAACGATCGCGTCACACTGACTAATCTGGGTGCCGACATCGCCCGCGGGACATTAACCGGAAATGCGCAGCGTAACGCCGACGGTAGCTGGCAGGTGGAAAATCTGCGCCTGGCGGATATCCGTCTGCAAAGCGAAAAATCGCTCACCGACTTCTTTGCGCCCTTGCGCTCTGTCCCGTCATTGCAGATTGGCCGCCTGGAAGTGATCGACGCCCGCCTGCAAGGCCCGGACTGGGCGGTGACCGATCTCGATCTCAGCTTGCGCAATATGACCTTTATTAAAGATGACTGGCAGACACAGGAAGGCAAGCTATCAATGAACGCCAGCGAGTTTATTTATGGTTCGCTGCATTTATTTGACCCGATTATAAACGCGGAATTTTCCCCGCAAGGCGTAGCGCTGCGCCAGTTCACCAGCCGCTGGGAAGGGGGGATGGTCAGAACGTCAGGAAACTGGCAGCGCGATGGAAAAACGCTGATCCTCGACGATACAGCGATTGTTGGACTGGAATATACCTTACCTAAAAACTGGCAACAGTTATGGATGCAGCAAACTCCCGCCTGGTTAAACACTCTGCAACTGAAGAGATTCAGCGCCAGCCGCAATCTAATCATTGATATTGACCCAGCCTTCCCGTGGCAGCTCACAGCGCTGGATGGCTACGGCGCGAATCTGACACTGGTAGCCGATCATAAGTGGGGCGTCTGGAGTGGCACGGCAAATCTGAATGCTGCCGCTGCAACATTCAATCGTGTTGATGTGCGCCGCCCGTCGCTGGCGCTAACCGCCAACAGCAGCACGGTGAATATCAGCGAACTTAGCGCGTTTACCGAGAAAGGCATTCTGGAAGCCACTGCCAGCGTCTCACAAACGCCGCAGCGCCAGACCCATATCAGCCTGAACGGACGCGGTGTACCGGTAAATATTTTGCAACAATGGGGATGGCCAGAATTACCCATCACTGGAGATGGCAATATTCAGCTCACCGCCAGCGGCGATATTCAGGCCGATGCACCGCTAAAACCCACGGTTAACGGACAGCTCCACGCCGTAAATGCTGAAAAACAACAAGTGACCCAAACCATGAATGCTGGCGTGGTTTCCAGTGGTGAAGTTACATCGACGGAGCCGGTACAGTAAAATCAATCTCGCCGGGTACGACACAGACGTACCCGGTATTTCTTCAACAAATTACAGCGTAATTGTCAGCTCATTCCCTTGCGGGGTCACCACCACACCCAACTCACTTTCAGCCTGCGAACCGCCTTGCAGACCATTTACTTTAGCGATATTGCGTAAGCACAGCGTCCAGTTCTTCGCTTCTCCCGTACCAGTCACAGTAATGATGTTGCCAGTACGTGCCGCTTTCAGGGTGAAGATCACCGAACCATCAGCGGCTGGGACTTCGCAGACGGCTTCACGCCCGTCTTGCAGATTAAAGAGCTGGAAGGCCGTGCCTTCGTGCCACGCATAATCGGGGCGTTGTTCATTGTTGCCCAGCCCCAGTAGGGTGTTATCACGCACATATACCGGCAGACTCTGAAAGCCGTGTTGTTGTTTATGCCAGCGGCTGCCGTCTATTTCATCGTTATGCCACAGGTGCGTCCAGCGACCTTCAGGCAAGTAGAATTGCACATCGCCAGCTTCAGTGAACACCGGCACGACCATCACGCTGCCGCCCAACATGTATTGGCGATCAAGGTAATCACAGGCCGGATCGTCCGGAAACTCCATTACCATTGCGCGCATCATCGGCGTACCCAGCGCGTTCGCACGAGCAGCTTCACGATAAAGATACGGCATCATGCGGCATTTCAGTTGCGTGAAGAAGCGCACCACGTCACAGGACTCATCATCGTAGGCCCACGGCACACGATAAGATTTGCTGCCATGTAAACGGCTATGGCTGGAGAGCAAACCAAACGCGCACCAGCGTTTGTAAACGTGCGCCGGAGCGGTATTCTCAAAGCCGCCGATATCGTGGCTCCAGAAGCCAAAACCAGAAAGGCCAATAGACAAACCTCCGCGCAGGCTTTCCGCCATTGATTCGTAATTGGCGTAGCAATCACCGCCCCAGTGCACCGGAAATTTCTGCGCACCTACGGAAGCCGAGCGGGCAAACAAGACGGCTTCTTCCTCGCCAACGGTTTCCTTCAGCACGTTCCATACCAGTTCGTTGTAGATGTATGCATAATGGTTATGCATTTTCTGTGGATCACAACCGTTAAACCACTGAACGTCTGTTGGAATACGTTCGCCAAAGTCGGTCTTAAAACAATCGACACCCATCGCGATCAGACCTTTCAGTTTATCGGCGTACCATTTGCAGGCATCCGGATTAGTAAAGTCATAAATCGCCAGCCCTGGCTGCCATTTATCCCATTGCCATAGCGAGCCGTCCGGGCGTTTGAGTAAATAGCCTTTCTCTTGTAACTCCTTAAAGACTGGAGATTTCTGCCCAATATAGGGGTTAATCCAGACGCAGATTTTCAGCCCTTTTGCTTTCAGGCGGCGGATCATGCCTTCCGGGTCCGGAAAGGTCAGCGGATCCCACTCAAAATCGCACCATTGGAAGGCTTTCATCCAGAAACAGTCAAAGTGGAAAACATGCAGCGGCAGATTGCGTTCCGCCATACCATCGATAAAACAGTTAACCGTCGCTTCGTCGTAGTTAGTGGTAAATGAAGTGGTTAACCACAGACCGAAGGACCACGCGGGCGGCAGCGCCGGACGGCCGGTAAAACGGGTATAACGATCAAGTACCGCTTTCGGCGTCGGGCCGTCGATAACAAAGTATTCGAGGTATTCACTCTCCACGCTGAACTGCACTTTGGAGACTTTCTCCGATCCCACTTCAAAAGAGACGCATTGGGGATGATTGACCAGTACACCATAACCACGGTTAGTCATGTAGAACGGGATATTTTTATACGCCTGTTCAGTACTTGTGCCGCCATCCCGGTTCCAGGTTTCTACCGTCTGACCATTGCGCACCAGGGCAGTAAAACGCTCTCCCAGCCCGTAAACCGTTTCACCGACGCCAAGATCCAGCCGCTCAAACATATAATTTCGTTGATTATTAGTGTCCTGCACATAGCCATTATTTTTCACCTGGCTACCGGTAATACGTTCGCCATTACGCAGAAAATCCAGTGACCAGAACTCACCTTTACTGACACGCGCGCTTAAGTTGCCACTTTTAAACTCAGCGTAACTTTCTGTGTTTTCGATTGTGACATTCGCGTCCTGCAAAATATTGAGCGGATAATGAGGGCCGTTATCCAGCGCCCCCTGAAAATGCTCAATCCGTACACCGACAATACCTTCCTGTGGGGAGAAAAAACGCAGCGTAAATAAAGGCGTGTCAAGCTGCCAGGTACGTTCACGCACATCACGGGGGGCAGCATAGACCACCATTTCATCACCCTGCTGTTCAACCTCGAACACCTGAAGCGGGTGAATCAAATTGAGGCCAGGTTGAATCAACCAGTTTCCATCGCTAATTTTCATTGCCGTTCCTTAGTTCTGCACTTCTTGAGAGGTGAATTGCTGCTGGCAACGGCGTTTGCCCTGAGCCAACTGTTCCATAACGGTTTTCAGATTGTGCGTTGTGAGAGAGTAGTAGCGTTTAGCGACAATCGCGCTCAGCAAATAACAGATCGCCGGAACAATCGTGAATAGCGCGATAATGATGCTAATTGTGGCGCTGTTCTGCGCTTTTTCTGCTGCATCATATCCACCGTAAGCCAGCATCCATCCGATAAGTGCGCCTCCGAAGGCCAACCCCAGTTTGAGCACAAACAGCGTGCCAGCAAAACTGATCCCGGTGAGTCGTTTACCATTACACCACTCGCCGTAGTCAACGGTATCGGACATCATTACCCACTGGATAGGTGTCACCAGTTGATGCAACACACCAATCACGAAGATGAAGACAAACATGGTGATGCTGGCCTGCATGGGAACGAAGAACATCGCGAGGCTAATCACGGCCAGCAGGGCGTTCGTCCACCAGAAGACAGAGACTTTACATTTCCAGTCGGTCAGCGGTTTTGCCAGTGCGGAGCCAATCAGGTTACCCACGCAATAAGTAGTGAGAAAAGCGACAAACACTTCCGGCGTACCCAGAATCCACGTGACGTAATACATCATCGCCCCACCACGTACACACACCGCCAGAATATTAAAAATGGTGAGAATACCGACAATACGCCACTGGTCGTTTTGCCAGATATCACGTAAATCTTCCCGCATAGGCGTCGTCGTAGGTGGCGCTTCAACGCGTTCTTTAGTGGTGAAGAAACAGAAAGCCAGCATCATAAATGCCACCACGGAAAGCACCGCGATGCCGCCCTGGAAACCGAGTGGTTTATTATCACCACCAATTAAATTAACCAGCGGCATCATCAGCACAGTGGAGAGCATGCCTCCCGCGGTCGCCAGCACAAAACGCCAGGATTGCAGCGAGATACGCTGAGTCGGGTCATTGGTAATTACACCACCCAATGCGCAGTAAGGGATATTGACGACGGTATAAAGTAAGGTAAGTAGGGTATAAGTAATTGCTGCATAGATCATTTTACCGTTCATACTGAGATCTGGCGTGCTATATGCCAGTACACAGACCACACCAAATGGCAGTGCGCCAAACAGTACCCACGGTCGAAATTTACCCCAGCGAGAGCGCGTTCGATCGGCCAGCAACCCCATGCAAGGATCGGAAATCGCATCCAGTGCACGAGCGACCAAAAACATGGTTCCGACAAATCCGGCAGGAATACCAAAAATATCGGTGTAAAAGAACATCATATATAACATTACGTTATCGAAGATAATGTGGCTGGCGGCATCTCCCATGCCATAACCAATTTTCTCTTTAACGGACAACACTTCACTCTTCATCTGCTTTTCCTTGATGCTATGGGGGTGCTGAGACCGATAAAGAGTTTTGTAAACCATCCCTGCCAGAGTGAATATTCCGATATCTGGTTATTAATTTATGATTCTTGTTTTATGTGATCGTGGTAGCGATAAACCTACCCATATATCATTGGAATATATGATATTTATGTTAATTATAATGGGTTAGTGATAAAGCTTTGCGCATATTGCCCGGAAAAAAATGAACCAGGGGATGTAGAAACTCAAGGAAGTAGCTATAATGCGCCCCGCCTCCATGTAGCAATCGAGGCGCGGAAGATCGTCGTCTCCGGTGAGGCGGCTGGACTTCAAATCCAGTTGGGGCCGCCAGCGGTCCCGGGCAGGTTCGACTCCTGTGATCTTCCGCCAATTTGCCTCTTCTGAACTCTCCCGACATTCACAAAACCTCTTCTATTTCCTTATATACCTGGCTTTATTTGTATCCTGTGACCCGTCCTGAATAGCGTTATTTTTGGGGTATCAGGTTAGTTACTGGCGCACATCCCCCTGGATGATGGATTCGTCAAAAGCCGGAGGATGTCATGGCACTCGATTACCAGAAAGGCAGTGGGCATATCACATTCAAGCGGCTGGATCTGGTGGGTAAGATGAATGACATGGTGGCGAAGCACTATCCGTCAGCGTTATCAGCAAAATAACACTGTTCATATGCGGTTCTCTGGCATACTACGTGAGTTATAGCATTGCGGATTTGATTCTAACGGAGGCGGCATGTCAGACAAAGACTTAACCCAGTCCCCAGAAGGCGAATTTATTATGTTTGCCAGCGGTGACGGAGAAGTGCGTGTTGAATGTCGCTTTGAACAAGAAACACTCTGGCTCCCTCAGGCAACCATCGCAAACCTTTATCAGATCACTCCTCAGGCCGTCACGCAGCACATTAAAGCGATCTATGAAGAAGGCGAACTTGACCAAAACGCAACCTGTAAGTCTTACTTACAAGTTCAACAGGAAGGTAACCGCCAGGTAAGTCGCAACAAGCTACATTACAGCCTGCCTGTAATACTCGCTGTTGGCTATCGCGTTCGCTCGCCTCGCGGCACTCAATTCCGTCAGTGGGCAACGCAGACGCTTCAGGAATACCTGATCAAAGGTTTTGTGATGGACGATGAGCGACTGAAGAATCCCCCTGTCGGTTCATCGGTTGTGCCCGACTATTTTGATGAGATGCTCGAACGTATCCGCGATATTCGCGCCAGCGAGCGCCGGGTATATTTGCGGGTGCGGGAGATCTTTGCATTAGCTGCTGACTATCAGCCTTCGTTAAAAGAAACCACGCAATTTTTTCAAACCATCCAGAACAAACTGCATTTTGCCTGTACCGGGCATACCGCTGCTGAACTCATTCATCTGCGTGCCGATGCCAGCCAGCCGCATATGGGGCTGACCAGCTATAAAGGTGAAGAGGTGCGTAAGAGCGACGTGACGGTGGCAAAAAATTATCTCACCCAGGATGAAGTCAGCGAGCTTAATCGCGTGGTTAACATGTGGCTGGACTTTGCCGAGGATCAGGCCCGTCGTCGTCAGCAGGTCTTTTTGCGCGACTGGCAGGATAAGCTGGATCAGTTCCTGCAATTTAATGACCGTGAGGTTCTACACGGCGCGGGTAAAATCAGTAAGAAAATGGCCGATGAAAAAGCGCAGACGGAGTATGTTCAGTTTGCCAAACAACAACGGTGCTTAAAAGAGGCCGAAGGCGAGAAGGATATTGCCGCTTTGCTACAGTGGAATAAAGAGTCGAAAAAGTAGCTCAGAATGCCCCCAACTCCATATGCAAAACCATTTGGGGATACTTATGGGGGTTACTCATTTATCCAATTCAAAATATGAATATTAAATCAATAAATTAACCATCAAATACGACCCCGATAATCTTCCGCCAATTTGCCTCTTCTGAACTCTCCCGACATTCACAAAACCTCTTCTATTTCCTTATATACCAGGTTTTATTTGTATCCTGAGGTCAACCGACCTCAACCTGCGGCACGTTATTTTTGGGGGGTCATTGGGGGTATCTTACCTGACTGATCTGGCCGCAATCACCGGGAAATCCTGTTCCCCGATGCTGCTTCATATCGACCTGGCTTTACCAGCGCTAATGAAACAACGGGAGCTGAAGCTGGCATTCCCTGGGATTTCTGGCTTACTACTGCGCCTGTTTTTCAACAAATCAACAGCAAGCAGGAGAGATCGTCCCCGGTATTGATCATGTCGATCGCTTTATCCATCCGCTGATTGATAATTGGCGAATGCAAGGTTTTCTCAGCAAGGCTCGCCACAATCTTCAGCACCGTTGCCTCATCTGGAGTGACTTCCAGCGATATCACACTCAGCAAATGCTTTGTGTAGAAATAGTCGAGGATCAAACGGTAAACCTGGCGCATAACCGTTGAGAAATCAGCCTCAGGAAAATGGCTGTGGTAAATTTTGTAAGTCAGTAAATTGCGCAATACATGCGGAGCGCTGAGGATAGATTCCTGGCAAAGCTGCTGCCACTGCTTGTCCAGAACTGCAAACTTGTCAGCCAGAACCTGCTTATCCGGGCTGTTTGCTACGTCTAAATACACTGCCATCTTTCGATGCGCATCAGCAATAATACGATCCCTGCTGCTCTTATTCGCGACAAGCGAACCCAATACCGTCAGCGCACGCACCTTCAATCCCACCGACTCAGTAGGCGTTGATTGACTCATCAGGCTAATACCTGCCGCCAGCTCGCTTAATAACTCCTGATGGTACTGTTCAGCCTGCACAAAATAGCGGTGCAGATCGAACTCAATGCGCTGTAGGTAAACCATAAACTGTGCCAGCGCCATCAGATTCTCTTCAACGTTCAACGATGGCGACTGCAGGAGGTGCCAGGCAAAGAGATGCACAATCTGGTGGATCTGATTAACCGGCTGCCTGGCAGTGAAGGGGGTTTTCGCCTTCGCCAACAGCTCATCCTGTTCGTGCACTAACATGCTGTCGGCATCAAACAATACCAGTCGGGCTACTTCTGGACATGAGAGCACCATCGAATGGCGAGTTGTATCCGCGTAGTGCCTTTTGTTACGTGGATAAGTAGAACAGGTTTCTGAAAGCGCTTCTTCTCCCAGATCGCGATGAACCAGGCAGAGTTTATTTTCATCGAGAAACGGACACTGCCCCTGCGCGTCCAGTTTGATTATCGAATAGCGGCTTTTACCATTTCGCACCCGTAATAGATTCTCTTTCGCCAACTGGGCAATTTTCGGGTGTTGTTCGTTGAGGTAAGTATGATGGGTTTTCTTGTCGATGTGTATATTCCATCCCTGACAGCAGGAAATCAGGCAGTTGGGACCGACGCAGGAAAACTTCTTCACAAACTCGGGGGTTATTACTTTATGGATTTGCATAGCATTCTTCGCGTTTAAAAAGCGAACAGTAGCACGCTGTCAAAAAAAAGTGATAACGCCATAACATGACAGTTTAACAAGCATTTCACTGGTTTTATAAATATGCCTTGCACGAACACGGCCATCCTCGCCATTTTTGCTATCATGCCTGCAACATAAACGACAAAACAGTATGCAGAGGAAAATATGAGTTCCACCAGAAAGGGAATGCTGAACGTTCTAATTGCCGCCGTTTTGTGGGGGAGTTCAGGGGTCTGCGCACAATACATCATGGAGCAAAGCCAGATGTCATCGCAGTTTCTTACCATGACGCGACTGATATTTGCCGGGTTTATTCTGCTGACACTCTCATTTGTCCACGGCGATAAAGTCTTCTCAATCATTAGAAATCATAAAGATGCCATCAGCCTGCTGATTTTTTCCATCGTTGGCGCGCTGACCGTCCAGCTTACTTTCTTACTGACCATCGAAAAATCCAATGCCGCTACAGCAACGGTGCTGCAATTTTTATCACCAACGATTATCGTGGCCTGGTTCTCACTAGTACGTAAATCACGCCCCGGCATTCTGGTATTTACCGCGATTTTGACCTCTCTCGTGGGCACCTTTTTGTTGGTCACCCACGGTAATCCGACATCGTTATCGATCTCTCCCGCCGCGCTGTTCTGGGGGATAGCTTCAGCCTTCGCTGCCGCATTCTATACAACATACCCCTCAACGCTCATTGCCCGTTACGGCACGCTGCCCGTCGTTGGCTGGAGTATGCTCATTGGTGGTCTGATCCTGCTACCTTTTTATGCCGGGCAAGGAACAAATTTCGTGGTTAATGGCAGCCTGATCCTGGCGTTTTTCTATCTGGTGGTAATTGGAACTTCACTGACCTTTAGTCTGTATTTGAAGGGCGCACAGTTAATTGGCGGGCCGAAAGCCAGCATTTTGAGTTGCGCAGAACCGTTAAGTAGCGCGCTGCTTTCTTTGCTGTTACTGGGGATCACCTTCACATTACCAGACTGGTTAGGGACACTATTGATTCTTTCATCAGTAATATTAATTTCTGTAGATTCCCGCCGCCGCGCCAGAAAAATTTAACTATCCAGCGCGGTACGGTTGATGATTACCAGCCCGGCACCGCGCCACCGTTAAAGATAGTTTCTGCCGCTTTAGCCACTTCCGGTGATTGATAAGATTGCAAAAATTCCTTCACATTTTCTGCATCCTTATTATCTGCCCGCGCCACCAGAATATTCACATACGGCGAATTTTTATCTTCAATAAAAACGCTGTCATGCACCGGGGAAAGCCCGGTTTGCTGAATATAAGTCGTGCTGATAATTGCCACATCCACTTTCGGATCATCCAGCACTCGCGGTAATTGTGCCCCTTCCAGCTCCATTATCTGCAAATGGCGCGGGTTCCCGGTAATATCCAGCGCCGTTGGCAGTAAACCTTTTCCCTCTTGCAGGGTGATCAGTTTCTCTTTTTGCAGCAGTAACAGCGCACGCCCCAGATTGGTCGGATCATTCGGAATTGCTACTGTCGCCCCATCTTCTAGCTGATCGACCGTTTTGATTTTTTTCGAATAACCAGCCATCGGGAAGACAAAGGTATTTCCCACCGCCACCAGCTTGTAACCATGAGCCTGATTATCCTGTTCAAGGAAAGGGCGATGCTGGAAAACGTTGGCATCCAGTTCACCATGATTTGTTGCATCATTAGGCAGCAATGAGCCACTAAATCCTACCAGTTCAACCTCAAGGCCATACTTCTCTTTGGCCACTTTTTTAGCGACTTCCGCCACATCCTGTTCAGCACCGTTAATTACGCCAACTTTAATGTGTTTTGTATCGCTGCTTTGCTGGTCGCAGCCTGCCAGCAAGATCCCCGCCAGTAATAATGCAGCCCCTGTCCGTAGATGATGTGTTGTCAGTTTCATTTTTTATCCTTTTATTAATGATTACCTGACTATAGCGGTAAGGTCGCTGCGGTTTAAAAAACGAAACGCTATCGATAAGAATAAAAAGGAATAAAAGAGGCATATAAGGTCTGGCACTTCTTACTGACTACACAAGCGCGTTTCGTACAGCATGATGAGAGCGAATAAAGCAAACTACACTTATGCTTTATTCGATGCGCATTTGTAAGAGGTTGAATCCATGAAATCAACGACACTACTGCTTATTTTCACCGTTTTTACTGTGCCAGATATCGTATACGCCGAGTCACCTTTTAGCTCATTACAATCCGCAAAAGAGAAAAATACGGTATTGCAGGATTTGCGGAAAATTTGCACCCCACAGGCTTCATTGTCAGATGAAGCATGGGAAAAGTTAATGTTGTCAGATGAAGGCAATAAACAACACATACGCGAAGCCATCGTGGCGATGGAGCGTAATAATCAGAATAACTACTGGGAAGCGTTGGGTCGGGTAGAATGCCCGGATATGTAAGAGTGGCAATGACCTCTGACTAACGCCTCTTTAACCTGACATCAGGATTTCTTCATTTTCACCTTTGCGGTAACCAACAGTGCGGTAAGCAACATCAACGTACCGGACAATATTAACGGCGAAGTCAGGCCAATGTTATCCAACGCATAACCGCCGATTGCCGCGCCACAGGTATTGGCAAGCTGAATAACGGCCACCTGAATAGACCCGGCTTTTTCTGCTTGATCAGCCAGTGAGCGGGTGATCCACGTTGACCAGCCAACGGGAATTAAAGCAAAGGTCAGCCCCCAGATAATCGCCACGCCGGTAGCAACAATTTTATCGCTTCCCCACAACACCAGTATCAGCGCGCTAAAGGCGAGCACTAACGGTGCGCCCGCTAAGGCCAGTTTTACCGAACGTTTAAGAATGATCGACGAAAGCGATGTACCGACAAAGCTGGCGAGACCAAAACTCAGCAGTACCAGCGTTAAGCCATCTACGCCGAATCCCGCCAGATTCATATACACAGGGCGAATATAAGTGAAGAAAGCGAATTGCCCCGCAAAGGACATAAAGATAGCGATCATCCCGGCCATCACCCCCGGACGCTGCAACAGGCGGAAGGTATTTTGCTTCTGATGTGACGGTTCGCCAGGCAGTGAGGGCAATGATTTAATAATCCAGAAAATACACAGAACGCCCATCACTGCCGCCGCGTTAAAGACATTGCGCCAGCCGATAAGCTCGCCTAAAAAGCTGCCTAACGGCGCGGCAATCACCAGCGCGATAGAAACGGCACCGAAGATCACCGACAGAGCCTTCGGCACCATTCGAGGCGGCACCAGCCGCATGGTCAGCGACGCTGACATTGCCCAGAACCCACCCAGCGCCAGTCCCAGACAAGCGCGGCCGATTAACAACATCCTGAAGGAACCGGCAAAGGAAACCAGCAAGCAAGAGAGCGTCAGCAAAACGGCAAACAAAATAACAACGTAGCGACGGTCAGTGGCCTGAATTGTCTGGGTAATAAACAAACTGGCAAACATCGCTACAAAGGCGGTAATAGTCACCGATTGTCCGGCAACACCTTCCGAAATACCTAAATCCTGAGCCATTGGCGTCAATAAACTGACAGGCAAAAACTCAACGATAATCAGGCAAGCGACGCAAAACGCCACCGAGAAAACGGCTGACCAGTTCGGTCGGCTGATGGCACCCGCGCCGCGGTTTTCTGTAATAAATTCACTCATGGTGTTACTCGAGGCATGTTTCAGGGGAAAAGCCGACCACTTTAACATTGAAATGTGTGATGCATTTAACGTTTTTGCAACTTTTACGGTGTCGCATGAGGTAGGGGTAAGATTGAAACGGAACAAGACAAAGATTGCCGGATGCGGCGTGAACGCCTTATCCGTACTCGGTCTGTAGGCCTGATAAGACGCGCCAGCGTCGCATCAGGCAAAGCGGTTTTAATGCAGCCAGTGAACGCCCTCAGTAGGCTGAAAAAACGCGTTATAGCGCATCTGGAAAGCGGTAATTTCCTGCATTTCAGGCTCTGTCTCTCGTAGAAAACCCAGCGCCAGCCTCACCTGTGCATCGGTAATGGGTGCGGCGAGACGGGCTTTTTGCAAAATTCGATGCCACTGATGCAGGTTCTGTTCACTGCCATCGACAATGACAATTTGCCAGATGAGCAACACCTGCGCGGCGTTTTGCAAGTGCGACTCATCCGGGCGATGCAGATAACGTAAAAATTCGTCACCGGCTAATTTTCCCATCTGATCGACCATCGATTCGACAGGCACCACGTCAATATTCAGCCGATCGCTCAGGCGGCGAATCGCTTTTCTGGCCCCGGATGTCAGCACCCGAAAACCAACCACAAACACCACCGCCAGCGTGGCAAGCATTATCCAGATCATGAGTTCTCCTGCGTAAACGGCACTCATGATATCTGGAAACACTTATCAGATACTAATCCACCAGGATGATTTTCAACGCAAATAGCGCCGCTACCACCACCACACACAGGTTCAGATCGCGCCAGCGCCCGGTGCACACTTTCATGATGCAGTACGACATAAAGCCCAGCGCGATACCTTCAGTAATTGAAAAGGTAAAAGGCATCATTACCGTGGTAATAAATGCGGGCACCGATTCGGTAAAATCATCCCAGTTAACGCGCGCCAGACTTGAAGTCATCAACACACCAACAAAGATTAACGCCC
This sequence comes from Escherichia sp. MOD1-EC6162, assembly GCF_002965125.1. Taxonomy (NCBI): domain Bacteria; kingdom Pseudomonadati; phylum Pseudomonadota; class Gammaproteobacteria; order Enterobacterales; family Enterobacteriaceae; genus Escherichia; species Escherichia sp. MOD1-EC6162. Next base: position 78,822 of record NZ_PTSB01000009.1, read on the forward strand.
CGGCGGTTGCGTAAGGAGGAACCATCGCCACCAGCGGCGAGAAAAACATAACCAGCAGGAACATAACGCCGACCACTACCGCAGTCAGCCCCGTGCGACCACCGACCGCCACACCAGAAGTACTTTCAATATAGGCGGTAACAGAAGAGGTGCCGATAAACGCGCCAGCCACCGAACTGACGCTATCGACATACAGCGCCTTATTCATATTCGGGAATTTACCGTGACTATCTATTAAGCCAGCTTTATCAGTTACGCCAATTAATGTTCCTGATGAATCAAATAGGTTGATCAACATAAAGGAGAAAATGATACCGGCCAGTTCAAGCGACAATGCTCCGCTCAAATCAACTTCACCAATAACACCGCTAATATCAGGTGGAATGGAATAGATGCCGCTAAAATGAACATCACCAAAAAATAATCCACAGCAGGAAGTAACAACAATAGAAACCAACACCGCGGCGTGAAAATTACGTGATGACAACACGGTTATAATAAAAAAACCTAAAATACCCAACAACACACCATGAGAACTTAAATCACCAATCATCACCAGCGTATCTTTATTGGCGACAATAACACCGGTGTTTTTTAATCCCATTAAGGCAATAAATAACCCGATGCCACTGGTGATACCAATACGTAAACTTAACGGAATGTTAGATATCATCCAGTAACGTATACGAAAAAGCGTGAGCAAAAATAGCCCTATTGCGCCCCAGAATATAGCGCCCATACCGGTCTGCCAGGAGATGCCCATTGCCCCCACCACCACAAACGCAAAGAAGGCATTCAGCCCCATTGCTGGAGCCAGCGCTACGGGTAAGTTAGCAAATATCCCCATCGCAATGCTGCCGATACCGGCAATCAGACAGGTGGTGACAAACACCACTTTCGGATCCATTTGCGCCGCACCGAGAATTTGCGGGTTAACGAAAACGATGTACACCATGGTTAAAAAAGTGGTCATCCCTGCAATCAATTCTGTGCGGACGGTGGTCCCATGTTGCGGCAGTTTAAATAATCGCGAAAGCGTCCCTGATTCATTACTCACGTAATCGGTATTGTCATTATTCATTTTTTTGTCCATTGAAGGAGATTTAATCCCTTGCTTTTGTAAAACAAATGACAACAACGGTTCAGTGATAATTATCACATTTCAATTGCACATTAATGGATATTCTTTAATAATCTCGCGACGTTTCTTTATGATAAATAATAATCAAACTGATAAAATCAAAATGAGAAAAACATGAATAATTCTATTAGCCATAAATTTCATCACATTAGTCGGGGCGAATACCAGGAATTGTTAGCCGTATCCCGTGGAGAAGCCGTTGCCGATTATATTATTGATAATGTCTCTATTCTGGATCTGATCAATGGCGGAGAAATTTCCGGCCCGATAGTGATTAAAGGGCGTTACATTGCCGGTGTTGGCGCAGAATACGCCGACGCTCCGGCTTTGCATCGAATTGATGCTAACGGCGCAACGGCAGTGCCGGGGTTTATTGATGCTCACCTGCATATTGAATCCAGCATGATGACGCCAGTCACCTTTGAAACCGCCACCCTGCCGCGTGGCCTGACAACCGTCATTTGCGACCCTCATGAAATCGTCAACGTCATGGGTGAAGCCGGATTCGCCTGGTTTGCCCGCTGCGCTGAACAGGCAAGGCAGAATCAGTATTTGCAGGTCAGTTCTTGCGTTCCCGCCCTGGAAGGCTGCGATGTAAACGGTGCCAGTTTTACCCTCGAACAGATGCTCACCTGGCGGGATCATCCGCAGGTTACCGGTCTGGCCGAGATGATGGACTATCCAGGCGTGATTAGCGGCCAAAATGCGCTACTCGATAAACTGGACGCGTTTCGCCATCTGACGCTGGACGGTCACTGTCCCGGTTTGGGTGGTAAAGAACTTAACGCTTATATTGCTGCGGGTATTGAAAACTGCCACGAAAGTTATCTGCTGGAAGAAGGTCGCCGGAAATTACAACTCGGTATGTCGTTGATGATCCGCGAAGGGTCCGCCGCCCGCAATCTCAATGCACTGGCACCGTTGATCAACGAATTTAACAGCCCGCAATGCATGCTCTGTACCGATGACCGTAACCCGTGGGAAATTGCCCATGAAGGGCATATCGACGCCTTAATCCGCCGCCTGATCGAACAACACAATGTGCCGCTGCATGTGGCATATCGTGTAGCCAGTTGGTCGACGGCGCGTCATTTTGGTCTTAATCATCTCGGTTTACTGGCACCAGGCAAACAGGCCGATATCGTTCTGCTAAGTGACGCGCGTAAGGTCACAGTACAACAGGTACTGGTGAAAGGCGAACCGATTGACGCACAAACCTTACAGGCACAAGAGTCGGTAAGACTGGCGCAATCTGCCCCGCCGTATGGCAATACCATTGCCCGCCAGCCAGTTTCCGCCAGCGACTTTGCGCTGCAATTTACTCCCGGAAAACGCTATCGTGTCATTGACGTTATTCATAACGAACTGATTACGCACTCCCGCTCCTGCGTTTACAGCGAAAACGGTTTTGATCGCGATGATGTGTGCTTTATTGCCGTGCTTGAGCGCTACGGGCAACGACTGGCTCCGGCCTGTGGTTTGCTCGGCGGCTTTGGCCTGAACGAAGGCGCGATGGCGGCGACGGTCAGCCATGACAGCCATAATATTGTGGTGATCGGTCGTAGCACCGAAGAAATGGCGCTGGCGGTGAATCAGGTTATTCAGGACGGCGGTGGGCTTTGCGTAGTACGTAACGGTCAGGTACAGAGCCACCTGCCGTTGCCCATTGCCGGGCTGATGAGCACCGACACAGCGCAGTCACTGGCGGAACAAATTGACGCATTGAAAGTCGCCGCCCGTGAATGTGGTCCACTACCGGATGAACCGTTTATTCAGATGGCATTTCTTTCCCTGCCAGTGATCCCCGCGCTGAAACTGACCAGCCAGGGTTTGTTTGATGGCGAAACGTTTTCCTTCACTACGCTTGAGATCGCGGAATAAAAAAAGCCCGGCATCATGCCGGGCAAAAGTCACCAGTTACGTTTATGCCACTGTCAACTGCTGAATTTTTTTCTCGCGGCGGATTTTGCGTTCTTCCATCACCGCGACTATCGCCATCAGGCAGATACAGCCAATTGCGGCGATATCCAGCGCGGCGAAGGTTCCAGCCCAGCCGGTAAGGCCGAATACCGGAGTACCATCGGCAATCATCCCCAGACCTAACTTGGCAAAGCTGTCACCAATCAGGTAGGCGAAGGTGCCTTTAATCCCGTCGGCAGCGCCGATCGCTTTTTTCGGTACAAAGCCAACAGCCGCCACGCCAATCAACAGTTGCGGACCAAATACCAGGAAACCTAATGCAAAGAGAGAAGCCAGGTAGATATATTGATTGCTGGCGTGCTGATACACACCGAGTGTCGCGATAATCAGTGCCAGCGCGATGCAGGCCACCAGGCCACGGCGACCATTCGCCAGGTCGGAGAGCCAGCCCCACAGCAGCGTACCGACCAGTGCGCCTGCTTCAAACAGCGTAAAGCCCTGAATCGCTACCGCTTTAGAGAGTTTGAGTTCCTGGAAAGCGTAGACGGTTGACCACTGGTCGATACCAATACGCACCACGTACAGGAAGATGTTGGCGAAGCACAGCAGCCAGATCACTTTGTTTTTCAAAACATATTCGACAAAGATCTGCCACTTGGTCATATCCGTGGATTCCGTCTCTTTGTCCTCTTCGCTGATCTCTTCACCGAACAGTTCTTCGGCTTTGCCAAGACCATAAGCTTCAGGGGAGTCACTTCCGTAACGCAGACCGATAAAACCGACAATCAGTGCAATAATCGACGGGAAAATAAACATGCCAATCACGTGGCCATCGAACAGGTAATTTGCGCCGAACAGCGCCACACCCGCCGCACCCGCGCCGCCGAGGTTGTGGGAAATGTTCCAGAAACCGAGGAACGTCCCGCGCTTACGACGCGGCGTCCATTTGGTGATGGTGGAGTAACTGCACGAACCGCCGGTGCTCTGGAAAAAGCCGCTTAAGGCGTAGAAAGCAATCATCAGGAACAGGCTAACCGAGCCGCTGCCCATACTGGCGCTGAACCCCAGCATACAAATAGCTGAAAGGATCAGCATGAATGGCAGGAACTGCTTAGTATTTTTGCCGTCAGCGTAATAGGAAACCAGCGTTTTACCCACGCCATAGGTGATGGAGAAGCCCAGTCCTATCATCCCCAACTGCGTCATGCTCAGCCCGTAGGTGGAGATCATGTCGTTCTGCGCAATGTTAAAGTTCTTACGAATCAGGTACATCGTCAGGTAGCCAATAAAGACCACCAGGTAGGATTGCATGAACGGTTTGAACCACATTTTGCGCCGCACTTCGAGCGGAAGATCCAGAGTCGGCTTGCGAACCTGGTTGAGGAAAGCCAGCATGGGTTACTCCTGAAATGAATACCTGCGTGAGGTATTCATTGTAAAAATCAGCAGCAAATCAGGCCTGGGATAGCGTCCAGGCAAAACCAGGAAAATTTCTTAGTTTTGCCGGATATGAAGTAAAAAGGTGAGATGCATCACGCTTCGCGTGGTGCCTGAGCATTCAAAAAGGGCAGTAACAGCAGCGCCGAAATCCCAGCGGCGATAGCGATAACCACAAAAAAACCGCTCCAGTGCCAGGTATCGAGCACTTTCGCCAGCGGCCAACCGGCGAGCGATGCCCCAAGATAAGCAAACAAGCCGACAAACCCCGTCGCTGCCCCTGCCGCCTCTTTGTGAGAACACTCTGCCGCTGCCATGCCGATTAACATCTGCGGGCCAAAAACAAAAAAGCCAATGGTGAAAAAGCAGGTCGCCTGCATCACGTAACTGGCAAACGGCATCAGCCACAGCGAGCCGACAGAAAGCAAAATCCCCGCGGCGAATATCAAATTCATCGGCCCACGGTTACCGTTAAACAGTTTGTCCGATCCCCAGCCTGCAACCAGCGCACCGATAAATCCGCCCAGTTCAAACATGGTTACCGCGGTATTCGCCGTCACCAAATCGACGCCCAGCGTCTCGGACATGTACAAGTTGCCCCAGTCGTTAATCGCTGCACGAACCACGTAAACCAGCACGTAGCAGAACGAAAGCAGCCAGATGTATGGATTCAGCAACACATATTTGGTGAGGATCTCTTTACGTGTCAACCCCGCCCCTTCCTGTTGCTGGGCTACCTCCAGTGCGTCGTGCCGCCATTCTCCGACCGCCGGTAAACCTAACGCCTGCGGGCGGTCGCGTAGCCGCCAGCAGAGAAAAACCCCCACTATAATGGCTAAACTTCCGGCAATCATCATCCCGATACGCCAGCTATAATGCAGCGCAACTGCCGCCATCACGATGGGGATCAACGCACCGCCAACGTTATGTGCCGTATTCCACAGCGCCCACCAACCGCCACGCTCGGTACGTGAATACCAGGCAGTTAACAGACGCGCACAAACCGGCGACCCCCAGCCCTGGAAAAAGGCGTTCAACACCCAGAGCACGGCAAACGCCCATAGCGAAGTGGAAAATCCAAACAGAATGTTGATGATGCCAGTCGCGATAAGCCCAATCCCCATAAAATAACGCGCATTTGAGCGGTCGCTGACAATGCCGGAGACAAACTTCGACAAACCGTAGGTGATATAAAACAGGGTTGCTAACAGGCCAATATCGCTACGACTTAGCACGCCGGTAGCAAGGATTTCCGGCATAGCGGCGTTAAAACTTTTACGCGTGAAATAAAACAGCGCATAACCTAACCAGATGGTCAACAAAATATGCCGACGCCAGTAGCGGTAGCAGGCATCAATTTCACGTTTATCACTCATCAGCGGCGCGTCGGCAGGCGCTTTCAGAAACTGCAACATCATCAAGCCTTAGACATAACGTTGGGGGAGAGAGACACTGACGCGTGTGCCGTGCAGACAGGAGATGGTTAAGGTGCCGCCCAGCGCCGTTACACGCTCACGCATTCCGGTGAGGCCAAAACCGTGTTGCCCTGAGTCTGGCGGCAAACCGCTACCATCGTCTTCAATCACCAGCATTAACCGCTCATCCTGCTGCCAGCCTTGCAGCGTGACCGCACTGGCATCGGCATGTTTCACAATGTTGTTCAGCCCTTCCTGGCAGACACGAAACAGCGTTACTCGCTGGTTTTCACTTAACGCCGATTCATCTATCCGCCATTCGAGATGACTGATAATACCGCGCCCCTCCAGTTCCATTTCTCGCATCAGTGAACGGATGGCCTGCTCAAGAGTGAGGTCATCCAACTGACGTGGGCGTAACCGCCCTAACAAGCGGCGCACCGCGTCGTAAACGCCCAGCGACAGTTGTTCGATTAGCTGCCCACTCTGCTTCACACTGGCGTTATCCGCTGCCAATCGCTGAACAATGCCCGCCTGAGTGCGAATAGCGGTGATGGTCTGGCCGATATCATCGTGCAGTTCACGCGCTACGTCGCGGCGCACGCTCTCTTCGGTTTCCAGCAAACGTTCGGCAAGATGCTGATTGCGCGCCAGTTCCTTTTGCAGCGACTGGTTAAGCTCGCGCAGTCGCTGAATACCTGCACCAAGCAACAAGCCTGTAAGGCTTTGCACCAGCAGCGAGAGCAATAAATCCACCGGATGATCATGCCATGTCTGGCTGGCAATCAACGCAATGGCGTTCATCAGCGTCGCAATCAGCGCTCCTTGCCAGCCATAGTGCCAGGCCAGGGCAATAATCGGCAGCGCCAGGCAGAATGGCGTAAAGCGCGACAGTTCGTTCGGCAGCCCCAGTTGCAGCCAGAGACTGATAACAAACAGCAGCAAGTACCAGACCAGATGGCGTCCACGCCAGTTTATCGGCTGAGAAACCAGCGACGGCCCCAGCGGTAGCCAGGTGTTATTCGCCAGGTAATGCCAGAACACGAGACAAACAGGAGCCAGCGTCAGACCGCCAGTTAAGGTCAATAACAGCGCGTTCCACGACTCGTTTCCATACCTGTGCCAAAGCCAGGGCAGTGACTGTAACAACGCTGCCGCCGTCAACGCTGCTCCTTGTAACAGCAACGTGCGCCAGTCACGCTGATGGCGATAGCGAGAAATCAACGCCACGGGCAGTAACGTCAGTAAACTACCGATCATCAATAACGGAAAATGCGTTAACCCAACCGCCTGCATCAACCAGTAAATCAGCAACCATTCCGCGCCCAGCAATACGGGCCAGTATCCGCGCGGGCATTGCAACATCAGTCCCAGCCGCAAGCCAAACGGGAACAGCAGCACAGCCAGCTCCGGGCGTTCAACCAAATGCAGGCTGATACTCCACAGGCAAAACCACGCGGCAGAGAAAATAAAAAAGCAGGCAATAACGGTAATTAAGCGGGAAAAAAACGTCTTCATCACCAGCCATCAAACATACGGCGAGCCAGTTCAACGTCGTTACTGACGCCCAGTTTTTCCATCAGATTAGCGCGATGTACGTGCACTGTTTTAGGCGACAACCCCAGTTCAGCGGCGATCTCTTTTACTGCCATCCCTTGCGCCAGCTTTTCCGCCACCTGACGTTCGCGTTTGGTCAGTGGATCCTGGCGGCCGGATGCCAGCTTAATGGCGATGTCCGGCGTCAGATAACAGCCGCCCGTGGCAACTGTATGCACGGCGGCGATCAGTTCGTCCGGGCTACAACGTTTGGAGAGAAAACCGCGCGCGCCCGCATTAAGCGCCTGTTCAACCAGCGCCGGACTGTCATGAACGGAGAGCATAATTGTCGCCATCCCTTTTGGTAGCAGACTTAGCAACTCCAGCCCCGAAATATCCGGCATTGAGATGTCGCAAATACACACCTGCACACCGCGCCCAGGCAATCCGGCCAGCGCCTCGCGCCCCGAGCCAAACTCAGCAACTACCTGCAAATCAGGTTCCAGCCCCAGCAACTGCGCAAAGCCGGAGCGGACGATAAGGTGATCGTCTATAAGGGCAACGGTGATCATGGTCTTGTCCTGGCGGGTAAAAAAACGCGCTTACCTTAACGATAAGCGCGCCGCTGTTCAAGCCTTGAGCGGTTACTGAAAGAACACTGCAATCTTGTTAAACATGGTCGGGTCAGACTGATTACGCTGCACTTTGACCACATCTTCCAGTTTGTCGATTTGGCTTATCATCTGCTCCAGCCGCTGGTCATCATTAACCAGTAGCCAAATATGGCTTTTGTCGCTGTCCTGAATCGGCAGGCAGAGAATACCCTCGACGTTAAAGGCGCGGCGGGCAAAAAGCCCACAAACGTGGGTCATTACGCCCGGATGGTTGCGAACGGTGAGTTCCAGAATCACGTTGTCATGAGTTGTGTTTTGCATGGTTTATTCCCCCACCATTTCAGTATTCGCCGCACCTGGCGGCACCATCGGGTAAACTTTTTCTTCGGCATCAATGCGCACGTGGATCAGCGCCGGGCCAGGGCGATTAATAATTTCCTGCAACGCGGCCTGCGGATCGGCTTCGTTATTCAAATCACAGGTTTCGAGGCCGAATCCGGCGGCTATTTGCATAAAGTTGATTTTGCCCGGATAGGTGGCGGCAAAAACGCCCTGCTTGTAGAACAGGCTTTGCTGCTGATGCACCAACCCTAACGCTTCGTTGTTCATCAGAATGATTTTGACATCCAGTTGGTTTTCGCTGGCGGTGGCCATCTCCTGAATATTCATCATCAGACTGCCGTCACCGGAGAAACATAAAACTTTGCGATCCGGGTTTGCCAGCGCTGCGCCAATCGCCGCTGGCAGGCCAAAGCCCATGGTTCCCAGCCCACCGGAGGTCAGCCACTGACGAGGACGATTGAGCGGATACGCTTGTGCGGTCCACATCTGGTGCTGACCAACATCGGTCGTGATAATCGCGTTGTCATCCACACAGGCGGCAACGGCGTTGATCAGGCCGTAATGCGTTAACGGATCGCATGCTTTCGGGATAGGGCACGGGAATTCGCGTTGTAAATCAGCCACCTGTTGGTGCCACTCTGTACGCGGTTGGACTTCCACCTGTGGGATTAATTGCGCCAACACATCATCAACATCCGCCTGAATCGCCACGTGCGCTTGCTTAACTTTGCCCAGCTCTGCGCGGTCGATATCAACATGAATGATTTTCGCGTTCGGGCAGAACTCCTCGGTTTTGCCTATCGCCCGATCATCAAAACGTGCACCGAGAACAATCAGCAGATCCGCCTCCTGCAAGATAAAGTTGGTGCTGCGTACACCGTGCATTCCCAGCATACCCAGCGACAGCGGATGCGCTTTTGGCAACATGCCCAGCGCCATTAAGGTCATGGTGGTGGGCAGTTGCGCTTTCTCTGCCAGTTCACGCACCCGCGCAGGCGCGTTGATCACACCGCCTCCCAGATAAAGCACCGGGCGTTTGGCTGCGTTAATCATCGCTGCCGCGTCACGAATGCTCTCTTCACTAAAGGCAGGCGCGGCGGCTTTTTCTACCGGAGCAGGTTGTTCTTCAATCTCAAAAACCGCTGTTTGCACATCCTTAGGAATGTCTATCCACACCGGGCCAGGGCGGCCTGATTGCGCAATGCGAAAGGCATCGCTCATGACCTGCGGAAGTTCTTCGATATGTCTGACCAGATAGTTATGTTTGGTGATGGGGATAGAGATGCCGTAGGTATCGACTTCCTGGAAGGCGTCGGTGCCAATCATTGAGGCCGGAACCTGACCGGTGATGCAAATCAGCGGAATGGAGTCCAGCCTCGCATCGGCAATGGCAGTCACCAGATTAGTCGCTCCCGGCCCACTGCAGGCCATGCAAACCGCTGGTTTTCCGTCGGTGCGCGCCATCCCCTGGGCGATAAATCCCGCTCCTTGTTCGTGACGGGCCAGAATATGGCGGATTTGTGTACTTTGGCTTAAGGCGTCATAGACAGGGAGAATTGAGCCACCAGGGATCCCCGTCACAACCTTAATGCCCTGTTGTTCCAGGAAATAAACGATAAATTCTGCGCCAGTAAAGCGCTTACGTGTCGATGTTGTGCCCGAACTTGCCATGCTCCAGTCCTTTTCTTCTGGGCCGACTTTCCGGGGGTGCTTAAACGAAAAACCCCGCCCGGTTTGCGCCGGCGGGGTTTTGGAATCGTGTGTTGTTCCAGTCCCTACGGCGCATTGCCGACGACCACCACCACACGCACGACGACCACTGCGGCGGATGGCGCAGTTGGTAGTAGTTTTGCGTTGAGCATGGAAGTAGTCATTGGGGACCTTGTTTGTTTTGTGTTTAACAATATTTATACAAGCACAGGTTTACAGGAGAGACAATGGAAAATTTTTCATCAGGGAAAAAATGAGGGACTGATCACGTTTTGTACTGAAACGTAAGAAGTAAAAGACCACCTCCTGAGGAGGTGGTCTTTTACATTCTGCTGGCAGATTCGTGTCGATGCGATGCTGACGCATCGTATCTACAGAATTTATTTAAACTACAATCCATTCCGGAAACATTTATTGCCGCTGTTGTTTATATATTCTGCCGCTTCGTTATTCATCATTCCATATATATATCTGGCTAACATTTATCAATGTGATAGATTCCTCTCCCGCATTTATTGGAATGCGTAGCAACTTATTCTAAATATTCTTATATAAGCATCTGTGATAATGAAAACGCATAGAAACATCAATTTATTATTGATGTTGGTATTACTCGTGGCTGTCGGTCAGATGGCACAAACTATTTATATTCCAGCTATTGCCGATATGGCGCGCGATCTCAACGTCCGTGAAGGGGCGGTGCAGAGCGTAATGGGCGCGTATCTGCTGACCTACGGTGTCTCACAACTGTTTTATGGCCCAATTTCCGACCGTGTGGGTCGCCGCCCGGTGATCCTCGTCGGAATGTCCATTTTTATGTTAGCAACGCTGGTGGCGGTCACCACCTCCAGCCTGACGGTATTAATTACTGCCAGCGCAATGCAGGGAATGGGAACCGGTGTCGGTGGTGTGATGGCGCGTACATTACCGCGTGATCTGTATGAACGGACACAGCTACGTCACGCTAATAGCATGTTAAATATGGGTATTCTCGTCAGCCCTTTGCTTGCGCCATTAATTGGCGGTCTGCTGAATACCATGTGGAACTGGCGGGCCTGTTACCTGTTTTTGCTGGTGCTCTGTGCCGGTGTGACGTTCAGTATGGCGCGCTGGATGCCGGAAACGCGCCCTGTCGATGCGCCACGCACGCGCCTACTGACCAGTTATAAAACTCTTTTCGGTAACGGCGGTTTCAACTGCTATTTACTGATGCTTATTGGCGGTCTGGCAGGAATTGCCGCTTTCGAAGCCTGTTCTGGTGTGTTGATGGGCGCAGTATTAGGGCTGAGCAGTATGACGGTCAGTATTTTATTTATTCTGCCAATCCCGGCGGCATTTTTCGGCGCATGGTTTGCCGGACGCCCGAATAAACGGTTCTCTTCGTTAATGTGGCAGTCAGTTATCTGTTGCCTGCTGGCAGGACTGATGATGTGGATCCCTGGCTGGTTTGGTGTGATGAATGTCTGGACACTACTCGTTCCCGCCGCGCTGTTCTTTTTTGGTGCCGGAATGCTATTTCCGCTGGCCACCAGCGGCGCGATGGAGCCGTTTCCATTCCTGGCAGGTACTGCTGGCGCACTGGTTGGCGGCCTGCAAAACATTGGTTCCGGCGTACTGGCGTCGCTCTCTGCGATGCTGCCGCAAACCGGCCAGGGAAGTCTGGGGCTGTTGATGACCTTAATGGGGTTATTGATTGTGCTTTGCTGGCTGCCGCTGGCAACGCGGATATCACACCAGGGGCAGGCCGTTTAAGCTCGCATCACCGCAGCATCGTCATCAACTCCATGGGAGAACGATGCTGCTTTATCAAGTCGCGCATCACCCGCATGTACGGTGCCGAGTGGGAATAAAAAGCTTGATAGCCAGCACAAAGCACGTCGTCCGGCTGATCATCCCATGCTTGTGGGCAAAGACGATGCCAGTCACATCCCTGACAGCCTCGCCGGGGTTGCAGTTTTTCGCTCCTGCACCATTTTTGCAGGGTGGCGTCGAAAAGCTCAATTGATATACGACTGATATCTGCCCGCACCCAACACTCGAACAGGGCAATTAAAAATTGCCCCCACAGCTCCTCTGTCATCGAAGCTGCCGTCAGCTCGCCCCGGTCATCAAATTCAATGTGGGGAATAAGTTGCACGGAGCGGATGCCTCGCTGTTTGAAATTTTGATAAAAATCGGCAGGTTGCAGAGCGTCTTTATACTCTATAACCAATTTGTGCCTGTCCTCTTCAGCATTTCTAACCTGACTTCCTGTCATGTGATTCTCTCAATTAATACGATAATTTGATGTATATGCGTTACAGCAAACAGTATTGCAAGAGATAACACCGCGAGGGAGATCATAAATTTGTCACGGATTACGTAAAATTGGGAAAAATCGCTATTAGTGACATCCATTAAATTGCGATTGCGGGTATAGCGCCAGAGGATCAATGCCACAAAGGAAAGGATGCCAATAGAAATCCAGAACAATGTGCCTGACTGATGCCAGTTGTGTTTGATTGCCAACGCCATCAACGCACCGTAACCCAGCATGGTGCGAAACCATGCCAGCGATGTGCGTTCCGGCTGAAGACCCGGGTCGGCAATCCGTCTGGCTTTGCGGCTATCCGGCATACAGTACCAGTCCCATAACGATCACCGCCACAATCATCAATATTAAGCTAATGATTAATAAGCTGTTGGTGTAGGGTAAATCTTCTTTCAGACGCATCGCCTTTTCGTTACGTAGCCAGCGCAGGTAACCATACATCGCTAACCCGCCGGAAAACAGACACAACAACAATGCCAGCAGTTCGCGAATGACCGGCGTGGCGAAATCCGGCGCAAGCTGATCCAGCCCAACACCTGCCGCCAGAAAACCCAGCGCAGTTCGGATCCACGCCAGAAAGGTACGCTCATTAGCCAGAGAAAAACGGTAATCGGGCGCTTCTCCGAGTCGGGAAATTTTCACTATGGCTCCTTAGTCGTTTCGCAATAGCGATGTCTTATTCGTCTATTTTTAGGAATGTCGTCCGGCGCTTTCCTGATATGCTTGCCATCCGCTACAAGGAGGTCAGATGGGTATCATAGCGCAAAATAAAATCAGTTCACTGGGTATGCTGTTCGGTGCTATCGCTTTAATAATGGGCATTATCCACTTTTCATTCGGCCCTTTTTCCACGCCGTCGCCAACGCTGGAAAGCGTTATTGCAGAAAAAACGGCGGAAATTAAAAGAGGTCTTCTCGCCGGAATAAAAGGCGAAAAAATCACCACGACGCAGAAAAAAGAGGACGTTGATGTCGATAAAATCCTCGATCACGGCGGTATCGCCCTGGCCATTGCCGCGCTACTCTGCGCGTTTGTTGCCGGTATGCGTAAAGAAAATCGCTGGGGCATTCGCGGTGCACTGTTTTTTGGTAGCGGGACGCTGGCTTTCCATACCTTGCTTTTTGGTATCGGCATCATCTGTGGAATTGTGCTGATATTCCTGATCTTTTCTTTCCTGACCGGTGGTTCACTGGTTTAAGTAACTCAGTAATGTTCAGAAACGCCTGTGAATACCGGGTGGAGTACCATTTACGGCGACTCCACCCGGAAAAGGGTTAACCTATGCCCCAGAAAAGCACCGCAAGTAACTGTGGTGTGATGATGCGCAGAAACATGACTAATGGATACACCGTGGCGTAAGAGAGAGCCGCTGCACCACTGGTTGGATGAAGATTATTGGCAAACGCCAGCGCCGGTGGATCGGTCATTGAACCCGCCAACATCCCACACATAGTGAGATAATTCATTTTGGCTAACATCCGCGCCAGAATGCCGGCTGTGATCAGCGGAATCGCGGTAATCAATGCACCATAGCCTATCCAACTTAGCCCTTCGCCATTAACCAATGTATGGATAAAATCGCCGCCGGATTTCAGACCAACAACTGAAAGGAACAGTACGATACCCAGTTCGCGCAGTGCCAGGTTGGCACTTGGCGGCATAAACCAGTACAGCTTACCGATACTGCCGATACGTCCAAGGATCAGCGCCATAATCAGCGGACCACCCGCCAGCCCCAGCTTCAACGCCGCCGGGAATCCTGGCACGAACACCGGAATGGAGCCTAACAATACGCCAAGACCGATACCAATAAACACGGGTAACATCTGAACCTGTTGCAGTTTTTGCTGCGCATTACCTAATACATTGGCAACGGCATCAATAGCCGACGGGCGTCCAACCAGGTTGAGGATATCGCCAAATTGCAGGCTAATATCGCCACTGGCGACCAGTTCAACCCCGGCACGATTCAGTCGCGAAATGACGACATCATAGCGCTCCTTAAAATGCAGGTCGCGAATACGCTTGCCTAGCACATTTTCATTGGTGACCACCACGCGTTCGACACGCAAATCGGTGCCTTTCGTCGACAGCGAAGTATCCACTTCCTGACCAATCACCAGTTGTGCATTATGTAAATCCGCAGGCTGCCCCACCAGATGCAGTAAATCTCCCAACTGAATAATGGTCTCTGGCGAAGGTACTTTTAGGGTTTCTTCTCGTTTCAATCGCGAGCAGATAACTTTATCGCCATTGAGAATCGGCACATCTTTAATGGCTAAATTATGCAAATTAGGATTCTCAACACGGATATTAATCGTCCTGATTAGCGCACCGCCGTTGGTTCGTGTCGACTCGTGCTGCAGGGCTTCCGTCTCAACATTGACGCGAAAAATAACCCGCAGTATCCACATGGTGAACAAAATCCCGCAAATGCCGAATGGATACGCCATCGCATAGCTCATCCCCATCTGATCAACCATCTCCATCGGTGTGCCGAGGTCGCGTAAGATCTGCTGACCTGCGCCCAGCGCTGGCGTATTGGTGACCGCGCCGGAGAAAATCCCCAGCACCACGGGAAGTGGGATATCGAACAATTTATGCAGGATGGCGGTGACCAGGCCACCGATGATGACAACCAAAACGGCAAACAAATTAAGGCGTAATCCGGAGACACGCAACGAGGCAAAGAATCCCGGCCCCACTTGAATGCCGATAGTGTAAACGAACAGGATCAGACCAAATTCCTGGATAACATGCAGCATGTCGCTACTTAATGTCATCCCAGCCTGTGAAACAAAATGGCCGACGATGATCCCACCGAACAGTACGCCGCCAATGCCCAATCCAACGCCGCGAAACTTGACGTTGCCGATAAACAAACCGACGACCGCCACCAAAGCCAGAATACTGACTGTTAATGCTATATCACTCATCGTCCATTTCTCTTGAGATAACATTTTAATTGCTATGGATTATGGCTGAATCGGTGAAGCAGATTTGCCTTATGGCGCACATTATCACGGGAAAGAGAGTGCAGGAACATCTTAAATTGGCGAAAATTAACACATTGTTGAAGATGGTAAATAAAAAAAGCCCCACCAGGCTGGCGGGGCAAAAAGAATAGCTAATTAGCTATTTAACGCGGGACGTTCGCTGATAGCGATACGCTGCGCTGCGATGGGTTCAGGCTCATTACGAATTAAATCAATATGCAGCAAACCATTTACGAAGGTTGCACCAGAGACTTCCATATTTTCTGCCAGCGTAAAACTCAGGCTAAAAGGCTGATTCATAAGACCTTGATGCAGCCATTTTTTCTCTTCTTTGGGCTGCTCCGGCGTGCCTTTTACGCTCAGGCGAGTACCTTCCAGTTGAATATCTAAATCTTCCTGACGGAAGCCCGCCAGCGCAAGAGTAATGCGGTAGTGGTTATCGTCGCTTTTCTCAATGTTGTACGGCGGGAAGCTCTGGCTTTCACCGGCGTTTTGCAGTGCGTTGGCCAGTTTGTCAAAACCGATCCATTGACGCATCAGTGGGGATAAATCGAAGTTACGCATAGTCATTTCTCCTTCTAAGAAGCGAGTAAGTACCTGCAAATCCGAGGATTCGCATATGCTCCCTGACGGCGAGCATGAAGTTGCCAGGCCGCACCAGGCGGCCTTAGAGAATTAGTTGATTTCGATACGGCGCGGTTTTTTCGCTTCCGGAATCACGCGTTCGAGATCGATATACAGCAGACCGTTCACCAGGTTAGCGCCACGAACATGAATGTTTTCTGCTAACTGGAATTTGCGTTCGAAGTTGCGTTCAGCGATGCCCTGGTACAGATAGGTGCGCTCTTTTTGTTCGTCGGCGTGAGCACCTTTCACCACCAGCAGATTGTCCTGGGCGGTAATTTCCAGTTCACTCTCAGCAAAACCAGCTACAGCGATAGCAATGCGATAATGGTTTTCGTCTACCAGTTCAACGTTATACGGAGGGTAGCCACCATTACTCTGGCTCTGGTTGTTTTCTAAGTGGTTAAACAAACGGTCAAATCCAATTGCAGAACGATAAAGCGGGGATAAATCAAAGTTACGCATAATCAATAGCTCCTGAAATCAGCGAGAATGTAAGACCTTCCACAATGGACAGGTCGGATAGCCAGAACACCCATCAGGCGCGTTCTCATCGGCTACGGTATAAAAATGGGTCTGGATATGCACTTTTCAAGTCTTTCCAACGGACTTTTTTTTGCAGTTTATGGTCTATTGCATAGACTGAGGGGCAGCACGAAACGTTAAAGTGCGATAGCCGCCACAGTGCGACATGATGATGATGTTATTTTCAGCAAGGGATCGCTATAACACATCATGCCAACACCAACGATCAACTGATGAATTTATTATGATAAGAAATGTGTTGTTAGCACTCTTAATGTGCAGCGGGATGGCGTTAATGACAGGATGTTCCAGCGTGATGTCCCATACAGGGGGCAAAGAGGGAACATACCCTGGCACCCGTGCCAGCGCCACCATGATTGGTGACAATGAAACCAACTGGGGCACTAAGTCACTGGTGATTCTTGATATGCCGTTTACCGCTGTTATGGACACGCTTTTACTGCCGTGGGATGCATTCCGCAAAGACAGTTCAGTGCGCTCACGCGTGGAAAAAAGTGAAGCCGACGCGCAGGCCATCAATGCCGTCATTCCACCAGCCCGAATGCCAACGAACTGAATTAGTGGCCAGTTTCGGTGACCCACAACTGGCCAGCTTCCATCCACGCCAGCCATTGACCATCTGGCGAGAAGACCACGGCGTCTGCCGAAGGTTGGTTGGCGTGATTTTCGGTTAAATACTCAACTTCACCGCTTTGCGCATGTGCACAGGCAATACGATTATCCAGCACAAAACCCAGCCATTCTCCTGACGGATGCCAGTTAAACGCTGACTGAATATCCGTTTTGTTATCGGTTAACTGGCGCGGTTCGCCGCCCTGTGGGGAGATAAGCCACAATTGCACAATACCGTTATCGTCACGCATTAAAAACGCGATTTGCGTCCCCTGTGGGTTACAACGCACCCAATGGCGTGGAACGTTGACTAACCCTGGGTAAGTACGATGGTGAGTAAAGGTTAAACGTCGCTGCACGACACCACGCGGCGGCGCTGGCAGGGTTGATTCCGTGCCGCTTAACGGCTCCTCACCAGCCGCTTTCCAGCCGTTTTCATTTTGTGGCAGCTCTACAATAAACAGCTCCGGTACTTTCTCGCCGTTCAGCGAAAGTGTGTCGCCAATAAACGCCAGCGCGTGGTTTCCGACCCATCCCTCTTCATAAGCGCGATTGATTTCATCACTGCCCGGCTGCGGCGTGGGCGTGGTTTTACTTACCAGCACGCACCAGTGGCTGCCGCTGTATTCGCGCGGATGCTGTTTGTGTACGTTAACCGGGCCAAACGGTGCCGCAACCCCGACGTTTCGCAAATCCAGCGCCGGGCGGCATTCATGTAGTACATGGTCGTTATAGGTAAAACTCACCATTTCACCGTTCGGGCTAAAGACATGTACATGACTGCCGCCACGTAGCGCCCCAGGAGTGTACGGAACGGTAATATCCATGGCATCGAGATTGCTCATCTTTCCGCCTTCAACAATCACGCCGCGGCGGTGATGGAAATCGTAATGCCATGTTTCATCAGGATTTTCTGGGCCGTGGATGAAGACATATTTCTCCAGCTTCGGATGAACGGTCACCACGCCAACGTGTGCACCCTGTGACGCCTGGTAAATAACTTCAACCTCGCCGGTATGGATATTCACACGCTCAATTGTCTCGCCGGTAAACGACGCGCCAGAAGGCCGCACGTCAAATACCAGCCACTGGCTATCGGGTGTCCAGGTGTTGGTATTGGTGAGCAGGTGGTTTCGTGAAGCGTTGGTGAGTTGTTTCATGGCGTGATCCTGATACAAAACGGTTTCCGCCATCATACTTCACAAGGACTTCACTTTCAGACAATAGTCTTTTGCCATCGTGATGAATGTGAGTAAAAAGATGGAACATTTTGACGTAGCGATTATCGGCCTCGGCCCGGCGGGTTCCGCACTGGCGCGGCAGTTAGCAGGAAAAATGCAGGTGATTGCACTGGATAAAAAGCACCAGTGCGGTACAGAAGGTTTCAGCAAACCTTGCGGTGGTCTGCTGGCACCGGACGCGCAGCGTTCTTTTATTCGCGACGGGCTAACGCTCCCTGTCGATGTGATCGCCAACCCACAGATTTTCAGCGTCAAAACCGTCGACGTCACAGCATCGCTCACGCGTAACTACCAGCGAAGCTATATCAATATTAATCGTCATGCCTTCGACTTGTGGATGAAATCGCTGATCCCTACCAGCGTTGAGGTTTACCACGACAGCCTGTGCCGGAAAATCTGGCGTGAGGATGATAAATGGCATGTTATTTTTCGCGCCGATGGCTGGGAGCAACACATTACTGCCCGCTATCTGGTCGGTGCTGATGGTGCAAACTCGATGGTGCGGCGACATCTCTACCCGGATCATCAGATTCGTAAATATGTCGCTATCCAGCAGTGGTTCACAGAGAAACATCCGACGCCGTTCTACTCCTGTATCTTTGATAATGCGATAACTGACTGTTACTCATGGAGTATCAGCAAAGACGGTTATTTTATTTTTGGCGGTGCCTATCCGATGAAAGACGGCCAGGCGCGTTTTGCGGCGCTGAAAGAGAAAATGAACGCCTTTCAGTTCCAGTTTGGCAAAGCGGTGAAAAGTGAAAAATGCACCGTGTTGTTTCCCTCACGCTGGCAGGATTTTGTCTGCGGTAAAGACAATGCTTTTCTTATTGGCGAAGCAGCGGGATTTATCAGTGCCAGCTCGCTGGAGGGGATTAGCTATGCGCTGGATAGCGCGGAAATACTGCGTTCGGTGCTACTGAAGCAGCCGGAGAAAATCAATGCCGCTTACTGGCACGCCACCCGCAAACTGCGTTTAAAACTCTACGGTAAGATCCTGAAAAGCCGATGCCTGACCGCACCGGCCTTAAGAAAGTGGATTATGCGCAGTGGCATTGCACATATTCCACAGTTGAGAGATTACCCAACGCGCTTCACATCGCCTACCAGCAGGATGTAAGAGAGCGCGCCAATCAACGCGACGGCGGAGATATAAACCAGTGCAGGTGCAAAACCGTAACCCTGCGCCAGGTAACCCACCACCAGCGGAACGGTGATACCCCCCAAACCACCGGCGAAGTTAAACACCCCGCCGGTTAAACCAATCAGGCGCATCGGTGCCAAAGAAGAGACCAGCGACCAGGTAATCGAAGCAAAACCGTTACCGAAGAATGCCAGCGCCATCAGACACATAATCATCATCGGGTCATTGGTATAGTTAGCACCCATAATGCAGGTGGAGATCAACAAGCCGCAGATTATTGGTGTTTTACGCGCAAAGCCCAGCGAAAAGCCCTTCCGCACCAGCAGATCCGCTACCCATCCTGAGAGCAGTACACCGACAAACGCAGCGAGAAATGGCACCGTGGTCATAAAACCCGCTTTCAACGCCGTTATCCCTTTTTCCTGGGTTAAATAGTTCGGGAACCAGGTTAAGAAGAACCACAGCGTAGACGCCACCGCAAATTGCCCGAGATAGACGCCGATCAGTTTACGATGGAACACCAGTTTCCAGTCTTTTGCCGTTAACGGCTGACGCGCCTCTTTTTTCACCGGCGCATCGCCATCCACCAGACCGCCACCATCACGAATGTAATCCAGCTCAGCTTTGCTGATGCCTTTAGTCAGGCGCGGCGGCTGGTAAACTTTAAACCAAATCAGCGACCAGATAATGCCGATACCGCCGGTGACAATGAACACCCAGTGCCAGCTCAACATCTCCTGAATCCAGATCAGCAGCGGAGTCAGAAACGCCAGACCGACAAACTGACCAGAGGTATAAAAACCAACGGCAGAAGCACGTTCATGTTCCGGGAACCAACTGGTCACCATACGGTTATTGGTCGGGAAAGCGGGCGCTTCGAAAATACCGGTTATCGCCCGCAGACCAATTAATGACATTAAGCCCGTGGCAAATCCCTGGAATAATGTCGCCACCGACCAGCCAAATATCGCAATAAAATAAGTCACACGTGAACCCACGCGATCTAAAAACCAACCGCCGGGGATCTGACATAAGGTATAAAGCCAGGCGAAGGCCGAAAATACATAGCCCATTTCGGCTTTAGTAATACCGAACTCTTCCTGAATATGGGCGGAAGCCACGGCCAGGTTGGCGCGATCGACATAACAAATCACTACCGTAATAAAAATCATCACTAACGTCAGATAACGCCGACGCCCCGGCTTTGCTGCATTTACGGGAATATCCATAGCGAGCTATCTCCTGATTTTGGGCATAGCGAGGCCGCTCACCATGCCCTGTAAGTTACAGAGGGTTATATTTTTGTATTGCTGTTTTAGTGCCCGATGAGGGGCTTACGTGGCAGGAATTACCACTCTGCTACGCTGTTATCTTCATGACGCCAGAGCGGATTACGCCAGTCCGGGGCATTTTTACTGAACTCAATGACTTTGGCTTCGTCGATTTCCACGCCTAAGCCCGGTTTCGTTAGCGGTTTAAAGAAGCCGCCGACCATGCTGAAGTCCTCTTTGTTTTTCACAAAGTCGAGTAACTCCGCGCCTTTGTTGTAATGAATGCCCATACTTTGTTCCTGAAGTACGGCGTTATAGGAGACAAAGTCGATATGCAGGCAAGCAGCCAGTGCAATGGGGCCGAGCGGACAGTGCGGCGCAAGAGTCACGTCATAGGCTTCCGCCATTCCGGCAATTTTGTAGCATTCGGTAATACCGCCCGCGTGGGAGAGATCCGGTTGCAGGATCGAAATTCCCCCCGCCTCCAGCACGCGTTTAAAATCGAAGCGCGAGAACATGCGTTCCCCAGCTGCCAGCGGAATGTGAGTTTGCGCCGCCAGTTTCGGGTAGTATTCGGCTTGTTCCGCCAGCACCGGCTCTTCAATAAATAGCGGGCGATACGGTTCCAGTTCTTTAATCAGCACTTTCGCCATCGGCGCGCTGACGCGACCGTGAAAATCAAGGCCAAACTCAATCTGATTACCAAAGGCTTCACGAATTTGTGCCACGGTGTTGACCGCCGCATCTACCGCGCGGGAGTTATCAATCAGACCCAGTTCTTCACAACCGTTCAGTTTGAAAGTATCGAAGCCGATTTCACGCAGGGTTTTAATGCCGTCGATAACATCCGCCGGACGATCGCCGCCGACCCAACTGTAGGCTTTGATTTTGTCGCGGACCAGGCCACCCATTAGTTGCCAGACGGGCGCATTCAGCACTTTGCCTTTGATATCCCATAACGCCTGGTCGATCCCGGCGATGGCGCTCATCAGAATGGGGCCGCCACGATAAAAACCGGCGCGATACATCACTTGCCATAAGTCGTTGATGCGCGATGGATCCTGACCAATAAGATAGTCACCCAGCTCGTGAACTGCCGCTTCCACCGTGCGGGCGCGGCCCTCAATCACCGGTTCGCCCCAACCGACCACGCCTTCATCGGTTTCAATTTTCAGGAACATCCAGCGGGGAGGTAAACGATACGTGGTAATTTTGGTAATTTTCATTGCACTGCCTCTCGATACGCCTTAACAAATGCTGCTGCCTGCTGCGCGGTACGTTCCACGGACTGTCCGGCGCGATAGAGATCGCTACCTAAGCCCGCTCCAGCACAACCAGCGTCTATCCACTGCGCCAGGTTTTCTGGCGTCACGCCGCCAACGGCAAAGACCGCGATGTCCTGCGGTAATACCGCTTTTAATGCTTTGATGTATTGCGGGCCAAAAGCCGATGACGGAAATATTTTCAGTGCCTGCGCGCCTGCTTCGAGCGCGCTAAAGGCTTCGGTCGCCGTCGCACAACCGGGGCAAACGGTCATGCCGTAACCCACCGCACGACGAATGACCTCACTATGGATATTGGGCGTAACGATGAGCTGGCAGCCCATCCTGGCGAGCGTATCAACCTGCTCAGGTTTCAGTACCGTACCTGCGCCAATCAACGCTTTGTCGCCGTATGCTTCAACGACTGCGGGAATGCTTTGCTCCCATTGGGGAGAATTCAGCGGGATTTCAACCGCGTCGAACCCGGCGTCAATCACCGAGCCAACATGCGCCAGCGCCTCGTCAGGCGTAATGCCGCGCAAAATGGCGATCAGTGGGAGTTTAGTTTGCCACTGCATGAGCAATGCTCCTTATACCAGCCAGAAATGCCGTGTCGCCCGCCACCGCCGTTACGTCGCAACCCATAGCCTGAAAGGCTTGTTGGTAACGCACGGTCAGCGATGTTCCGGCGACAAGGGTGATAGCCTGTTGATGAGCCACGTCGTCGCGCATACTGCCGACCTCAGCACCAATCAACAAACCAGAGAGAAATTCGCTGACCTGTTCGCGGGGAAGCGTTCCCAGCACATGCGAGGCGCGAACTTCAAAAAGTTGCGGCAATACGGCGGGAGCATTAAGGCCGCGTTCAAGACCGGCCGCGAAGGCATCGGCAGAGTTTTCCTGCGGCGGCAAACCAGCCCCAATCAATGACTGATTTAGCAGTAAATGGTGCAATTCACCGGTCATCACGGTGCGAAAATCGTTGATTTGCTGGCTATCGGCTTGCACCCATTTGCAATGCGTACCGGGCATAACATAAAGAGAGGAAGGAGCAAGAGCACGCGCGCCAAGCAATTGTGTTTCTTCGCCGCGCATCACATTGTGGTTATCATCATGAGAGACGCATAATCCGGGAATAATCCAGATATTGTCGCCAACAGACGTTAACTGTTCACCAATAGATGAGAAACAGGCAGGAACGGATAAATAAGGAGCGACTTTCCAGCCAACATTGCTGCCGACCATTCCTGCCATCACCACTGGCGTATTCTCTTCACGCCAGCCTGCTATCACTTCTGCTAACACCGCAGCCGGAGATTTTCCGTTCAGGCGCGTGACGCCTGCTTCTGATTGCCTGCTGTCCAGGCAGTTGTCGCTCTGATAAAGCCAGGCGCGCAGATTGGTCGATCCCCAGTCAATTGCGATGTAGCGAGCTGTCATGTGATTTCCTTTAATCTTCGTGTCGAGCTGGCGATCATGGTAAGCGCCGCCTGCTCTGCCGCATCGCCGTCCTGATGCCGTATCGCATCGAACAGCGCCTTATGTTCCTGAAGCGTTTGCGGCATGTTGGCCTCATCGCCCATCCAGGTTCGTTCAAAAACTGCCCGCTGCAGCGAACTAATCGCGATGCTAAGTTGCTGTAACACCGGGTTATGTACCGACTGAAGTACCGCCTCGTGGTAGCGAATATCAGCTTCGTTAAACGCCTCGCGATCCTGATTGTTGGCAATCATCTCGTTCAGCGCCGATTCAATCTGCGCCAGATCGCTGGAGGTCGCGCGCTCCGCCGCCCAGCGGGCAATCGCTGGTTCCACCAGATTTCGTACTTCGCTCATTGCACTGATAAGCCGTGGGTCGTAGTCGTTTTCCAACACCCATTGCAGTACGTCAGTGTCGAGGTAATTCCACTGATTACGCGGTGCCACAAATGCGCCGCGATAACGCTTCATTTCAATCAGCCGCTTCGCCATCAGCGAGCGGAACACTTCACGAATGATGTTGCGCGAGGTTTCAAACTCCTCACAGAGTTCCGCCTCGGCCGGAAGCGGCGAGCCAGGTACATATTTACCGTGAACGATCTGTTTACCCAGTGTAATGACAATGCGATCGGTTTTATTGAGAGTCATGAAGAGTCCTTGTGCTCTGTATGTTCTGCTCTACTTTACCCCGATCGATGCATAACGCGGCAACTTTGTAGTACCAACATGATGATATTCGCGTTTACTGTGCGTGTAATGTAGTACAAACACGTATTGTTGTACTACAATTTAGATCACAAAAAGAACAATACATAAGAAAATGGCATCCATCAGGCACAAATCTGAAAAGGGTTGTCAGGGAGTAAACAGGCGGGGAAATAAAGGTATGCTTCCAACGGCTTAGCATTCTTGTTTAAAGGATTAATCATGCAATTGAATTTTCAGGGATTTATTAAAGCAGCCTGTTTATGTTCTTTAGCATTCGCGTTGACCGGATGTCTAACCGCTGGACTGGTTTTCAATACCGCAAGCTCTCCACATGCCCAGCAATGGCGCTCAGACACGATTAAGGGTCTATCGCTGGCAGAGGATAGTAACGGTACGAAAGGCTATGTTTTTGTTGGAGAGTCGCTGGACTACCTGTTGACCAACGGCGGCGATGAGGTGGTTAAAATGCTGAACGACCCGGCAATTCATGGCGAAAGAATCACCGTTTCCGATAACGCGAAATTTATTTTAAGCAGCGGTGATACGAATTTTTCTGGTGCCATAACGCTCTATTACGACTGGGATAATGAGGAAGATAAAGCACTGGCGACACAATATGGCTTTGTGTGTGATACCCAGCGTTGTACATGGATGCTGGACGGCCTGAAAGGCTCTATCCACCAGAAAAATAAAAAAGCGGATTACTCAAACGTGATGGTTTTCCATCAACCCTTTACAGTGGGATTTTATAAGTACAAAACAACAGATGGCGTCCCGCGCGGCCTCGCTAACGCGTTGCTGCCAGTCACTCTTACGCTGGATATAGTAACATCACCACTCCAGTTCCTGATTTTATGCACGACCAGAAATTGTTAATCGCTGCGGGCAAACGCGTTTATGCAGTTTGCCCGCCCACTGATTAATTCAGCACATACTTTTCAATAGCAAACGCCACGCCATCTTCAAGGTTGGATTTGGTGACAAAGTTCGCCACTTCTTTCACCGAAGGAATAGCGTTATCCATCGCCACACCGACGCCTGCATATTCAATCATTGCGATGTCGTTTTCCTGATCGCCAATCGCCATGATTTCTTCCGGTTTAATGCCCAGCACATCCGCCAGCGATTTCACACCGGTACCTTTATTGACGCGTTTGTCGAGGATTTCGAGGAAGTACGGCGCGCTTTTCAGTACGGTATATTTCTCTTTCACTTCCTGCGGAATACGCGCGATGGCCTGGTCGAGGATGGCGGGTTCATCAATCATCATCACTTTCAGGAACTGGGTGTCAGGGTCCATTTTCTCCGCTTCGCAGAACACCAACGGAATGGTCGCCACAAATGATTCATGTACCGTGTAATAGCTGATGTCACGGTTGGCGGTGTATAGCGTGGTGCGATCCAGTGCATGGAAATGAGAACCGACTTCGCGAGAGAGTTTTTCCAGGAAACGGTAGTCGTCATAACTCAGGGCTGTTTGCGCCACGGTGCTGCCATCAGCGGCCTTCTGCACCAGTGCGCCGTTATAAGTAATACAGTAGTCGCCCGGCTGTTCCATATGTAGCTCTTTCAGGTAGCTGTGAACACCTGCATAAGGACGACCTGTCGTCAGCACGACATTCACCCCGCGAGCGCGAGCTGCGGCAATCGCATTTTTAACGGCGGGTGAAATGGTGTGATCGGGCAGCAGAAGGGTGCCATCCATATCGATAGCAATGAGTTTGATAGCCATGAGTTCCCCAGGTAGATTGATTCCTGACCCATGCTAACGCGATTCCGCTCAAAAATCAGTACAACACCCGAGGGAAAAGGGGGATGCAACGCGCCTTGCGTGCTCCCCTTTTGCTTAGCGGAAGAGTTTCCCTTTCAGCAACTCCATGCCTGCGGAAAGCAGATCGTTATTGGCTTGCGGTGAAACTTCGCCCTGCGGAGATAGCGCATCAATAATCTTCGGCAATTGTTCTGCCAGCATGTTGGAAGCAGCACTGGTATCTACGCCGAGTTTTTGCCCGAGATCGGCTACTGCATTCGTACCCAGTGCCGATTCCAGTTGTTCGCCGCTAACCGGTTGATTGCCCTGTTGATTACTCAACCAGGTTGAGAGAATGGCACCTAAGCCGCCACTTTGCAGTTTCTCCAGCAGCACCTGGATGCCTCCCTGCTCTTCAACCCAGCTCAGAATGGCCTGATATTTCCCCGCATCGCCTTTCAGAAAGGCACCGACAACTTCATCGAAAAGTCCCATGATAATCACCTGTAAAGCGTTACGTGTTGACTCAGAAAGTATAGTTCTGCGGGATGATAGTTGCGGATTACAGGAGTAAAAAGGGCGGAGATCATCTCCGCCCTTTTCTTATAGCTTCTTGCCGGATGCGGCGTAACCGCCTTATCCGGCCTACAAAATCATGAAAATTCAATATATTGCATGAGTATTGTAGGCCTGATAAGCGTAGCGCATCAGGCACGCTCGCATTGCTAATGCCATTAAATATCGATATTCGCCGCTTTCAGAGCGTTCTCTTCGATAAACGCACGACGCGGTTCAACGGCATCACCCATCAGAGTTGTGAACAACTGGTCGGCAGCAATCGCATCTTTAACGGTAACGCGCAGCATACGACGGCTTTCCGGATCCATAGTGGTTTCCCACAACTGCTCCGGGTTCATTTCGCCCAGACCTTTATAACGCTGGATGGAGAGGCCACGACGGGACTCTTTCACCAGCCAGTCCAGCGCCTGCTCGAAGCTGGCTACCGGCTGACGACGCTCACCACGTTCGATAAACGCATCTTCTTCCAGCAAGCCACGCAGTTTCTCGCCCAGCGTGCAGATACGACGATATTCGCCACCGGTGATGAACTCGTGATCCAGCGGGTAGTCAGTATCCACGCCGTGGGTACGCACGCGAACAATCGGCTCGAACAGGTTTTTCTCGGCATTGGTGTGGACATCAAACTTCCACTGGCTGCCATGCTGCTCTTTATCGTTCAGTTCTGTCACCAGCGCATTCACCCAACGGGTAACAACCTGCTCGTCAGAGAGATCCGCTTCCGTCAGCGTCGGCTGATAGATAAGCTCTTTCAGCATCGCCTTCGGATAACGACGTTCCATACGAACGATCATTTTCTGCGCCGCATTGTACTCAGACACCAGCTTTTCTAACGCTTCGCCAGCTAAAGCTGGTGCACTGGCGTTGGTATGCAAAGAAGCACCATCCAGCGCGATGGAGATTTGGTACTGATCCATCGCCTCATCGTCTTTAATGTACTGTTCCTGCTTGCCTTTCTTCACTTTGTACAGCGGCGGCTGGGCAATGTAGACGTGACCGCGTTCAATGATTTCCGGCATCTGACGATAGAAGAAGGTCAACAGCAACGTACGAATGTGCGAGCCGTCGACGTCCGCATCGGTCATGATGATAATGCTGTGATAACGCAGTTTGTCCGGGTTGTACTCGTCACGACCGATACCGCAGCCAAGCGCGGTGATGAGCGTTGCCACTTCCTGGGAAGCCAGCATCTTATCGAAACGGGCTTTCTCGACGTTGAGGATTTTACCCTTCAACGGCAGAATCGCCTGGTTTTTGCGGTTACGCCCCTGCTTCGCAGAGCCGCCCGCGGAGTCCCCTTCCACAAGGTACAGTTCAGAAAGCGCCGGATCGCGTTCCTGGCAGTCCGCCAGTTTGCCCGGCAGGCCGGCTAAGTCCAGTGCACCTTTACGACGCGTCATTTCACGCGCACGACGTGCCGCTTCACGGGCGCGGGCAGCATCGATAATTTTACCAACCACGATTTTCGCATCGGTTGGGTTTTCCAGCAGGTATTCTGCCAGCAGTTCGTTCATCTGCTGTTCTACCGCCGATTTCACCTCAGAAGAAACCAGTTTGTCTTTAGTCTGGGAGGAGAATTTCGGATCTGGTACTTTCACGGACACAACCGCAATCAGGCCTTCACGCGCATCGTCGCCGGTGGCGCTGACTTTGGCTTTTTTGCTGTAACCTTCTTTGTCCATGTAGGCGTTCAGAGTACGGGTCATCGCCGCACGGAAGCCCGCCAGGTGAGTACCGCCATCACGCTGCGGAATGTTGTTGGTAAAGCAGTAGATGTTTTCCTGGAAGCCATCGTTCCACTGCAATGCCACTTCAACGCCGATACCGTCTTTTTCGGTGGAGAAGTAGAAGATGTTCGGGTGGATCGGCGTTTTATTCTTGTTCAGATACTCAACGAACGCCTTGATACCGCCTTCATAGTGGAAGTGGTCTTCTTTGCCGTCACGTTTGTCTTTCAGGCGAATGGAAACGCCGGAGTTAAGGAAGGATAACTCTCGCAGGCGTTTCGCCAGAATTTCATATTCAAACTCGGTTACATTGGTGAAGGTTTCGAGGCTCGGCCAGAAACGTACCATAGTGCCGGTTTTATCGGTATCGCCGGTAACCGCCAGCGGTGCCTGCGGTACACCGTGCACGTAGATCTGACGGTGAATTTTACCTTCACGCTGGATAACCAGCTCCAGTTTTTGCGACAGGGCGTTTACTACCGAAACACCAACGCCGTGCAGACCGCCGGACACTTTATAGGAGTTATCGTCAAATTTACCGCCTGCGTGCAGCACGGTCATGATCACTTCTGCCGCCGATACACCCTCTTCCGGGTGAATACCGGTCGGAATGCCACGCCCGTCATCCTGTACAGAGACGGAATTATCAGCATGAATAGTGACGATAATTTCTTTACAGTGACCCGCGAGCGCTTCGTCGATAGCGTTATCTACCACCTCGAATACCATGTGGTGCAGACCGGTGCCGTCATCCGTGTCGCCGATATACATACCAGGGCGCTTACGCACCGCATCCAGCCCTTTCAGGACTTTGATACTGGAGGAGTCATAAGAATTCGACATCAACGTTTCTCGCTCATTTATACTTGGGTTAATCCGTTATTTTACCCTTTTCCACGGTAAACATCTTCGAATTTTCGTCCGACATGTCTATAACGTGTTCAGCACTGATCGCGCTGACAAAGACCTGTGATTGCGTCGCTTTTAAGCGGCTGGCAAGCAGCCCGCGACGCTCATCATCAAGCTCAGAGGCAAAATCATCTATCAGGTAGAGACACCGCCGCCCGCTTTCACGGGTGAGGAACTCTCCTTGCGCCAGACGTAAGGCGCACATCAGCAGCTTAAGCTGCCCACGCGATAAGGTATCTTCCACCGGCGCACCGTCGGCGCGAATGCGTAAGTCCGCTTTATGCGGGCCGTGCGCGGTGTAGGTTAGCTGGCGATCGCGTTCAAAATTACGTTCCAGCACCTCAGCGTACTCTGTCTCTTTCTCCCAGCCGCGCTGGAAAGAGAAAGTCAGAGAAAACTCAGGGAGAAATTGCTTACAGGTATCGGCCATATCGGCGGCGATACCGGCGCTGTACTGGGCGCGCCAGGCGCTGATTTGCTCCGCCAGCGGGATCAGTTCTTTATCCCACGGGCGGAGCTGTTCGTAACGTGACACCTGCCTCAGCGCCGCATTACGCTGCTTGAGCAATCGCTTGAGATTGCTCCAGGCGGTGAAAAATCCGGGTTCGTTGTGAAAGCATCCCCAGTCGAGGAATGCTCTTCTGTATTTGGGGCCACCGTTGAGTAAAGTAAACCCCTCAGGCGTTATCAACTGCATCGGCATCAGGTGCGCCAGTTCCGCAACTTTATGCCCGTCAGTACCGTCAATACGGACTTTACTGTCGCCCTGTTTGTCTTTGGTTAAGCCAATCGCCGTCTCGCGCTCTGCGCCCTGTAAACGCCCGTGAAGAACAAACGCCTCCTGCTCGTGGCGAATGACGCGACCAATCTGCAAACTGCGAAACGCCCGGCCGTGGCCGAGCGTATAGATAGCTTCCAGCACGCTGGTTTTGCCACTGCCGTTGGCACCCACCAGAAAGTTAAAGCCGGGAGATAAAGCGAGATCCGCGGTTTCGATATTGCGGAAATCGCGGATCAACAAGCGGGTGAGGGACATTACAGTCTCATTGGCATGACAACATAAGCCGCACTCTGGCTGGCCGCATCTTCAATCTGCACGCTGGAAACTGAATCGGTCAGCATCATGCGCACGTTTTCACATTTCAGCGCGTTCAGAACATCCAGCACATAGCTGACGTTAAAGCCGATTTCCATCTCCGCGCCGCTGTAGGTGACGTCGAGGATCTCTTCCGCTTCTTCCTGTTCCGGGTTGTTGGCGGTGATCTTCAGTTGATTTTCACTGACATACAGACGCACGCCACGGAATTTCTCGTTAGAGAGAATTGCCGCACGAGCAAACGCCTGCTTGAGCAGATCGCAGCCTGCTTCCAGATGTTTGTCCGGGTTCTTCGGCAGAACGCGACGGTAATCCGGGAATCGACCATCCACCAGTTTGGAGGTAAAAATAAAGTCACCTACGTGGGCGCGAATGTTGTTGCTGCCAATCTGCACGCGCAGCGGATTGTCGCCGCCGTCGAGCATACGCATCAGTTCAATCACGCCTTTACGCGGCACGATCACCGAATGGCTCGGCAAAGACTGACCAATTGGCATTGAACAGACCGCCAGGCGGTGGCCGTCAGTCGCCACGGTGCGCAGTTCTTCACCTTCGGTTTCGAACAGCATACCATTTAAGTAATAGCGAACGTCCTGATGCGCCATCGAAAACTGGGTCGCTTCAATCAGACGTTTCATCGTTGCCTGCGGCAGGGTAAATTCAACTTCGCTCTGCCAGTCATCAAGGTTCGGGAAATCCGCCGCTGGCAGAGTAGAAAGCGAAAAACGGCTGCGCCCGGAGCGCACCAGCATCCGCTCACCTTCCAGTTGCACAGCAATTTCCGCGCCTTCAGGCAGACCACGGCAGATATCAAAGAATTTGCGCGCCGGAACGGTCGTCGCCCCTGGTTCGTGCGGCTGAATCAGCGCAACACGAGCCACCATTTCCATCTCGAGATCAGTACCGGTCAGCGACAACGTACCGTCAGCAACCTGTAACAGCAGATTACCGAGAATCGGTAGCGTAGGACGACCACCTAACGGACCGCTTACCTGTTGTAGCGGTTTTAATAAATGCTCACGTTCTACGGTAAATTTCATAGGTTTACGATGACAATGTTCTGATTAAATTTGAAAAATCTTCTTTGATATCATGGCTCTCTTCACGCAACTGCTCGATCTTACGGCAGGCATGAAGCACCGTTGTATGGTCACGACCGCCAAACGCATCACCGATCTCCGGCAGACTGTGGTTAGTCAGCTCTTTCGCCAACGCCATCGCCATCTGGCGCGGACGTGCCACCGAGCGAGATCGACGCTTGGAAAGGAGATCTGCGACTTTGATCTTGTAGTACTCCGCCACCGTCTTCTGAATATTGTCGATGGTGACCAGTTTTTCCTGCAATGCCAGCAAATCGCGCAACGCTTCGCGCACGAAGTCAATGGTGATCGCCCGTCCGGTAAAGTTGGCGTTAGCAATAACACGGTTCAGCGCCCCTTCCAGCTCACGCACATTAGAGCGTAGACGCTTGGCGATAAAGAATGCCACTTCACCCGGCAGACGAATGTCATTTTCGTCTGCCTTTTTCATAAGGATCGCCACACGGGTTTCCAGCTCTGGCGGTTCGATCGCCACAGTCAACCCCCAGCCGAAGCGGGATTTCAAACGATCCTCAACGCCGTTGATCTCTTTCGGATAACGATCCGAAGTAAGAATGATCTGTTGATTACCTTCCAGCAAGGCGTTAAAGGTGTGGAAAAACTCTTCCTGGGATCGTTCTTTATTAGCAAAAAACTGAATATCGTCGATCAGCAGCGCGTCAACAGAACGGTAGTAGCGTTTAAAGTCTTCGATCGCGTTGTTTTGCAGGGCTTTTACCATGTCCTGAACAAAGCGTTCGGAGTGCATATAAACCACTTTGGCATTCGGCTTGCGCGCCATAATGCCATTGCCCACCGCATGTAGCAGGTGAGTTTTACCCAGCCCCGTGCCGCCATAAAGGAACAGCGGGTTATAGGCACCGCCAGGGTTGTCTGCCACCTGACGAGCCGCCGCGCGCGCCAGTTGGTTAGATTTACCTTCGACGAAGTTATCAAATGTATGTTTAACGTTAACGTTGGAACGATAGGTCGGTTCTGCCGGAGCCGGAACGTTATCCCAACCTGAGCGCGTAGAAGGCGCAGCACGTTGCGGTTGCACCTGAGCAGCCTGAGCCGGTGCAACTGTATTGCTGGCAGGGACTTTCAGCGTTTGTGTCACGGGCTTTGTGCCCACTTCAAAACGCAACTGTGGGGCATCCGCTCCGCAGAAACTGGTTAGCAGTCCATTGATATTATTGAGGTACTTGTCCCGTACCCAATCGAGGACAAAACGGTTTGGCGCGTACAAGGCCAGCGTGTTATCGCTCAGTTCCGCCTGCAATGGGCGTATCCACATACTGAATTCTGTGGCTGGTAACTCATCCTGCAATCGGGCAAGACATTGCTGCCAAAGCGAAAGTGACACGGCGGACTCCACTCGAACAAAAGTCGATTATGACTAAGGCTGAAACATTCATGATTGTTGACGCACGTCGAAAAGACCCTGCATAAGGGTGACGCACGAACCGCTGTCTGCGGTTATATGCCCGATCAAGATCCTGCAAAACGATCGGGACCGCGGATCATAGCCTAAACTGCGCAAGAGATCTTCTGTTTCTCACAGATTTTCCCGATTTATCCACAGGATGATCCAGAACCCGCTAAGTGTAAACGATCCAGACACCAGGCGGGCACGATTTAAGCCGCATATTGGAAAATTTAATGACCATAGACAAAATTAGGCTTAATCGATCTAATAAAGATCCTGGACGATCCTTGCGCTTTATCCGGTAGCCCGTATAATCCTCCACCCGGCGCGTAATGCTGGTTTTCACCGGTATATAGTTGTACTTTTTCCCTGTGAAAAGGTGCGGAAAAGCGCGGTAAATAAGGAAAGAGAATTGACTCCGGAGTGTACAATTATTACAATCCGGCCTCTTTAATCACCCATGGCTTCGGTGTCCATCGTTCGGTTTTCGGGCGGATATCCAATAAAGCCATTGAATTTATTCAAGTTTAGGTAGAAATCGCCATGAAACGCACTTTTCAACCGTCTGTACTGAAGCGCAACCGTTCTCACGGCTTCCGTGCTCGTATGGCTACTAAAAATGGTCGTCAGGTACTGGCACGTCGTCGTGCTAAAGGCCGTGCTCGTCTGACCGTTTCTAAGTAATAAAGCTAACCCCTGAGTGGTTAAGCTCGCATTTCCCAGGGAGTTACGCTTGTTAACTCCCAGTCAATTCACATTCGTCTTCCAGCAGCCACAACGGGCTGGCACGCCGCAAATCACCATCCTCGGCCGCCTGAATTCGCTGGGGCATCCCCGTATCGGTCTTACAGTCGCCAAGAAAAACGTTCGACGAGCGCATGAACGCAATCGGATTAAACGTCTGACGCGTGAAAGCTTCCGTCT
This sequence comes from Escherichia sp. MOD1-EC6162, assembly GCF_002965125.1. NCBI lineage: Bacteria > Pseudomonadati > Pseudomonadota > Gammaproteobacteria > Enterobacterales > Enterobacteriaceae > Escherichia > Escherichia sp. MOD1-EC6162. Next base: position 112,623 of record NZ_PTSB01000009.1, read on the forward strand.
ACGCCAACATGAACTCCCGGCTATGGATTTCGTGGTGGTGGCGAAAAAAGGGGTTGCCGACCTCGATAACCGTGCTCTCTCGGAAGCGTTGGAAAAATTATGGCGCCGCCACTGTCGCCTGGCTCGCGGGTCCTGATAGCCCTCATTCGGGTCTACCAACGCCTGATTAGTCCGCTACTCGGGCCGCATTGTCGTTTCACTCCAACTTGTTCAAGCTACGGAATTGAGGCATTGCGCAGGTTTGGAGTGATAAAAGGCAGTTGGTTGACGGTGAAACGCGTATTAAAATGCCACCCTTTACACCCTGGTGGTGACGATCCCGTCCCGCCCGGACCATTTGATACCAGAGAACACTAACGATGGATTCGCAACGCAATCTTTTAGTCATCGCTTTGCTGTTCGTGTCTTTCATGATCTGGCAAGCCTGGGAGCAGGATAAAAACCCGCAACCTCAGGCTCAACAGACCACGCAGACAACGACCACCGCAGCGGGTAGCGCCGCCGACCAGGGCGTACCGGCCAGTGGCCAGGGGAAACTGATTTCGGTAAAAACCGACGTGCTTGATCTGACCATCAACACCCGTGGTGGTGATGTTGAGCAGGCTCTGCTGCCGGCTTACCCGAAAGAGCTGAACTCTACCCAGCCGTTCCAGTTGCTGGAAACCTCACCGCAGTTTATTTATCAGGCACAGAGCGGTCTGACCGGTCGTGATGGCCCGGATAATCCGGCTAACGGCCCGCGTCCACTGTATAACGTCGAAAAAGACGCTTATGTGCTGGCCGAAGGTCAAAACGAACTGCAGGTGCCGATGACGTATACCGACGCAGCAGGCAACACGTTTACTAAAACGTTTGTCCTGAAACGTGGTGATTACGCTGTCAACGTCAACTACAACGTGCAGAACGCTGGCGAAAAACCGCTGGAGATCTCCACCTTTGGTCAGTTGAAGCAATCCATCACTCTGCCACCGCATCTCGACACCGGAAGCAGCAACTTCGCACTGCACACTTTCCGTGGCGCGGCGTACTCCACGCCTGACGAAAAATACGAGAAATACAAGTTCGATACTATTGCCGACAACGAAAACCTGAACATCTCTTCGAAAGGTGGTTGGGTCGCGATGCTGCAACAGTATTTCGCGACGGCATGGATCCCGCATAACGACGGCACCAACAACTTCTATACCGCTAATCTGGGTAACGGCATCGCCGCTATCGGCTATAAGTCTCAGCCGGTACTGGTTCAGCCTGGTCAGACTGGCGCGATGAACAGCACCCTGTGGGTTGGCCCGGAAATCCAGGACAAAATGGCGGCAGTTGCTCCGCATCTGGATCTGACCGTTGATTACGGTTGGTTGTGGTTCATCTCTCAGCCGCTGTTCAAATTGCTGAAATGGATCCATAGCTTTGTGGGTAACTGGGGCTTCTCCATTATCATCATCACCTTTATCGTTCGTGGCATCATGTACCCGCTGACCAAAGCGCAGTACACCTCCATGGCGAAGATGCGTATGCTGCAGCCTAAGATTCAGGCCATGCGTGAGCGTCTGGGCGATGACAAACAGCGTATCAGCCAGGAAATGATGGCGCTGTACAAAGCTGAGAAGGTTAACCCGCTGGGCGGCTGCTTCCCGCTGCTGATCCAGATGCCAATCTTCCTGGCGTTGTACTACATGCTGATGGGTTCCGTTGAACTGCGTCAGGCACCGTTTGCACTGTGGATCCATGACCTGTCTGCACAGGACCCATACTACATCCTGCCGATCCTGATGGGCGTAACGATGTTCTTCATTCAGAAGATGTCACCGACCACCGTGACCGACCCGATGCAGCAGAAGATCATGACCTTTATGCCGGTCATCTTCACCGTGTTCTTCCTGTGGTTCCCGTCAGGTCTGGTGCTGTACTATATCGTCAGCAACCTGGTAACCATTATCCAGCAGCAGTTGATTTACCGTGGTCTGGAAAAACGTGGCCTGCATAGCCGCGAGAAGAAAAAATCCTGATTCGGTGAGTTTTCGCTAAAATAAGGGCGGTCAGTTGACCGCCTTTTTTCTTTTCGTAGGGCGGATAAGCACAGCGCATCCGCCAAACAAAGCAACAGGAACATCATGAGCGATAATGACACTATCGTAGCCCAGGCCACGCCTCCAGGACGTGGCGGTGTGGGTATCCTGCGCATCTCCGGCCTCAAAGCGCGCGAGGTTGCCGAAACCGTGCTGGGTAAGTTACCCAAACCGCGCTACGCCGATTATCTTCCGTTTAAAGACGCCGACGGCAGCGTGCTGGATCAGGGCATCGCGCTATGGTTCCCCGGCCCGAACTCGTTCACCGGCGAAGATGTGCTGGAGCTGCAAGGTCATGGCGGTCCGGTGATCCTCGACCTGCTGTTAAAACGTATCCTGACCATTCCAGGCCTGCGGATTGCCCGCCCAGGTGAGTTTTCAGAGCGCGCATTTCTCAACGATAAACTTGATTTAGCCCAGGCCGAAGCGATTGCGGATCTTATCGACGCCAGCTCCGAACAGGCGGCTCGCTCGGCGCTTAACTCACTGCAAGGCGCATTCTCTGCACGAGTTAATCATCTGGTAGAAGCCCTCACCCACTTGCGCATTTACGTCGAAGCGGCGATTGATTTCCCCGATGAAGAGATCGATTTCCTCTCCGACGGCAAAATTGAAGCCCAGCTTAATGACGTGATTGCCGATCTCGACGCGGTACGCGCCGAAGCACGTCAGGGCAGCCTGCTGCGTGAAGGCATGAAAGTGGTGATTGCCGGGCGTCCTAACGCCGGTAAATCGAGCCTGCTAAACGCGCTGGCGGGCCGTGAAGCCGCTATCGTTACCGATATCGCCGGAACCACGCGTGACGTACTGCGTGAGCATATCCACATTGATGGGATGCCGCTGCATATCATCGATACCGCCGGGTTACGCGAAGCCAGCGACGAAGTCGAACGCATTGGTATCGAGCGCGCATGGCAGGAAATTGAACAGGCCGACCGCGTGCTGTTTATGGTCGATGGCACCACGACAGACGCCGTAGATCCGGCAGAAATCTGGCCGGAATTTATTGCCCGTCTGCCTGCCAAACTGCCGATCACCGTGGTGCGCAATAAAGCCGATATTACTGGCGAAACGCTGGGGATGAGTGAAGTTAACGGCCATGCATTGATTCGCCTCTCAGCACGCACTGGCGAAGGTGTGGACGTTCTGCGTAACCATCTCAAACAGAGCATGGGCTTTGATACCAATATGGAAGGTGGTTTCCTGGCGCGTCGCCGTCACTTACAGGCGCTGGAGCAAGCGGCGGAGCATCTGCAGCAGGGTAAAGCGCAACTGCTGGGCGCATGGGCGGGTGAATTACTGGCGGAAGAACTGCGTCTGGCGCAGCAGAACTTAAGCGAGATCACAGGAGAGTTTACTTCTGACGATCTGCTGGGACGGATTTTCTCCAGCTTCTGTATTGGTAAGTAACCCGCAATTACGAAGCCGCATTCTGATTGTCAGATGCGGTTTCGCTTTCTTGTTGGCACTCTTATTATTAATCAACCCTTTTTATAAAAATTAAACTTCTCACATAATTTATTCTCTTAAAAAGAGCATTTAATATTGCTTCACGACCGTTTGTGATTCGATTCACATTTAAACAATTTCAGAATAGACAAAAATCTTGAGTATTATACTGTAGCGTCGTGTCTTTCGAGGATAAGTGCATTATGAATACCTTACATATATGTGTGACCTCAAAGTGGTTTAATATTGACAACAAGATTGTCGATCACCGCCCTTAATTTGCCCTTCTGTCGCCATCACCAGAGTCAAACCGATTAGATTCAATGTGATCTATGAGTTTGCTATATCTTTATTTTCCTTTTTATCTACGTTATTTCCGTCTTAATTGCTTTATTAAGCTAATAATTGTAGATGTATATATTCTGGAAATTAATAGATATTGCAAATGTAATATTCACAGGGATCATTGCAATTAAAATAAATGAAGGATTATGTAATGGAAAACTTTAAACATCTCCCTGAACCGTTCCGCATTCGTGTTATTGAACCCGTAAAACGTACTACCCGCGCTTATCGTGAAGAAGCGATTATTAAATCCGGTATGAACCCATTTCTGCTGGATAGCGAAGATGTGTTTATCGATTTACTGACCGACAGCGGCACCGGGGCGGTGACGCAGAGTATGCAGGCAGCGATGATGCGCGGCGACGAAGCCTATAGCGGCAGTCGTAGCTACTATGCATTAGCTGAGTCAGTAAAAAATATCTTTGGTTATCAATACACCATTCCAACGCACCAGGGCCGAGGTGCAGAGCAAATCTATATTCCGGTACTGATTAAAAAGCGTGAGCAGGAAAAAGGCCTGGATCGCAGCAAAATGGTGGCGTTCTCTAACTATTTCTTCGACACCACTCAGGGCCATAGCCAGATTAACGGCTGTACCGTACGCAACGTCTATATCAAAGAAGCCTTCGATACTGGCGTGCGTTATGACTTTAAAGGTAACTTTGACCTTGAAGGATTAGAACGCGGTATTGAAGAAGTTGGCCCGAATAATGTGCCATATATCGTCGCGACCATCACCAGTAACTCCGCAGGCGGCCAGCCGGTTTCACTGGCGAACATGAAAGCGATGTACAGCATTGCGAAGAAATATGACATTCCAGTGGTAATGGACTCCGCACGCTTTGCCGAAAACGCCTATTTCATCAAACAGCGCGAAGCGGAATATAAAGACTGGACTATCGAGCAGATCACCCGTGAAACCTACAAATATGCCGATATGCTGGCGATGTCCGCCAAGAAAGATGCGATGGTGCCAATGGGTGGCCTGCTGTGCGTGAAAGATGACAGCTTCTTCGATGTCTACACCGAGTGCAGAACTCTTTGCGTGGTGCAGGAAGGCTTCCCGACATATGGCGGTCTGGAAGGCGGCGCAATGGAACGTCTGGCGGTAGGTCTGTATGACGGCATGAATCTGGACTGGCTGGCCTATCGTATTGCGCAGGTGCAGTATCTGGTCGATGGCCTGGAAGAGATTGGCGTAGTGTGTCAGCAGGCGGGCGGTCACGCGGCATTCGTGGATGCCGGTAAACTGTTGCCGCATATCCCTGCAGACCAGTTTCCGGCACAGGCGCTGGCCTGCGAGCTGTATAAAGTCGCGGGGATTCGTGCGGTAGAAATTGGCTCTTTCCTGTTAGGTCGCGATCCGAAAACCGGTAAACAATTACCATGTCCGGCTGAGCTGCTGCGTTTAACCATTCCACGCGCAACTTATACGCAAACACATATGGACTTCATTATTGAAGCCTTCAAACATGTGAAAGAGAACGCGGCAAATATTAAAGGGTTAACCTTTACATACGAACCCAAAGTATTACGTCACTTCACCGCAAAACTGAAAGAAGTTTAATTAATATACTCAGAGTGGCTATAAGGATGTTAGCCACTCTTATTCTCTACATCCTCAATAACAAAAATAGCCTTCCTCTAAAGGTGGCATCATGACTGAACAATCAGAAAAAAAACACTCTGCATTTTGGGGTGTCATGGTTATAGCGGGTACAGTAATTGGTGGAGGTATGTTTGCTTTACCTGTTGATCTAGCTGGTGCCTGGTTTTTTTGGGGCGCATTTATCCTCATCATTGCCTGGTTTTCAATGCTACATTCTGGGTTATTGTTATTAGAAGCAAATTTAAATTATCCCGTCGGCTCTAGTTTTAATACCATCACCAAAGATTTAATCGGTAACACCTGGAACATTATTAGTGGTATTACGGTGGCTTTCGTTCTCTATATTCTCACCTACGCCTATATCTCCGCTAACGGCGCAATCATTAGCGAAACGATATCGATAAATTTCGGCTATCACGCTAATCCTCGCATTGTTGGGATCTGCACGGCCATTTTCGTCGCCAGCGTACTGTGGATAAGTTCGTTAGCCGCCAGTCGTATTACCTCGTTGTTTCTCGGCCTGAAAATTATCTCCTTTGTGATTGTGTTTGGTTCTTTCTTCTTCCAGGTCGATTATTCCATTCTGCGCGATGCCACCAGCACGACTTCGGGGACGTCTTACTTCCCATATATCTTTATGGCTTTGCCGGTATGCCTGGCGTCATTTGGTTTCCACGGCAATATTCCCAGCCTGATTATTTGCTATGGCAAACGCAAAGATAAGCTAATCAAAAGCGTGATCTTCGGTTCGCTGCTGGCGTTGGTGATTTATCTCTTCTGGCTGTATTGCACAATGGGGAATATTCCGCGAGAAAGCTTTAAGGCGATTATCTCTTCGGGCGGCAATGTTGATTCGCTGGTAAAATCGTTCCTCGGCACCAAACAGCATGGCATTATCGAGTTTTGCCTGCTGGTGTTCTCAAACTTAGCTGTTGCCAGTTCATTCTTTGGCGTCACGCTGGGGCTGTTCGATTATCTGGCGGATCTGTTTAAGATTGATAACTCCCACGCCGGACGTTGCAAAACCGTGCTGTTAACCTTCCTGCCACCCGCTTTGTTGTATCTGGTCTTCCCTAATGGCTTTATTTACGGGATCGGCGGTGCCGGGTTGTGCGCCACCATCTGGGCGGTGATTATCCCCGCGGTACTGGCTATCAAAGCCCGCAAGAAATTTCCCAACCAGATATTCACAGTTTGGGGCGGTAATCTTATTCCGGCGATTGTTATTCTCTTTGGCATAACCGTGATTTTGTGCTGGTTTGGTAACGTCTTTAATGTGTTACCCAAATTTGGTTAAGCACTTCAAAAAGCCAGCGGTCATTCGCTGGCTTTTTGCCTGTCAGGAAATCACTCATGTCCAAATGGCAACTCGCCTGATTCTCTTTCACCACGTATGCTTTGCGTCACCTTACCGTCAGGACGCTAGCCCATGTCCCGCTTTTTGATTTGTAGTTTTGCTCTGGTTTTACTTTATCCCGCAGGTATTGATATGTATCTGGTCGGCTTGCCACGCATTGCCGCCGATCTCAATGCCAGCGAAGCGCAGTTGCATATAGCTTTCTCGGTTTATCTGGCGGGGATGGCGGCAGCAATGCTGTTTGCCGGTAAAGTGGCCGATCGTTCAGGAAGAAAACCTGTCGCCATTCCCGGCGCGGCGCTATTTATTATCGCCTCTGTGCTCTGTTCACTGTCTGAAACCAGCACGCTATTTCTTGTCGGACGCTTTATGCAAGGGCTGGGCGCTGGCTGCTGTTATGTCGTCGCATTCGCGATTTTACGCGACACGCTGGATGATCGACGCAGAGCAAAAGTGCTGTCATTGCTCAATGGTATTACCTGCATCATTCCGGTGTTAGCTCCGGTACTCGGGCACCTGATTATGCTCAAATTTCCGTGGCAGAGCCTGTTCTGGACAATGGCGATGATGGGCATCACTGTACTCATGTTGTCTTTGTTTATTTTAAAAGAAACACGCCCTGCTGCACCTGCTGCTTCGGACAGACCACGAGAGAATACCGAGTCGCTGCTTAATCGTTTTTTCCTTAGCCGTGTGCTTATCACCACTCTCAGCGTTTCCGTGATTCTTACCTTCGTGAATACGTCGCCTGTATTGATGATGGAAATTATGGGCTTCGAACGTGGTGAATACGCCACCATTATGGCGTTAACCGCAGGCGTCAGCATGACCGTTTCGTTTTCCACGCCGTTTGCATTGGGAATTTTTAAGCCGCGCACACTGATGATCACCTCGCAAATGTTATTCCTGGCGGCGGGTATCATCCTTGCAGTTTCGCCTTCCCATGCGGTTTCGCTGTTTGGCATCACGCTGATTTGCGCCGGTTTCTCAGTGGGCTTCGGCGTGGCAATGAGCCAGGCATTAGGCCCGTTTTCATTACGCGCAGGCGTGGCCAGCTCGACGTTAGGCATTGCACAGGTTTGTGGCTCGTCACTGTGGATTTGGCTGGCAGCAGTGATTGGCATCAGCGCCTGGAATATGCTGATCGGGATTCTGATTGCCTGTAGCATAGTAAGCCTGTTGCTGATTATGCTCGTCGCACCTGGACGCCCTGTTGCCGCTCATGAAGAAATCCATCACCACGCTTGATCTCAATTTACTGCTCTGCCTGCAATTACTGATGCAGGAGCGCAGCGTGACCAAAGCGGCGAAGCGGATGAACGTAACACCTTCGGCAGTGAGTAAATCGCTGGCAAAGCTTCGGACATGGTTTGATGATCCGCTCTTTGTGAACTCCCCGTTGGGTCTGACGCCCACACCGCTGATGGTCAGCATGGAGCAAAATCTGGCGGAGTGGATGCAAATGAGTAATCAACTGCTGGACAAACCGCATCATGAAACGCCGCGCGGCCTGAAATTTGAGCTGGCGGCGGAGTCGCCGCTGATGATGATCATGTTTAATGCGCTATCGAAACAGATCTACCAGCGTTACCCCCAGGCGACTATTAAATTACGTAACTGGGATTACGATTCGCTGGATGCCATTACTCGTGGTGAAGTGGATATCGGTTTTTCCGGGCGTGAAAGTCATCCACGCTCCCGGGAACTGCTAAGTTCACTGCCGTTATCCATTGATTATGAAGTGCTATTTAGCGATTTACCCTGCGTCTGGCTGCGTAAAGATCATCCGGTGCTGAATGAAGCGTGGAACCTGGACTCGTTTCTGCGTTATCCGCATATCAGCATTTGCTGGGAACAGAGCGATACCTGGGCGCTGGACAATGTATTGCAAGAATCAGGACGCGAACGCACGATTGCTATGAGTCTACCGGAATTTGAGCAGGCGCTATTTATGGCGGCGCAGCCTGACAATCTGCTACTGGCGACCGCGCCACGCTACTGTCAGTACTACAACCAGCTCCATCAGCTTCCGCTGGTTGCTCTCCCTCTCCCGTTTGATGAAATCCAGCAAAAAAAGCTGGAAGTACCGTTTACTCTGCTGTGGCACAAACGGAATAGCCATAACCCGAAGATTGTCTGGTTACGAGAAACCATTAAAAATCTTTACGCCTCGATGGCATAATCAAGTTGTATGAAATACGACCATATCTCGCGTTAAAATGTAAAATATATGTAATAAGTTTATCCGAATCGAACTTTTCGCCGCTTTAGTCTGTCCATAGTTCCAGTAAATGATTACTCTTGTATTCATAATGGACCATTAAGCATGGAGCGAAAAATGGCGACTCACTTTGCCCGAGGAACGTTAACGGAAGGACATCTGATATCTGTTCGCCTACCCTCGCAGTGTCATCAAGAAACCCAAAATATTCCCCCTCATCGTCAAAGCCGTTTCCTGGCGTCCAGAGGTTTACTCGCAGAACTGATGTTCATGCTGTATGGCATTAGTGAATTGCCGGAAATCGTCACCCAGGCTAAAGGAAAGCCAGTTTTCCGCGATAAAAGTTTGCCATCATTTTCAATATCCTATGCCGGAAATATCGTCGGTGTGGCGTTAACAACCGAAGGCGAATGCGGCCTCGATATGGAACTCCAGCGCGCGACACGCGGGTTTCATAGCCCCCATGCACCCGATAACCCTATTTTTTCCAGCAATGAATCGTTATGGATCAGCAAACAGAACGATCCTAACGAAGCACGAGCGCAACTCATTACTTTGCGTCGAAGCGTGCTAAAACTTACCGGCGATGTACTGAATGACGACCCGCGCGATCTGCAATTGATGCCCATTGCGGGACGCCTGAAATGTGCCCATCTCAATCATGTAGAAGTATTATGCGACGCAGAGGACGTGCTGGTGTGGTCCGTGGCAGTCACTCCGGCAATTGAAAAGCTCAATGTCTGGGAGTTTGATGGCAAACAAGGCTGGAAAAGCCTGCCTGATATTCACAACCGTGCCAACAACCCCACCAGCCGGATGATGCGTTTTGCCCAGCTCTCTACCGTGAAGTCTTTTTCGCCAAATTAATAAACAACCACAGGAGTCATCATGTCTGAAAAATTGAAGGTGGTTACGTTATTGGGGAGCCTGCGTAAAGGTTCATTTAATGGCATGGTTGCACGTACGCTGCCGAAAATTGCCCCGGCGGGTATGGAAGTCAACGCGTTGCCTTCCATTGCCGATATTCCCCTGTATGACGCAGATGTTCAGCAGGAAGAAGGCTTTCCCGCGACAGTTGAAGCTCTGGCGGAACAGATCCGTCAGGCTGACGGTGTGGTGATTGTCACGCCGGAATATAACTACTCGGTGCCGGGTGGGCTGAAAAATGCCATCGACTGGCTATCTCGCCTGCCGGATCAACCGTTGGCCGGTAAACCGGTGCTGATTCAGACCAGTTCAATGGGTGTGATTGGCGGCGCACGTTGTCAGTATCACCTGCGCCAGATTCTGGTCTTCCTCGATGCGATGGTAATGAACAAACCTGAGTTTATGGGCGGCGTGATTCAGAACAAAGTCGATCCGCAAACCAGAGAGGTGATTGATCAGGGAACGCTGGATCACCTGGCCGGGCAGTTAACTGCGTTTGGCGAGTTTATTCAGCGGGTGAAAATCTAAATAAAAAACCCGCCAGCAATAACGCATGGCGGGTTTTTTAGCGTGCTATCGATTTTAATGAGCGTCAATAAACACAATTTTCAGGATAAACAGCAGTGCAACGATGACTACGCACGGGCTTAGATCACGCAGACGTCCTGTGCCGATCTTCATCACGCAGTAGGAGATAAAGCCCAGCGCGATACCTTCGGTAATCGAGAAACTGAACGGCATCATCACAGCGGTAATAAACGCCGGAACGGATTCAGTCAGATCCTGCCATTTCACGCGTGCTAAACTGGAAGTCATCAGTACGCCAACGTAAATCAGCGCACCAGCAGCAGCATAGCCAGGCACCATTCCCGCCAGCGGCGACAAGAAGATAACCAGCAGGAACAGCAAACCAACAACCACTGCCGTCAGACCGGTACGACCGCCAACGGAAACACCAGAAGAAGATTCAATATACGCCGTGACAGAAGATGTACCGATAAACGAACCGGTAACAGAAGAGATACTGTCGACATACAGCGCCTGCTTCATGCGCGGGAATTTACCCTTTTCATCAGCCAGACCCGCCTTATCGGTCACGCCAATCAGGGTGCCGGAGGAGTCAAACAGGTTGACCAGCATGAAAGAGAAAATTACGCCTGCCAGGCCGAGGTTAAACGACCCGGCCAAATCCACATGCCCCACCACCGTCATTACGCTCGGTGGCGCAGAGACGATGCCGTTGTAGTGCACATCACCCAGCATCCAGCCCAGAAGCGTCGTCACCACGATGGAAACCAGCACCGCCGCGTGAATGTTGCGCGAGGCCAGAATAGCAATGATGAAGAAGCCGAGGATACCCAGCAGTACGCTGTGAGATGTCAGGTTACCGATACTCACCAGCGTTTCCGGGTTAGCAACAATCACCCCCGCGTTTTTCAGCCCCATCATACCAATGAACAGACCGATACCGCTGGTAATGCCCACACGCAGACTTACTGGAATGTTGGCAATCATCCAGTAGCGAACGCGGAAAATAGTCAGCAGCAGCAGACCAATCGCGCCCCAGAAAATTGCGCCCATCCCGACTTGCCACGGCAAGCCCATCGCCTGCACCACTACAAAAGCGAAGAACGCGTTCAGGCCCATAGCGGGAGCCAGCGCGACTGGCAGGTTAGCAAACAGCCCCATCAGAATACTGCCGAACGCAGCAATCAGACAGGTGGTGACGAAGACGGCGCTGGTGTCCATGCCAGCTACGCCAAGAATTTGCGGATTAACAAAAACGATGTAAACCATCGTCAGGAAAGTGGTAAAACCGGCGATCACTTCGGTCCGTGCCGTCGTGCCATGTTCGCGCAGTTTAAACACGCGTTCCAGCATCCCCTGGCCAGAAGCCTGGGTTGTGTGTTGTTGACTCATTATCTATTTCCGAACAAGGAGGGAAAATCCGTCGCTATCCTATACCAAAATGAGACAATATGGACGGCTGAAGATAACTTTTTTTAATTGTATTTGCTTATACGGCAACGATTGCGTCACTCAAATCTGCATGACGAAAACGTTAAACTAACGATAAAGGAAAGACATGTCCCAGATAGAAGCGGTATTTTTCGACTGCGACGGTACGCTGGTCGACAGCGAGGTTATTTGCTCTCGTGCCTATGTCACGATGTTCAAAGAGTTTGGCATTAACGTTGACCTTGAAGAGATTTTTACCCGCTTTAAAGGCGTAAAACTCTACGAAATCATCGACATCATTAGCAAAGAACAGGGCGTAGAAATAGTCCGTGCCGATGCCGAACACGTTTATCGTGCAGAGGTGGCGCGTCTGTTTGATAGCGAACTGGAGGTGATTGCGGGAGCAAACGCCTTACTGGAAAGCGTGAAAGTGCCGATGTGCGTCGTCTCTAACGGTCCGGTCAACAAAATGCAGCATTCACTCGGCAAGCTCAACATGCTGCACTATTTCCCGGAAAAACTGTTCAGCGGTTACGACATTCAGCGTTGGAAACCCGATCCGGCATTAATGTTCCACGCCGCAAAAGCAATGAATGTGAACGTTGAAAACTGCATTCTGGTCGATGACTCCAGCGCAGGAGCACAGTCAGGAATCGATGCCGGTATGGAAGTGTTTTACTTCTGCGCTGACCCGCACAATAAGCCGATCGTTCATCCGAAAGTCACTACCTTTACCCATCTTTCGCAATTGCCGGAACTGTGGAAGGCGCGTGGCTGGGATATTACACGGTAAATAAAGAAACCCGGTGATATGTTCACCGGGCAGATTACGTATTCACATTTTGCCGGATGCGGCGTAAACGCCTTATCCGTCCTACAGTTAGCGTTACTTTTTCGGTTCTTTTTCTGCCAGCAGTTTATCCAGCTCATCACCGCCTACGTGGCGGAAATCTTGCCCCTTCACGTAGTAGAAGATGTATTCGCAGATATTCTGGCAGCGGTCACCAATACGTTCGATGGAGCGTGCACAGAACAGCGCGGTAAGTACGCTCGGAATGGTGCGCGAATCTTCCATCATGTAGGTCATCAGTTGACGAACAATACCTTCGTACTCCTGATCAACTTTTTTATCTTCACGATAGATTCGTACCGCTTCGTCAATGTCCATGCGCGCGAACGCGTCCAGCACGTCGTGCAGCATTTGGATGGTGTGACGCCCCAGCGACTCCAGACTGACTAACAATGGCTGATGCTGCTGGGAGAATTTCTCCAGCGCAGTACGGCAGATTTTGTCCGCCACATCACCAATACGCTCCAGCTCAGCGATAGTTTTACTGATCACCATCACCAGACGCAGGTCGCTCGCCGTCGGCTGACGTTTGGCAATAATGCGCACGCAGGCTTCATCGATCGCCACTTCCATCATGTTGACGTTTTTGTCGCCTTCGATCACGCGCTTCGCCAGATCGCTGTCCTGGTTGTGCATCGCAGTGATGGCATCGGTAAGCTGTTGCTCCACCATCCCGCCCATGGTCATCACCTGCGTGCGGATGCTTTCCAGTTCGGCGTTGAACTGGCCGGAAATATGTTTATTAAGATTGAGACTGTCCATAACGCACTCCTGAATCAACCGTAACGACCGGTGATGTAGTCTTCTGTTTGTTTCTTCGCTGGCTTGGTGAACAGATCGTCCGTGTTGCTGAACTCAATCAATTCGCCCAGGTACATAAACGCCGTGTGGTCAGAACAACGCGCAGCCTGCTGCATGTTGTGAGTTACGATCACTACGGTGTAATCCTGCTTCAATTCGGTGATCAGCTCTTCAATACGCCCGGTGGAGATAGGGTCGAGTGCCGAACACGGTTCATCGAGCAACAACACCTCCGGGCGAATAGCGATACCACGCGCAATGCACAGACGTTGTTGCTGACCACCAGAGAGAGAGTAACCACTCTGGTGTAATTTATCTTTGGTTTCGTTCCACAATGCGGCCTTGGTCAATGCCCACTGTACACGCTCGTCCATGTCGGCACGGGAGAGTTTCTCAAACAGACGGACACCAAAGGCAATGTTGTCGTAAATGGACATCGGGAACGGCGTCGGTTTCTGGAACACCATGCCCACTTTCGCACGCAGCAGGGCGATATCCTGAGTGTTGGTCAGGATGTTGTCGCCATCAAGCAGAATTTCACCTTCCGCACGCTGCTCCGGATACAGTTCAAACATTTTGTTGAAGGTACGCAGCAGCGTCGATTTACCGCAGCCAGACGGCCCGATAAACGCCGTAACCTGGTTTTTAGCGATATCCAGGTTGATGTTTTTCAGGGCATGGAATTTGCCGTAGTAGAAGTTCAAATTACGAACCTGAATTTTACTCGGGGCAGTTTCAACCATACTCATTGCAATCTTTTCCTCATCGTGCCTGATGCACTTCGCTAATCAGGCTTACCGTAGGCCGGATAAGGCGTTCACGCCGCATCCGGCAAAGTGTTAACCGTGTTTATTCTTGGCAAAAACAACGCGCGCCAGAATGTTCAGCAGCAGTACGCACAGGGTAATGATCAACACACCAGCCCAGGCCAGTTGCTGCCATTCCGCAAACGGGCTCATCGCGAACTTAAAGATCGTTACCGGCAGGTTAGCGATCGGCTGCATCATGTCCGTGCTCCAGAACTGGTTGGAGAGCGCGGTAAACAGCAGCGGCGCGGTTTCACCCGCAATACGAGCAATCGCCAGCAGAATACCGGTCATAATCCCGGAGACCGACGCTTTCAGAGTAATCGCGGAGATCATCTTCCACTTCGGCGTCCCCAGCGCATAAGCCGCTTCACGCAGGCTGTCCGGCACCAGTTTCAGCATGTTCTCGGTGGTGCGGATAACAATCGGCACCTGCAACAGTGCCAGGGCAATCACGCCAGCCCAACCGGAGAAGTGCTCCATCTGAGCCACCACGATGGTATAAACAAACAGACCAACAACAATCGACGGCGCGGAGAGCAGAATGTCGTTAATGAAGCGAATAACTTCAGCCAGCCAGGATTTACGTCCATATTCCGCCAGATAAATCCCCGCCATAATCCCCAGCGGCGTACCGAATACCGTGGCCCACAAAATTAACAGGCCGCTACCCGCCAGGGCGTTCGCCAGGCCACCACCTTCTGTATTTGGCGGCGGCGTCATTTCGGTGAACAGCGCCAGAGACATACCGTCGATACCGCGGGTGATGGTGGACATTAAAATCCAGATCAGCCAGAACAGACCGAAAGCCATCGTCGCCATTGAGAGCGTCAGCGCAATACGGTTTTTGAGGCGGCGACGCGCCTGCATTTTGCGGCGGGATTCTGCCAGCGCCGCGGTAGTTTGTGTTTCAACCATAGCCATTAGCGTGCCCCCTCATTCTTAGCCAGGCGCATAATCATAAACTTCGATGCGGCCAGGACGATGAAGGTAATCACAAACAGGATCAGGCCGAGTTCCATCAGTGCAGCCACGTGCAGACCGGATTCTGCTTCCGCAAATTCGTTCGCCAACGCGGAAGTAATACTGTTACCTGGCATATACAGCGAGGCGCTGTCGAGCTGGTAGGTGTTACCGATGATAAAGGTCACCGCCATCGTTTCACCGAGCGCGCGCCCCAGACCCAGCATAATGCCGCCGATCACACCATTTTTGGTGAACGGAAGAACGATACGCCAGATAACTTCCCAGGTGGTGCAGCCGATACCGTAGGCTGACTCTTTCATCATCACCGGGGTTTGTTCGAAGACATCGCGCATTACCGCCGCAATGTACGGAATGATCATAATGGCGAGGATCACGCCCGCCGCGAGGATACCGATACCAAATGCCGGGCCGGAGAACAGCGAGCCAACAATCGGGATATTCGACATGATATTGCCGACTGGTTCCTGGAAGTAGACGGCAAACAGCGGTGCAAAAATAAACAGCCCCCACATGCCGTAAACGATACTTGGAATGGCTGCCAGCAGTTCAATGGCGATACCCAGCGGGCGCTTCAGCCAGCCTGGCGCAAGCTCTGTCAGGAACAGGGCAATCCCGAAACTCACCGGGACGGCGATCAGCAGCGCGATAAACGAAGTCACCAGCGTACCGTAGATCGGCACCAGCGCCCCGTAAATATCGTTCGGCGCATCCCACTCTTTGGTCCACAGGAAAGCCAGACCAAATTTCTGAATGCTCGGCCAGGAGGAGATGATCAGAGAGACAATAATGCCACCCAACATCAATAGCACAATCAGCGCCGCCAGTTTTACCAGCACGCTGAAAATTATGTCGCCCTTTTTACCCGGTGGGTTAAAAGCAGGCTTGGTTGCAGCCATAAGTTACTCTTCAGTTAAACGCGTTTACAAAGTCATTTTGTAATGCCGGATACGGTGTAAAACGCCTTATCCGGCCTGGAGTTTTATTAGTACAGCGGCTTACCGCTACTGTCTTTAATATTGGTCTTCCACGCAGCGCGAACCTGTTCAACTACGCTATCCGGCAGGCTGGCGTAATCCAGGTCGTTGGCCTGTTTAGCTCCGGTTTTGTATGCCCAGTCGAAGAACTTCAGCACTTCTGCACCTTGCTCTGGTTTCTTCTGATCTTTGTGAACCAGAATGAACGTGGTAGAGGTGATCGGCCACGCATCTTCGCCTTTCTGGTTGGTCAGATCCTGAGCGAATGTTTTGCTCCAGTCTGCGCCTTTTGCCGCATTTGCGAAGTTCTCTTCGGTCGGCGCAACAGGTTTACCATCAGCGGAGATCAGTTTGGTGTAGGCGAGGTTGTTTTGCTTCGCGTAAGCATATTCAACGTAGCCAATTGCCCCCGGCAGACGCTGAACAAATGCGGCAATACCGTCGTTACCTTTACCACCAAGACCGATCGGCCATTTTACGGTAGAGCCAGTACCAACGCTGTTTTTCCACTCTTCATTTACTTTCGCCAGGTAGCTGGTGAAAACGAAAGAAGTCCCGGAGCCATCTGCGCGGCGCACCACGGCGATGTTCTGTGAAGGCAGTTTCAGACCCGGATTCAGTTTGACGATCGCTTCGTCATCCCACTTTTTAATTTTGCCCAGGTAGATGTCACCGAGGGTTTTACCATCCAGCACCAATTCGCCAGATTTAAGACCCGGCAGGTTAACTGCCAGCACGACGCCGCCAATCACGGTCGGAAATTGGAACAGTCCTTCCTGAGCCAGTTTTTCGTCAGACAGCGGTGCGTCAGAAGCACCGAAATCAACGGTGTTAGCGATAATCTGTTTTACGCCACCAGAAGAACCAATCCCCTGGTAGTTAACTTTATTACCGGTTTCTTTCTGGTAAGTGTCAGCCCATTTGGCATACACCGGCGCAGGGAAGGTTGCACCTGCACCTGTCAGGCTTGCTTCTGCAAACACAGAGAAAGCACTCATCGATAAGGTCGCGGCGACAACAGTTGCGACGGTGGTACGCATAACTTTCATAATGTCTCCTGGGAGGATTCATAAAGCATTGTTTGTTGGCTACAAGAAGCAAAATAGGACAAACAGGTGACAGTTATATGTAAGGTTTATGACAGTTTTATGACAGAGAAAGAAAGCCTTCACTCTTATTTAAATAACCATTTAAATTCAGTATGTTACAAATATTAATAAAGAAGAGATAACAGAAAATTTTCACTCTGTGACAGTGAAAAAATAGCCGAAGATGACGATTTGTCACATGACGTGGGCTGGATGTTTGATTAAAAACATAACAGGAAAAAATGCCCTGCGAAAGCAGGGCATCTGTGTATTACTCAACCGTAACCGATTTTGCCAGGTTACGCGGCTGGTCAACGTCGGTGCCTTTGATCAGCGCGACGTGGTACGCCAATAGTTGCAGCGGAACGGTATAGAAGATCGGAGCAATCACTTCTTCCACATGCGGCATCTCGATGATGTGCATGTTATCGCTGCTCACAAATCCTGCATCCTGATCGGCAAAGACGTACAACTGACCGCCACGCGCACGAACTTCTTCGATGTTGGATTTTAGTTTTTCCAGCAGTTCGTTGTTCGGTGCAACGACGATAACCGGCATATCAGCGTCAATCAGCGCCAGCGGGCCGTGTTTCAGTTCGCCCGCAGCATAGGCTTCGGCGTGAATGTAGGAGATCTCTTTCAGCTTCAATGCGCCTTCCAGCGCGATGGGGTACTGATCGCCACGGCCCAGGAACAACGCGTGGTGTTTATCAGAGAAATCTTCCGCCAGAGCTTCAATACGTTTGTCCTGAGACAGCATCTGCTCGATACGGCTCGGCAGCGCCTGCAGACCATGCACGATGTCATGTTCAATGGAGGCATCCAGGCCTTTCAGGCGGGACAGTTTTGCCACCAGCATCAACAGCACAGTTAACTGAGTGGTGAATGCTTTGGTGGACGCCACGCCAATTTCAGTACCTGCGTTGGTCATCAGCGCCAAATCGGATTCACGAACCAGAGAAGAGCCTGCAACGTTACAGATCGCCAGCGAGCCGAGATATCCCAGCTCTTTCGACAGGCGCAGGCCAGCCAGTGTATCCGCGGTTTCTCCCGACTGCGACAGGGTGATCATCAGACTGTTACGGCGAACAGCAGATTTGCGATAGCGGAATTCAGAGGCGATTTCGACGTCGCACGGAATACCAGCCAGCGATTCAAACCAGTAACGGGAAACCATACCTGAATTGTACGAAGTACCACAGGCGAGGATCTGAATATGCTCAACCTTCGACAGCAGTTCATCTGCGTTCGGCCCCAGTTCACTTAGATCCACCTGACCGTGGCTGATACGCCCGGCAAGAGTGTTTTTGATCGCGTTCGGCTGTTCGTAGATCTCTTTCTGCATGTAATGACGGTAAATGCCTTTATCGCCCGCATCATATTGCAGATTGGATTCGATATCCTGGCGTTTAACTTCCGCGCCAGATTTATCGAAGATGTTTACTGAACGGCGAGTGATTTCCGCAATATCACCCTCTTCAAGGAAGATAAAGCGACGGGTCACCGGCAGCAGTGCCAGTTGGTCAGAAGCGATAAAGTTTTCGCCCATGCCAAGGCCGATAACCAGCGGACTACCGGAACGAGCCGCCAGCAGGGTATCCGGGTGACGGGTATCCATAATTACCGTACCGTAAGCGCCACGCAGTTGCGGGATAGCACGCAGAACAGCTTCACGCAGGGTGCCGCCCTGTTTCAGTTCCCAGTTAACCAAATGCGCAATCACTTCGGTGTCGGTTTCAGAAACGAAGGTATAGCCACGCGCTTTTAACTCTTCACGCAGTGGTTCATGGTTTTCGATGATGCCGTTATGCACCACCACAATGTGTTCAGAAACATGCGGATGCGCATTCACTTCTGAAGGTTCACCGTGGGTCGCCCAACGGGTATGAGCAATACCCGTTCCGCCATGCAGAGGATGTTCTTCCGCTGCCTGGGCCAGCATTTGCACTTTACCGAGACGACGCAGACGGGTCATATTACCGTCCGCATCGACTACTGCCAGGCCAGCAGAGTCATAACCGCGGTATTCCAGACGACGTAAACCTTCAAGAAGGATTTCAGCTACATCACGTTGCGCGATCGCGCCAACAATTCCACACATAGTTTTTAATTCCGATTGATATCGTTGTCGGTCAACCTGTATGCCCGTTTTTCCGGGCGCCCCGAGCCTTGTAGAGAGTGGGGTTATTTTTATAGTTACTGCTTGCGGGCGGGAGATTATGTTATCTCTTCATCCCAGGAGGCCGGATTACCCGGCCAGAATTACTTTTTCTTTACTGGACGACGCCAACCTTCTTTTTGCGACTGCGGCACGCGGCTAATTGCCAGAGCGTTTTCGCCAACATTGCGCGTTACGGTAGTACCCGCAGCAATAGTCGCGCCTTTACCAACCGTTACCGGTGCAACAAGTTGGGTGTCAGAGCCGACAAACACATCGTCGCCAATAATGGTTTTAAATTTATTCGCACCATCATAGTTGCAGGTAATGGTTCCTGCACCGATGTTAACGTTATCACCGATTTCCGCATCGCCCAGATAAGTCAGATGACCGGCTTTTGAACCTTTACCCAGACGCGCTTTTTTCATCTCAACAAAGTTACCGACGTGTGCGCCTTCAAGCAGCTCTGCCCCCGGGCGCAGACGGGCAAACGGGCCAATGGTACAGGCCGCTGCCAGATTCGCGTCTTCCACCACTGTATATGGGCTGATTTCGCAATCATCACCAATCACGCTGTTTTTAATCACGCAACCAGTGCCAATTTTCACGCGATTGCCGAGAGTAACATTACCCTCGATGATAACGTTAGTATCAATTTCAACATCACGCCCGTGAGTAAGCGTTCCGCGCAGATCAAAACGGGCCGGATCGCGTAGCATAACCCCTGCCAACAGCAGTTTTTCAGCCTGTTCGGACTGATAAACGCGCTCCAGACGGGAGAGTTGCAGGCGGTTATTCACGCCTTCAACTTCGCTTAAGCGTTGCGGATGTACAGCGACGATTTCACGCCCTTCCTGATACGCCAGCGCAATAATATCGGTGATGTAGTATTCGCCCTGAGCGTTATTGTTAGTCAGCTTCGCCAGCCAGCGTTTCATATCTGCGCCGTTGGCGATCAGAATGCCGGTGTTGATTTCCTGAATCTGACGCTGCTCATCGGTGGCATCTTTATGTTCAACAATGCCAGTAACTTTGCCGTTTTCACGGGTGATACGACCATAACCGGTCGGGTCATCCAGTTTCACCGTCAACAGGCCAATGCCGCCCTGCGGTTTAGCATCACGCAGACGCTGGAGTGTTTCGACAGAGATCAGCGGTACGTCGCCGTAAAGCATTAAAATGTCTTCATCATCGGCAAAGAAAGGCGCAGCCTGCTGCATCGCATGACCAGTACCCAGTTGCTCTGCCTGAAGTACCCAGTTCAGGTTGTCATCTTTCAGCGCCTGTTTAAGCAGATCGCCACCGTGACCATACACCAGATGAACGTGTGCTGCGCCTAATTCATTCGCAGCATCAATGACATGCTGAACCATCGCTTTCCCGGCAAGGGTATGCAGCACTTTCGGAAGATCGGAATACATGCGAGTGCCTTTGCCCGCGGCAAGGATCACTACGCTCATAGCATTATTCAACATACGCGTCCTGACTGTAATTTGAGAACGAATTTAAACCGCTTCACCTTGAAAAAACTACATTTTTTTCATCGTGAAATGGACAGAGGATAAATTGTTCAATAACGGATTATCCTCGCTGGCGAAAGCACCATTTTCGACCATCGTCACGCCTTTTGTCTGCATAAAAGTAAGGCATCACCTTCATTTAAGCGTCAGCCTGATGTTTTTGCTCTTATTTCGTTCAATGAATAAACAAGAAAACCAACGAAGGATTTCGCTGAGTTATAAAGACGGTTTAATTGCGGGATATAAAAACATAGCAGAACAAATCTCGCGGCGACGCGCGAAAAAAAAGCCAGCCTGTTTCCAGACTGGCTTTTGTGCTTTTCAAGCCGGTGTTACATCGCTTTTTTAGTCAACTCGATAACGCGCAACTGCGCGATCGCTTTGGCCAGTTCCGCAGACGCCTGAGCGTAATCTACGTCGCCGTGAGAGCTGCTAATGTGCTCTTCAGCCTTACGTTTCGCTTCCATGGCTCGCGCTTCGTCGAGATCCTGGCCGCGAATTGCGGTGTCGGCCAGAACGGTCACGTTGCCAGGCTGCACTTCAAGAATGCCGCCAGACAGATAGATAAACTCTTCGTGACCGTGCTGTTTCACGATGCGAATCATACCAGGCTTAATGGCGGTGAGCAGCGGTGCGTGGCCCGGGTAAATTCCCAGTTCACCTTCGCTACCCGTTACCTGGATTTTCTCGACCAGACCAGAGAACATTTGTTGCTCTGCGCTGACGACGTCCAGGTGGTAAGTCATTGCCATATCACCCTCCGATTAAGGCGTTAAAGTTTTTTGGCTTTTTCCACAGCTTCTTCGATGGAACCGACCATGTAGAACGCCTGCTCCGGCAGGTGATCGTATTCGCCTTCCATGATGCCTTTAAAGCCACGGATGGTGTCTTTCAGGGAGACGTATTTACCCGGAGAACCGGTGAATACTTCTGCCACGAAGAACGGCTGGGACAGGAAGCGCTGGATCTTACGAGCGCGCGCTACCACCAGTTTATCTTCTTCAGACAGTTCATCCATACCCAGGATGGCGATGATGTCTTTCAGTTCCTGATAACGTTGCAGGATGGACTGTACGCCACGCGCGGTGTCGTAGTGTTCCTGACCAACTACCAGCGGGTCCAACTGACGGCTGGTGGAGTCCAGCGGGTCAACGGCCGGGTAGATACCCAGAGACGCGATCTGACGGCTCAGTACCACGGTTGCGTCAAGGTGCGCAAAGGTGGTGGCCGGTGATGGGTCAGTCAAGTCATCCGCAGGTACGTATACCGCCTGAACGGAGGTGATAGAACCTGTTTTGGTGGAGGTGATACGTTCCTGCAGAACACCCATCTCTTCCGCCAGGGTCGGCTGATAACCTACCGCTGAAGGCATACGGCCAAGCAGTGCGGATACTTCCGTACCGGCCAGGGTGTAACGATAGATGTTGTCAACGAACAGCAGAACGTCACGACCTTCGTCACGGAATTTCTCCGCCATGGTCAGGCCGGTCAGTGCAACGCGCAGACGGTTTCCCGGCGGCTCGTTCATCTGGCCATACACCAGGGATACTTTATCGATAACGTTGGAGTCGGTCATTTCGTGGTAGAAGTCGTTACCCTCACGAGTACGTTCACCTACGCCCGCAAACACAGAGTAACCGGAGTGCTCGATCGCGATGTTACGAATAAGCTCCATCATGTTTACGGTTTTACCAACACCCGCACCACCGAACAGACCAACTTTACCGCCCTTCGCGAACGGACACATCAGGTCGATAACTTTGATACCGGTTTCCAGCAGTTCCTGAGAGTTTGACAGCTCTTCGTAGGAAGGTGCTGCGCGGTGAATCGCCCAACGCTCTTCTTCACCGATCTCGCCTTTCATGTCGACCGGTTCGCCCAGTACGTTCATGATACGGCCCAGAGTCGCTTTACCTACAGGGACTTCGATCGGGTGTTCGAGGTCTTTTACATCCAGACCGCGACGCAGACCGTCGGAGGAACCCATTGCGATGGTACGCACGATACCGCCGCCGAGCTGCTGCTGAACTTCCAGCACCAGACGCTCATTACCATTTTGCACCTCAAGAGCATCGTACACGCGCGGTACGGCATCCTGAGGGAATTCGACGTCAACTACGGCGCCGATTACCTGGACAATCTTTCCAGTAGCCATCTTAAATCCTCTACGAAATAACCTGTTTAAACCGCGGCGGCCCCCGAGACGATCTCGGTGAGTTCCTGAGTAATGCTGGCCTGACGAGCTTTGTTGTATACCAACTGCAGCTCTTTAATCAGGCTGCCGCCATTGTCGGTCGCGGCTTTCATCGCCACCATACGGGCGGCCTGCTCGCTGGCCAGGTTTTCAACCACGCCCTGATAAACCTGAGATTCGACATAACGACGCAGCAGGGTATCCAGCAACGCCTTCGGATCGGGTTCGTACAGGTAATCCCAGGATTTATGTTTCAGATCATCATCATCTGACGCCGGTAACGGCAGCAGTTGGCTGATAGTCGGAACCTGAGACATGGTGTTAATAAATTTGTTGCTGACAATGTAAAGCTTGTCCAGACGGCCTTCGTCGTAGGCCTGCAACATCACTTTTACCGGACCGATCAGTTCGGACAGGGAAGGGTTATCCCCCATACCTGTAACCTGGGCAACAACATTGCCGCCCACGGAGTTGAAGAACGACACACCTTTCGAGCCGATCATTGCGAGGTCGCATTGAACGCCTTTGTCGGTCCAGGTCTTCATTTCCGCCAGCAGTTTTTTGAACAGGTTAATGTTCAAACCACCGCACAAACCACGGTCGGTCGACACCACCAGGTAGCCCACGCGTTTAACGTCGCGATCTTCCAGGTATGGGTGCTTATATTCCAGATTACCGTGTGCAAGGTGACCAATCACTTTGCGCATGGTTTCTGCATAAGGACGGCTGGCCGCCATGCGATCCTGCGATTTACGCATTTTGGAAGCGGCGACCATCTCCATCGCTTTAGTGATCTTTTGCGTGTTCTGGACGCTTGCGATCTTACTACGTATCTCTTTTGCGCCGGCCATGAGCTTCTCCTCAATGCCTTGCGGCCTGCCCTAAGGCAAGCCGCCAGACGTTACCAGGATTGGGTTGCTTTGAAGGAATCGAGGATGCCTTTCAGCTTGCCTTCGATTTCGTCGTTGTAGCCACCGGTCTGGTTGATCTCTTGCATCAACGGAGCGTGATCACGGTCGACGTAAGCCAGCAGAGCGGCTTCGAAGCTGCCGATTTTCGACAGTTCAACATCCGCCAGGTAACCACGTTCTGCTGCGAACAGAACCAGAGACTGCTGCGCAACGGACATCGGCGCATACTGTTTCTGTTTCAGCAGTTCGGTCACTTTCTGACCGTGGTCAAGCTGCTTACGCGTTGCATCGTCAAGGTCGGATGCAAACTGAGAGAACGCTGCCAGTTCACGATACTGCGCCAGAGCGGTACGGATACCACCGGACAGTTTTTTCATGATCTTGGTCTGTGCTGCCCCACCAACACGGGATACGGAGATACCCGGGTTAACCGCAGGACGAATACCGGCGTTGAACAGGTTGGTTTCCAGGAAGATCTGACCATCGGTAATAGAGATTACGTTGGTCGGAACGAACGCAGAAACGTCACCAGCCTGAGTTTCGATAATCGGCAGCGCGGTCAGAGAACCGGTTTTCCCTTTCACTTCACCTTTGGTGAAAGCTTCAACGTATTCGGCGTTAACACGCGCAGCACGCTCCAGCAGACGAGAGTGGAGGTAGAATACGTCACCCGGGAATGCTTCACGTCCTGGCGGACGACGGAGCAGCAGGGAGATCTGACGGTAAGCAACAGCCTGTTTAGACAGGTCATCGTAAATGATCAGCGCATCTTCACCACGGTCACGGAAGTATTCGCCCATTGCGCAACCCGCATACGGTGCTAGGTATTGCAGTGCAGCGGATTCAGACGCGGTTGCTACCACAACGATGGTGTTAGCCAGTGCGCCGTGCTCTTCCAGTTTACGTACCACGTTAGAAATGGTGGACGCTTTCTGACCGATAGCAACATAGATACATTTGATACCGGAATCGCGCTGGTTGATGATGGCATCGATAGCCAGTGCGGTTTTACCGGTCTGACGGTCACCGATGATCAATTCACGCTGACCACGACCGATTGGGATCATGGAGTCAACAGCTTTATAACCAGTCTGTACCGGCTGATCTACGGACTGACGTTCGATAACGCCCGGAGCGATAGCTTCTACAGCAGAGAAGCCGTCGTGATCCAGCGGACCTTTACCGTCGATTGGCGCACCCAGAGTGTTAACCACACGGCCCAGCAGGCCACGGCCAACCGGAACTTCCAGGATACGGCCAGTACACTTAACTTTCATGCCTTCGGCAAGGTCAGCGTACGGCCCCATAACAACCGCACCTACAGAGTCGCGCTCGAGGTTCAGTGCGATAGCGTAACGGTTACCCGGCAGGGAGATCATTTCACCCTGCATACAATCGGCCAGGCCGTGGATGCGGATAACACCGTCACTTACAGAAACAATAGTACCTTCGTTGTGAGCTTCACTCACAACATTGAACTGAGCAATGCGCTGCTTGATCAGTTCGCTGATTTCGGTGGAATTCAGTTGCATGCTCCAGTCCCCTTAAGACTGCAAGACGTCTGCAAGGCGCTCAAGACGACCGCGTACGCTGCCATCAATGACCATATCACCCGCTCGGATGATAACGCCTGCCATTACAGACTTATCGATTTTGCAATTCAGCTTAACTTTGCGTGACAGACGTTTTTCCATCGCAGCAGAAATTTTCGCGAGCTGTTGTTCACTCAGCGCGGCAGCGGAAATGACGTCTACCTCAACGGTAGCCTCACTCACAGCACGCAGGTGAATAAACTGCTCCAGAACATCCGGGAGCGCGTTAAGACGACCATTTTCAGCCATAACCCGAATCAGGTTCTGACCGTTTTCGTCCAGTTGCTCACCACAAACTGCGATAAACGACCCGGCGAGCGTTTCTGGTGCCAGTGCACCAGACAGAAGCTCTGCCATCTGTTCGTTTTTGGTTACCTCGGCGGCAAACGCCAGCATGTCCTGCCAGCGTTCTACACTTTGGTGTTCGACGGCAAAGTCAAAAGCTGCTTTGGCGTAGGGGCGAGCTACCGTAATAAATTCAGACATCAGCCCCTCCCTCCTTACAGTTCAGCGACAAGTTTATCCACGATGTCGCTGTTAGCAGCTTCATCCACGGAACGTTCGATGATCTTCTCGGCGCCAGCAACAGCCAGGATAGCAACTTGCTTACGCAGCTCTTCACGGGCACGTTTACGCTCGGCTTCAATTTCCGCCTGCGCCTGAGCCACGATTTTAGTACGTTCCTGTTCTGCCTCAGCTTTAGCTTCGTCCAGAATCTGAGAGCGACGTTTGTTCGCCTGCTCGATGATTACCTGGGCTTCCGCTTTCGCTTTTTTCAGCTGGTCGGTCGCGCTGGCCTTTGCAAGGTCAAGGTCCTTGTGTGCTCGTTCTGCGGAAGCAAGACCGTCAGCAATTTCTTTTTGACGTTTTTCGATGGCAGCCATTAATGGCGGCCATACGTACTTCATGCAGAACAGAACGAACAGGACAAACGCGATGGCCTGGCCGAGGATTGTTGCGTTAAGATTCACAGCACAATGCCTCTATTTAGTTAACGTTCTGATATTGCTCTTTAAATAAAAGCAACGCTTACTACGCGACAGCGAACATCACGTACAGACCCAGACCTACAGCGATCATCGGGATAGCATCCACCAGACCCATAACGATAAAGAACTGAGTACGCAGCAGTGGAATCAGATCCGGTTGACGCGCTGCGCCTTCCAGGAATTTACCCCCGAGGATGCCGATACCGATCGCAGCACCGATTGCCGCCAGACCCATCATCACAGCGGCAGCCATGTACAGCAGATCCATATTCAGGTTTTCCATGACAGTCTCCAGTTTGTTTCAGTTAAAACGTAGTAGTGTTGGTAAATTAATGTTCTTCAGACGCCATCGACAGATAGACGATCGTCAGAACCATGAAGATGAAGGCTTGCAGCGTAATAATCAGGATGTGGAAAATGGCCCACGGCACATTCAGGATCCACTGTGACCACCACGGCAACAGACCAGCAATCAGAATGAAAATCAGCTCACCCGCGTACATGTTACCGAACAGTCGCAAACCGAGTGAAACAGGTTTGGACAGCAGGCTTACCCCTTCAAGGATTAAGTTGACAGGAATGAACGCCCAGTGATTGAACGGCTGCAGCGTCAACTCTTTCGTGAAGCCGCCGATGCCTTTCATTTTGATGCTGTAGAACAGAATCAGGATAAATACGCCCAGTGCCATAGACAGCGTTACGTTCACGTCAGCAGACGGAACCACACGCAGAGCAGGCAGCCCCAGTACATGTTCAGCAATGTACGGCAGCAGATCGATAGGCAGTAAGTCCATCAGGTTCATCAGGAACACCCAGACAAAAATCGTCAGGGCCAGCGGAGCAATCAGCTTACTTTTGCCATGGTACATGTCTTTCACGCTACCATTAACAAAGCCGATTACCAGCTCAATCGCGGTCTGAAACTTACCTGGTACGCCGCTGGTTGCCTTTTTGGCTACGCTACGGAATAAAACCAGGAACAACAGACCCAGCACCACCGAGAAGAACATGGAGTCAATATTAATTGTCCAGAAGGTGGCTGGGGGGTTATGCGGATCCACCAGCGAGAATGTACGCAGGTCCAGCTGAAGGTTATTCAGGTGGTGTCCTATGTAATCCTGCGGCGTCATATTTTCTGAAGCCATGATGCCTTTTACCCTTTGTTGTTAATTACAGCCGGCGCCAGTATCTGAACCACCAGCACCAAAACCCACGTAACGATCAGCGGCAAGAATACCGCCTTTAAAACCGCCAACGCCACCACCAGTAACACCAACATTGCCAGAACTTTGAAAGCTTCGCCTAAAGCGAATGTCCAGGCTACCCGGCCTTTCGCTGGTGTATGCGCCTGGTGACGCCAGGCAAATATCATAAACAAAACGTTAGGCAGAAAGACTGCCAGGCCCCCGCTTAACGCAGAGACGCCCCAGAAGGGGTCTTTGAGGCTGAACAGCAATCCACTTGCTATCACCACCAGTAACTGAACGAGCAGAAGCTTCCGAGCAACGTTTCGACTCAAGAGCGACACAGACATCACGTTTTTCACTCCTGCTCCCTTCGAGGTATGCCGCGTGTCGTATAAAACTTTCTTTAAGGCTTAGAGTCAAGCATCAAAAAGCGGTCAAATTATACGGTGCGCCCCCGTGATTTCAAACAATAAGTAGCCAAAAGGTGAATAAATGTTTAAATATTTTTCCAGTGCATACAATTGCGACTTTTCTGCTAACCATGTCGGATCATGAAAAACTGTAAATAACGCGTAAACACTGGTGATAAAGCGTGCTTCAGATCACATATCGCGCATGTTCGCGCACAGCATATTTATTTACTTGGCAAATGATGCCATTGCAAGCTTCTGATATTTCAGTCTAAAAACAGATACTGTTTTCATAAATGACATTTACATAACAAAAACCAGCCATTGACATTCTTAATAATATTTTAACAGCAAGTTATGCTTCTTAGCGCCGATTTTTAGCCGGCTGATATTTTCACTAATGACTTATTTTCTGCTTATCAAAAAAAGCCACGTTACAGTATTGAATCAAAATCGTGAACGTGGCGTTAAATGTAACCAGTTATATCAGTAAAAAACCCGGTTGTTGTTAACAGTCAAACCGATTAATTTTTTATGATTTTTTTGATAAAAATTAAATTTTATTTGCTTTAATCACCACCAGATGACGTTCGCCATCCAGAGCCGGAACCTGAAGTTTAACCACTGATTCAACCTGATATTCTGCTGGTAGCAGGGCCATTTCATCTTCTGGCATTTGGCCTTTCAGCGCATAAAAACGACCTTGTTCACCAGGAAGATGATGGCACCAGCTCACCATATCGTTCAGAGAGGCAAAAGCACGGCTAATCACACCATCAAACGGTGGCTCTGACGGAAACTCTTCTACCCTACTCTGTACTGGCTCAATGTTCTCCAGTTTTAACTCATGTTGCACCTGACGAAGGAAGCGCACGCGTTTACCGAGGCTATCCAGCAACGTGAAGTGGGCCTCAGGACGCACAATAGAGAGTGGAATACCTGGCAGACCCGGTCCTGTACCGACATCGATAAAACGTTCACCTTGCAGATACGGTGCCACGACAATGCTGTCGAGAATATGGCGTACCAGCATCTCATTAGGATCGCGGACCGAAGTCAGGTTGTACGCCTTATTCCATTTATGCAGCATATTTACGTAGGCAATAAGCTGATTTTTCTGGTGATCGGTAAGCGAAATTCCTGCGTCTTTCAGCAGTGAAGAGAGTTTGTTGAGCACGGTGATTACCTGTTCTTGATGCGTTGCCCGGTAAGCGGGTGCTTACCAGGCATTTTTAATGCGTTATGCGCTACGACGCAGCATACCTTGTTTTTTCAGCCACACCAGCAGAATGGAGATGGCCGCAGGCGTGACGCCAGAAATACGCGAAGCCTGACCAATAGAGGCCGGTTTGTGATCGTTGAGTTTAGCGATCACTTCGTTAGACAGACCGGATACCTGGCGGTAATCCAGTGTCGCAGGCAGCAGTGTGTTCTCGTTACGCTGCTGTTTTTCGATCTCATCCTGTTGGCGCGCAATATAACCCTCATATTTAACCTGAATCTCAACCTGTTCCGCCGCCTGCTCGTCTGTCAACGCAGGGGCAAACGGCGTCAGCGAGGTTAATTTTTCATAGGTCATTTCCGGACGACGCAACAGATCTTCACCACTGGCTTCACGGGAAAGCGGCGCAGTCAGGTGAGCATTCACTTCGGCAGCAGCTTCCGCCGACGGGGTTACCCAAGTGGATTTCAGACGCTGACGCTCACGCTCGATATTTTCGAGTTTCTCGTTAAAGCGCGCCCAACGTTCATCGTCAACCAGCCCCAGCTCACGTCCGATTTCAGTCAGACGCAGGTCGGCGTTATCTTCGCGCAGCATCAGACGATATTCCGCACGAGAGGTAAACATACGATACGGTTCTTTAGTACCCAGTGTGCAGAGGTCATCTACCAGTACGCCGAGGTACGCCTGGGAGCGCGCCGGTGCCCAGCCTTCTTTGTCTGCAGACAGGCGAGCGGCGTTAAGACCGGCCAGCAAACCTTGCGCCGCCGCTTCTTCGTAACCTGTAGTGCCATTAATTTGACCGGCAAAGAACAGCCCCTGGATAAACTTGCTCTCCAGCGTAGGTTTCAGGTCACGCGGATCGAAGAAGTCATATTCAATGGCATAACCCGGACGCACGATCTTCGCGTTTTCCATCCCCTGCATGGAGCGGACGATTTGCATCTGCACATCGAACGGCAGGCTGGTGGAGATACCGTTCGGATAAATTTCGTTAGACGTTAACCCTTCTGGCTCAAGGAAGATCTGATGCTGGTTTCTGTCAGCAAAGCGCATGACTTTGTCTTCGATCGACGGACAGTAGCGTGGGCCGACACCTTCGATCACTCCGGCATACATCGGACTGCGATCGAGGTTACTGCGGATCACGTCATGCGTTTTTTCGTTGGTATGGGTGATGTAGCACGGCACCTGCTGTGGATGCTGGGCCGCATTGCCCATAAACGAGAACACCGGCATCGGGTTATCGCCATGCTGTTGTGCAAGGACGCTAAAGTCGATGGTACGCGCATCAATACGCGGCGGTGTCCCGGTTTTCAGACGACCAACACGCAGCGGAAGTTCACGTAAACGGCGCGAGAGCGGAATGGATGGAGGATCGCCAGCACGACCACCGCTGTAATTATCCAGACCGATATGAATCTTACCGTCAAGGAAAGTCCCGACAGTAAGAACGACAGCTTTGGCACGGAATTTCAGGCCCATTTGGGTAACAGCGCCGACCACGCGATCGTTTTCGACAATAAGATCTTCAACCGCCTGCTGGAAGATCATCAGGTTCGGTTGATTCTCCAAAGCAGTACGTACCGCTTGACGATAGAGCACGCGATCCGCCTGTGCCCGGGTAGCCCGAACCGCTGGCCCCTTGCTGGCGTTTAGTATCCTAAACTGAATACCTGCATGGTCGATCGCTTTTGCCATCAGACCGCCGAGTGCATCCACTTCTTTTACCAGATGTCCCTTCCCAATACCGCCGATCGCCGGGTTGCAGCTCATCTGCCCCAGAGTGTCGATATTGTGTGTCAAAAGCAGAGTCTGTTGACCCATACGCGCCGCGGCCATCGCTGCCTCGGTGCCTGCATGACCCCCGCCAATGATGATGACGTCAAAAGGATCCGGATAAAACATGGTGATTGCCTCGCATAACGCGGTATGAAAATGGATTGAAGCCCGGGCCGTGGATTCTACTCAACTTTGACGGCTTGAGAAAGACCTGGGATCCTGAGTATTAAAAAGAAGATCTTTTTATTTAGAGATCTGTTCTATTGTGATCTCTTATTAGGATCGACCTGGTCTGTGGATAACAAGGATCTGGCTTTTAAGATCAATGACCTGCTGAGGATCATTAGCTGTGAATGATCGGTGATCCTGGTCAGTATAAGCTGGGATCAGAATGAGGAGTTATACACAACTCAAAAACTGAACAACAGTTGTTCTTTGGATAACTACCGGTTGATCCAAGCTTCCTACCAGAGTTATCCACAGTAGATCGCACGATCTGTATAGTTATTTGAGTAAATTAACCCACGATCCCAGCCATTCTTCTGCCGGATCTTCCGGAATGTCATGATCAAGGATGTTGATCTTCAGTGTTTCGCCAATCTGTTTCGCACCGGAATTTTTGAGTTCAGCATCGAGTTTATCGATAGCACCACAAAAAGTGTCGTATTCACGACTACCAATGCCGATTGCGCCAAAGCGTACCGCAGAAAGATCGGTTTTTTGTTCCAGCAATGCTTCATAGAAAGGAGAGAGGTTGTCCGGAATGTCTCCGGCACCGTGGGTAGAACTGATAACCAGCCAGATCCCAGAGGTAGATAACTCTTCTAACAACGGGCCGTGCAGCGTTTCGGTGGTAAAACCTGCCTCTTCCAGCTTTTCAGCCAGGTGTTCTGCCACATATTCGGCACCACCGAGGGTGCTGCCGCTGATAAGAGTAATATCTGCCATAAACCGCCACCTTTTTTAAGAGTGGCGTATTGTACGCTGTGAACGCTTTGGGATCTACCTGTGGAAAAGTATGGGATTAAAAAAGTCGATCATGGCTTGATAGTACGCATGATCGGGTTCTGCAGTACGATCAGAGTTTCAGTGGACTGAATTTCATCAATTGTTTGGATCTTGTTGATAAGTACATGCTGGAGAGCGTCGATCGAGCGGCACATTACCTTAATAAAGATGCTGTAGTGGCCGGTGGTGTAATAGGCTTCAGTTACTTCATCAAGGCTTTCCAGTTTTGCCAGCGCGGAAGGATAGTCTTTGGCGCTCTTCAATATAATGCCGATAAAGCAGCCTACGTCATAACCGAGCTGTTTCGGGCTAACATCAATCCGAGCACCAGTAATAATCCCTGCCTGCTTCATTTTCTCTACGCGAACGTGGATCGTTCCCGGACTGACGCCAAATTGTTTCGCCAGTTCGGCGTAAGCGGTACGCGCATTGCCCATTAATGCTTCCAGAATGCCGCGGTCCAGATTGTCGATTTGATAATTTTCCATAGATTTTTCTTATGAATATTAATGATTCAGTCTATTTTAGCCTTAATTTTTAATGAATCAAAAGTAAGCAAGGCTTTTTATTGAATGATTATTGCATGTGTGCCGGTTTTTGTTGCTTAATCATAAGCAACAGGACGCAGGAGTATAAAAAATGAAAACCGCTTACATTGCCAAACAACGTCAAATTAGCTTCGTGAAATCTCACTTTTCTCGTCAACTGGAAGAACGCTTAGGGCTGATTGAAGTCCAGGCGCCAATCCTTAGCCGTGTGGGGGATGGCACGCAGGATAACTTGTCGGGCTGTGAAAAAGCGGTGCAGGTAAAAGTGAAAGCGCTGCCTGACGCCCAGTTCGAAGTGGTTCATTCACTGGCGAAGTGGAAACGTCAGACATTAGGGCAACACGACTTCAGCGTGGGCGAAGGGCTTTACACGCACATGAAAGCCCTTCGCCCCGATGAAGACCGTCTTTCCCCGTTGCACTCGGTCTATGTTGATCAGTGGGATTGGGAACGCGTAATGGGCGACGGTGAGCGCCAATTCTCCACTCTGAAAAGCACGGTAGAGGCGATCTGGGCGGGAATTAAAGCGACCGAAGCCGCAGTTAGCAAAGAGTTTGGCCTGGCACCGTTCCTGCCGGATCAGATCCACTTTGTACATAGTCAGGAATTACTGTCCCGTTATCCGGATCTTGATGCCAAAGGGCGTGAGCGGGCGATTGCGAAAGATCTTGGCGCGGTATTCCTCGTCGGAATTGGCGGCAAGTTAAGCGATGGCCACCGCCACGACGTGCGCGCACCGGATTATGATGACTGGAGTACTCCTTCAGAGCTTGGATATGCGGGGTTGAACGGCGATATTCTGGTGTGGAACCCCGTACTGGAAGATGCGTTTGAGCTTTCTTCAATGGGTATCCGTGTGGATGCCGAGACGTTGAAACATCAACTGGCGCTGACCGGTGATGAAGATCGTCTGCAACTGGAGTGGCATCAGGCGCTGCTGCGCGGCGAAATGCCACAGACTATCGGCGGCGGTATCGGTCAGTCTCGTTTAACCATGTTGTTGCTGCAACTGCCACATATTGGGCAGGTTCAGTGCGGCGTATGGCCTGCGGCCGTTCGCGAGAGCGTCTCTTCTCTGTTGTAATGACTTATCGCCGCCAGCGTCTGAGCAGGCGGCTACGCATCCCGGTATCAAAGCGCCAGATATGATCGAAAATGCGCATGATGCCGGGTTTGCCGTGCGCCGACATCGCCACGGCATGAAAGCGATGCTGATGTACCCGCTGCAACTCTTTTACTTTACTCGTCACGTCGTCAGGCAACCGTTGGGCGATAAAATCAGAAATCACCACCGCATCGGCGTCAAACCATTCCCGGCTTTGCAAGCGCTCCATAATGGCGCGAAAACAACTGGCAAGATCGGTGCCGCCACGAAACTGCTGGCTTAAAAAACGGATCGCTTGCTCGATGCCTTGTGGGCCTGAAAGCTCATAACGGACGATCTCGGTGGAAAATAACATAATAAAGCAGCGCCTATTTTCAGCGAGGGCAATGCGCATCAAGGCCAGACAGAACGCTTTCGCGCACTGTTCATTAAAGCCGCCCATTGAGCCAGATGTATCTACGCAGACAATAAACGGCCCGCGCGGCTGTTCGTCATAATCTTTATGGACGACCGGACGTTCGATAACTTTTTCACGCCATGATTCACCGTGCAGGCGATAAGTGAGCAACTGTTTTTCCACCAGCCGACGGTAAAATTCATACTCCAGTTCAGTAATGCCCAGAGTCGCCAGTTCCGGCGGCAGAAGGCGTAAAATATCATCGCTTTGCTGCAAGCCATCAACCTGCTCAGGAACGGTCGCTGGTTCGCGTACCATTGTGCGGAAGGTTTCCATCTGCGCATCGTTGCGGGGGATCGATTTTGCTTCCCGTGAACGCCCTAACTGTTCTGCCAGACGTTTCAGCTCCGGCTGCTCGTTAAGAAATTCACCATATTTCACAATTAACTGATAGTCGCCGCGTTTGAGCTGACCGGCGCTCATATCCCACAGGCGACCGGCTGCGGTGTTGTTTTCCGCCAGAACAGGTTCAAGTTGACCGCTTAACGTCATGCGTTCCTGAACCTCGCTCAACAGTTGTTCACGTTCTTCTTCTAATAATTGTTGATTTAACGTCGTCGCTTGCACGATCAGACTTAAGCGCCAACGTTGGAGAAAAAGCGTGTGTAATGCTGGGGTGATCGTGCTGTTGGCATCAACCAACTGCCGGGCTTGTTCGGCCCATGGGGAATTTAGTCGATGCAGTAAGTCCAGGATCTGCGGTAACTGCACAATAAATTGCGGTGTGGAGAGAAGTTGGCTTTGCTGATAGCACATGACCTCTTCAGTGAGTTCCTGTGGGACGCGTGCATCTTTCAGCCGACTGCGCAGCGCCTCACGCCAGCGGGGAATATCATCAGTGATTGCCGCCTTCAGGCGTGGGAATTTTTCAAAGAAAACAGCCAGTTGTGGCGAGGCCAACAGCGTGATGATCATCTCTTCGATCAATCCCTCTTCGCTGACGGCCAGCATTACATTAAGCGTATCCAGTGTTAGCATTGTTGCGCCTGGCGAATCTGGGCACCGACATCCTGTAGGCTGGCTTCAATGCGACCTAACCAGTCGCTATGGATAAACAGACATTTTTGCTGTTCGCTGAATAAAACTTGTTGTTTACGCCAGTCACTTTCAAGCTCTTCCAGTTGTTGTTTTATTTCGCCAGGCAGGCCTTCTGCAGATGTGCCGGGGAGAGCCAGTGTCGTACCCTGCAAACTGACATCACGGACAACAAGATGTTGGGCGCTATCAACTTCCATATTCAGCTTCTGGGCAAAACCAATACCATTTAATTTGCCGCGAATTTCACCGCCTTTGTTCAGCCACTGTTCCAGTGCGCTACGCTCAAAAGCGATATGAACCACTTCCATATCATGCAGTTTTAATGGTTTTTGCAGCAGCAGGGTCAACGTGGAAGCGGTAACGTTGGCTGGAAGTTGATATTGTGGGCGACGGCTGAACATACCGCCCTGACGAATCACGGTAAAAGCCGTTTTATCGCTTTGTTGTTGCTGAAGTTGCAGGCGACGCTGCACAATCGCGCCCAGGCGAGTCAACATCCCTTGCTGTTGCCATGCGTGACCGGTCATCAATACATCAATTTGTTGTTGAATCAAATTCAGGCTTTGCGCGTCATACCACAGGCAATCTTTCAGCAAGATCAGATCAATCGGGGCTACCGCATTGCGACCGCTAAAAAAGGCGCTGGCCTGCAGTAAACGGATTGCTTTTTTCCAGCGGCGATCGGAAATATAGGGGGCATCCGGCAATTTATCCAGTTGTTGGCGCAGCATAAAAATCAGCTCAAATACATGATCGGGCAGCGTAATTTCACTAATCTCTTTCTGCCAACGTTCATATTCCTCATCTGTAACCTGTAGAGAGGGAGGAACGGGATTGTCATTTTCATCCTGTTGGCTGGTCAACATGGAGCGGAAATTCGCTTTATCCTGCACTTTATCTAACCACAGACGAATCAGCATACGGTCATATAACGCTTCCAGGCTACTGTCTGCTTCCGGCAGTTCGTTGGAGGCCGCCACCAGCAGGCGCATAGGAATTTTTTCGACATGTGCACCGTTGCGGAAGTGGCGTTCATTAATAGCGGTCAGTAGGGTATTAAGAATCGCTGGCCCGGCTTTCCAGATCTCATCAAGAAAGACGATTTCTGCTTCCGGCAGGTAACCGGTGGTTAAACGCTCATAGCGGCCTTCATCTTTTAGCGCCTGAATGGAAAGCGGGCCAAAAACTTCTTCCGGGGTGGAGAAGCGGGTCATCAGATATTCAAACGCGCGAGCATTCTGAAAGGCGAATTTTAAACGCCGGGCAATCAGACTTTTGGCAATACCTGGCGGGCCGAGCAGGAATACGCTTTCGCCGCTTAATGCCGCTAACAAACACAGGCGGATGGCGTGGCTACGTTCATAAAGCCCCTTTTCCAGCGAACTGCTCAGGCGGGAAATTCTTTCCGCTAATAAATGAGGGTGAGCCATAATGAAGTGGCGTCCTTTCGTCAAAAGTTCTGCGTAAACTGCGAGTATAGACGTTTCTTGATGGTGGCAAAAATAGTCTCAAAGGAGGGCTATTTTTCTTTGAGCCAGGTTAATGTGACCGCATTTAGGAGTACGATTTTGCCGTTAATCGTGCATACTGAACGCTTTTTTGTGGGCCAAGGGACTACGCACACATTTCATATTTCAACGAAAGACTAGTCTATGAGCACTGATAATAAGCAATCGTTGCCCGCGATTACCCTCGCGGCGATTGGAGTTGTCTACGGCGATATTGGTACCAGCCCGTTATATACGCTTCGTGAATGTTTGTCCGGCCAGTTTGGTTTTGGCGTTGAACGCGATGCCGTGTTTGGCTTTTTATCGCTGATCTTCTGGCTGCTAATCTTTGTGGTTTCCATAAAATATCTCACCTTCGTGATGCGTGCAGATAACGCCGGTGAAGGGGGAATTCTGACGCTGATGTCGCTTGCCGGGCGCAATACGTCGGCGCGAACGACCTCAATTCTGGTGATTATGGGGCTAATAGGCGGCAGCTTTTTCTATGGTGAAGTTGTCATAACACCCGCCATTTCGGTAATGTCTGCCATCGAAGGTCTGGAAATCGTCGCCCCACAACTGGACACCTGGATTGTTCCCCTCTCAATCATCGTTCTCACGTTACTGTTTATGATTCAAAAACATGGCACTGCTATGGTCGGTAAGCTTTTTGCGCCGATTATGCTGACCTGGTTTTTGATTCTGGCAGCTCTTGGGTTACGTAGCATTATTGCCAATCCAGAAGTGTTGCATGCCTTAAACCCAATGTGGGCGGTGCATTTCTTCCTTGAATATAAAACCGTTTCCTTTATTGCGTTAGGCGCGGTGGTTCTGTCGATTACCGGTGTTGAGGCGCTGTACGCTGATATGGGGCACTTTGGTAAGTTCCCGATTCGCCTGGCATGGTTTACCGTCGTACTGCCTTCTTTAACCCTTAACTACTTCGGTCAGGGGGCGCTGCTGTTAAAGAACCCGGAAGCGATTAAAAACCCGTTTTTTCTGTTGGCACCGGACTGGGCGCTGATCCCGCTGCTGATCATCGCCGCACTGGCAACGGTAATTGCCTCGCAGGCGGTTATCTCTGGTGTCTTCTCATTGACGCGTCAGGCGGTACGTCTGGGCTATTTGTCTCCGATGCGCATTATTCACACTTCTGAAATGGAATCGGGGCAAATCTACATTCCATTTGTGAACTGGATGCTTTATGTCGCAGTCGTGATTGTGATAGTCAGCTTTGAGCACTCCAGTAACCTGGCGGCGGCATATGGGATTGCAGTTACCGGAACTATGGTACTGACGTCTATTCTTTCAACTACCGTGGCGCGCCAGAACTGGCACTGGAATAAGTATTTTGTTGCGCTGATTCTGATTGCCTTCTTGTGTGTTGATATCCCGCTGTTTACCGCTAACCTCGATAAACTGCTCTCCGGTGGCTGGTTGCCATTGAGCCTCGGTACGGTGATGTTTATCGTGATGACCACCTGGAAGAGTGAGCGTTTCCGCCTGCTGCGGCGGATGCATGAACATGGTAACTCTCTGGAGGCGATGATTGCTTCGCTGGAGAAATCACCGCCTGTTCGTGTGCCCGGAACTGCGGTGTATATGTCGCGCGCAATCAATGTCATTCCCTTTGCTCTAATGCATAACCTCAAACATAACAAGGTATTGCACGAGCGGGTTATTCTGTTAACTCTGCGTACTGAAGACGCGCCATATGTCCATAACGTCCGTCGGGTACAGATTGAACAACTGTCGCCTACTTTCTGGCGCGTGGTGGCAAGTTACGGCTGGCGGGAAACGCCAAACGTAGAAGAAGTTTTCCACCGCTGTGGTCTGGAAGGGTTAAGTTGTCGAATGATGGAAACGTCCTTCTTTATGTCACATGAATCACTGATCCTCGGCAAACGTCCGTGGTACTTACGTTTGCGCGGCAAGCTGTATTTGCTGTTGCAACGTAATGCGTTGCGCGCTCCGGATCAGTTTGAAATCCCACCAAACCGGGTTATCGAGTTGGGTACACAGGTCGAGATCTAACCCCAGACGCCTCCTTTCTCCATAAGGGGGCGTTTTTATTTTCATTGTTTGCTCTCGATATAAAACGTTTCGATGTTGATCACATTTCTGCAACGTTGCGATGGTTTTCCTTAATTAGACGGGATTAAACTGCGGGTCAGCGAAACGTTTCGCTGATGGAGAAAAAAATGAAAAAAGGCGCCGTTCTTAATTCAGGTATTTCGTCGGTGATCTCCCGCCTGGGGCATACCGATACGCTGGTGGTGTGTGATGCTGGTTTACCTATCCCCAAAAGTACAACGCGTATCGATATGGCATTAACCCAGGGCGTACCTTCTTTTATGCAGGTGCTGGGCGTCGTCACAAGTGAAATGCAGGTCGAGGCTGCCATTATTGCGGAAGAGATCAAACAACATAATCCGCAACTCCACGAAACGTTGCTCTCACATCTTGAGACGCTGCAAAAACACCAGGGAAATTTCATTGAAATTCGTTACATCACGCATGAACAATTCAAACAACAAACCGCAAACAGTCAGGCGGTAATTCGCAGCGGGGAGTGTTCCCCGTATGCGAATATCATTCTCTGTGCTGGCGTGACGTTCTGAGGCCGCCATGGAAGCATTACTACAGCTTAAAGGTATCGATAAAGCCTTCCCGGGCGTAAAAGCGCTTTCGGGAGCCGCGCTAAATGTCTATCCGGGTCGCGTGATGGCGCTGGTAGGTGAAAATGGCGCGGGTAAATCCACCATGATGAAAGTGCTTACCGGTATCTATACCCGTGATGCCGGTACGCTTTTATGGCTGGGCAAAGAAACGACGTTTACCGGGCCGAAATCTTCTCAGGAAGCTGGAATTGGCATTATCCACCAGGAACTGAATCTGATCCCGCAACTGACCATTGCGGAAAATATTTTCCTCGGCCGAGAGTTTGTGAATCGTTTTGGCAAAATTGACTGGAAAACCATGTATGCCGAAGCGGATAAATTGCTGGCTAAACTTAATCTGCGGTTTAAAAGCGACAAGCTGGTGGGCGATCTTTCCATCGGTGACCAGCAGATGGTTGAAATCGCGAAGGTATTAAGCTTTGAGTCGAAAGTTATCATTATGGATGAACCGACCGATGCGCTGACCGATACCGAAACCGAATCCCTGTTCCGCGTCATTCGCGAGCTGAAATTGCAAGGGCGCGGCGTTGTCTATATTTCCCACCGTATGAAAGAAATCTTCGAGATTTGTGATGACGTTACGGTTTTTCGTGACGGGCAATTTATTGCCGAGCGTGAAGTGGCATCACTAACCGAAGATTCGCTGATTGAGATGATGGTAGGCCGCAAACTGGAAGAACAATATCCACACCTGGAAAAAGCGCCGGGAGATATCCGTCTGAAAGTTGATAATCTCTGCGGACCTGGCGTTAACGATGTCTCTTTTACCCTACGTAAAGGTGAAATTCTCGGCGTCTCTGGTTTGATGGGCGCCGGCCGCACCGAACTGATGAAAGTGCTCTACGGCGCACTGCCGCGCACCAGCGGTTACGTCACTCTGGATGGGCATGAAGTTGTTACCCGTTCACCGCAGGATGGCCTGGCAAATGGCATTGTGTATATCTCCGAAGACCGCAAACGCGACGGTTTAGTGCTGGGCATGTCAGTAAAAGAGAACATGTCGCTAACTGCCCTGCGTTACTTCAGCCGTGCTGATGGCAGTCTGAAGCATGCCGATGAGCAACAGGCGGTGAGTGATTTTATTCGTCTGTTCAATGTGAAAACGCCGTCGATGGAACAGGCAATTGGTCTGCTTTCCGGTGGCAATCAGCAAAAAGTGGCGATTGCCCGCGGTCTGATGACGCGCCCGAAAGTGCTTATCCTTGATGAACCCACCCGTGGCGTGGATGTCGGCGCGAAAAAAGAGATTTATCAACTGATCAACCAGTTCAAAGCCGATGGTTTGAGCATCATTCTGGTGTCATCGGAAATGCCAGAAGTATTAGGCATGAGCGATCGCATCATCGTTATGCATGAAGGGCATCTCAGCGGGGAATTTACTCGTGAGCAGGCCACCCAGGAAGTGTTAATGGCTGCCGCTGTGGGCAAGCTTAATCGCGTGAATCAGGAGTAAAAAAATGACAACCCAGACTGTCTCTGGTCGCCGTTATTTCACGAAAGCGTGGCTGATGGAGCAGAAATCGCTTATCGCTCTGCTGGTGCTGATCGCGATTGTCTCGACGTTAAGTCCGAACTTTTTCACCGTTAATAACTTATTCAATATTCTCCAGCAAACCTCGGTTAACGCCATTATGGCGGTCGGCATGACGCTGGTGATCCTGACGTCGGGTATCGACCTGTCCGTCGGTTCTCTGCTGGCGCTAACTGGCGCAGTTGCTGCCTCCATCGTTGGCATTGAAGTTAACGCGTTGGTGGCTGTTGCTGCCGCACTGGCATTAGGAGCTGCAATTGGCGCGGTAACCGGGGTGATTGTAGCGAAAGGCCGCGTCCAGGCGTTTATCGCTACCCTGGTGATGATGCTTTTACTGCGTGGCGTGACGATGGTTTACACCAACGGTAGCCCGGTGAATACCGGCTTTACCGAGAACGCCGACCTGTTTGGCTGGTTTGGTATTGGTCGTCCGCTGGGCGTACCGACGCCTGTGTGGATCATGGGTATTGTCTTCCTCGCGGCCTGGTACATGCTGCATCACACGCGTCTGGGGCGTTACATCTACGCGCTGGGTGGCAACGAAGCGGCAACGCGTCTTTCTGGTATCAATGTCAATAGAATCAAAATCATCGTCTACTCTCTTTGTGGACTGCTGGCATCGCTGGCTGGGATCATTGAAGTAGCGCGTCTTTCCTCTGCGCAACCGACGGCGGGGACTGGTTACGAGCTGGATGCCATTGCCGCGGTGGTTCTGGGGGGTACGAGTCTGGCAGGCGGAAAAGGTCGCATTGTTGGGACATTGATCGGCGCATTAATTCTTGGCTTCCTTAATAATGGTTTGAATTTGTTAGGTGTTTCCTCCTATTACCAGATGATCGTCAAAGCGGTGGTGATTTTGCTGGCGGTGCTGGTAGACAACAAAAAGCAGTAATAACGACTACAGGACATCTTGAATATGAACATGAAAAAACTGGCTACCCTGGTTTCTGCTGTTGCGTTAAGCGCCACCGTCAGTGCGAATGCAATGGCAAAAGATACCATTGCGCTGGTGGTTTCCACGCTCAATAACCCGTTCTTTGTATCGCTGAAAGATGGCGCGCAGAAAGAGGCGGATAAACTCGGCTATAACCTGGTGGTGCTGGACTCCCAGAACAACCCGGCAAAAGAACTGGCGAATGTGCAGGACTTAACTGTTCGCGGCACCAAAATTCTGCTGATTAACCCGACCGACTCCGACGCGGTAGGTAACGCCGTGAAGATGGCCAACCAGGCGAACATCCCGGTAATCACTCTTGACCGCCAGGCAACGAAAGGCGACGTTGTTAGCCACATTGCTTCCGATAACGTACTGGGCGGCAAAATTGCCGGTGATTACATCGCGAAGAAAGCAGGTGAAGGGGCGAAAGTTATCGAATTGCAGGGCATCGCCGGTACATCCGCTGCTCGCGAACGTGGCGAAGGCTTCCAGCAGGCCGTTGCAGCTCACAAATTTAACGTTCTCGCCAGCCAGCCAGCAGACTTCGACCGTACCAAAGGTCTGAACGTGATGCAGAACTTGCTGACGGCGCACCCGGATGTGCAGGCTGTATTCGCGCAGAACGATGAAATGGCGCTGGGCGCACTGCGCGCTCTGCAAACTGCCGGTAAATCGGATGTGATGGTTGTCGGATTTGACGGTACGCCGGATGGCGAAAAAGCGGTTAATGATGGCAAACTAGCAGCGACTATCGCTCAGTTACCCGATCAGATTGGCGCGAAAGGCGTCGAAACCGCCGATAAAGTGCTGAAAGGCGAGAAAGTTCAGGCTAAGTATCCGGTTGATCTGAAACTGGTTGTTAAGCAGTAGTCTTTAATCAGGTTTTATAACCTGATGGTGGCATAAATACGGCATCGACAGATGAACGTGTAATATAAAGAAAAGCAGGGCACGCGCCACCCTAACCCGGTGGCGCATTTTATGGACATCCCGAATATGCAAAATGCAGGCAGCCTCGTTGTTCTTGGCAGCATTAATGCTGACCATATCCTTAATCTTCAATCTTTTCCTACTCCAGGCGAAACCGTAACCGGTAACCACTATCAGGTCGCATTCGGCGGTAAAGGCGCGAATCAGGCTGTGGCCGCAGGGCGTAGTGGCGCGAATATTGCGTTCATTGCATGCACAGGGGATGACAGCATTGGTGAGAGTGTTCGTCAGCAACTCGCCACTGATAATATTGATATTTCTCCGGTCAGTGTGATCAAGGGCGAATCGACAGGCGTAGCGCTGATTTTTGTTAATGCCGAAGGCGAGAACGTTATCGGCATTCATGCCGGGGCTAACGCAGCCCTTTCCCCAACGCTGGTGGAAGCGCAACGTGAGCGTATTGCCAACGCGTCGGCATTATTAATGCAGTTGGAATCACCACTCGAAAGTGTGATGGCAGCGGCGAAAATCGCCCATCAAAATAAAACTATCGTTGCACTTAACCCGGCTCCGGCTCGTGAACTTCCTGACGAATTGCTGGCGCTGGTGGACATCATCACGCCAAACGAAACGGAAGCAGAAAAGCTCACCGGTATTCGTGTTGAAAATGATGAAGATGCGGCGAAAGCTGCGCAGATACTACATGAGAAAGGTATCCGTACTGTACTGATTACCTTAGGGAGCCGTGGCGTGTGGGCCAG
This sequence comes from Escherichia sp. MOD1-EC6162, assembly GCF_002965125.1. Lineage (NCBI taxonomy): Bacteria > Pseudomonadati > Pseudomonadota > Gammaproteobacteria > Enterobacterales > Enterobacteriaceae > Escherichia > Escherichia sp. MOD1-EC6162. The sequence continues at coordinate 156,510 of NZ_PTSB01000009.1, forward strand.
TGTGAATGGCGAAGGTCAGCGCGTACCTGGATTCCGGGTTCAGGCTGTTGATACTATTGCTGCCGGAGATACTTTTAATGGCGCGTTAATCACGGCGTTGCTGGAAGAAAAAACATTGCCTGAGGCGATTCGTTTTGCCCATGCTGCCGCTGCGATTGCTGTGACACGTAAAGGTGCACAACCTTCCGTTCCCTGGCGTGAAGAGATCGATACCTTCTTAGACAGGCAGAGGTGACGCTTGGCTACAATGAAAGATGTTGCCCGTCTGGCGGGCGTTTCTACATCGACAGTTTCTCACGTCATCAATAAAGATCGCTTCGTCAGCGAAGCGATTACCGCCAAAGTTGAAGCGGCGATTAAAGAACTCAATTACGCGCCATCAGCTCTGGCACGTAGTCTCAAGCTCAATCAAACACATACTATTGGCATGTTGATCACTGCCAGTACCAATCCTTTCTATTCTGAACTGGTGCGTGGCGTTGAACGGAGTTGCTTTGAACGCGGTTATAGCCTTGTTCTCTGCAATACCGAAGGCGATGAGCAGCGAATGAATCGCAATCTGGAAACGTTGATGCAAAAACGTGTCGATGGTTTGCTATTACTCTGTACTGAAACACACCAGCCTTCGCGTGAGATCATGCAACGCTATCCAACAATTCCTACCGTGATGATGGACTGGGCGCCGTTCGATGGCGACAGCGATCTCATTCAGGATAACTCGTTTCTGGGGGGGGATTTAGCGACGCAATATCTGATCGACAAAGGCTATACCCGTATTGCCTGTATTACCGGCCCGCTGGATAAAACGCCTGCACGTTTGCGGCTGGAAGGTTACCGGGCGGCAATGGATCGTGCTGGACTGGAAGTTCCTGATGGCTATGAAGTGACAGGCGATTTTGAATTTAACGGCGGGTTTGACGCGATGCAGCAGTTATTATCGCATCCGTTACGTCCCCAGGCTGTGTTTACTGGAAATGACGCGATGGCGGTCGGTGTGTACCAGGCGTTATACCAGGCTGGGTTACATGTTCCGCAGGACATCGCGGTGATTGGTTATGACGATATTGAACTGGCACGTTATATGACGCCACCGCTCACCACAATTCATCAACCGAAAGATGAACTGGGAGAGCTGGCAATTGATGTACTTATCCACCGGATGGCTCAACCAACCTTACAGCAACAACGATTACAACTCACCCCGATTCTGATGGAGCGCGGTTCTGCTTAGATTTTAAGCAAAATATTGCCGCCGTTAACGTATAACTGATAATGGCCGATTGCATGGCAAGGGGTGAGCGATTGAGGCTATGAGCGATAGCGGGGAAGGAAGTATTCAGAATGGCGGCATCGAGAGTCTGCATAAAGAAGGTCATTGCCGCAATCCACAATAAACTCGCCATACCACGCTTTTTATCGCTCATTCAGTGTTTCGTTAGGCTGTCTCACTTCTCGAGGGGAAGTAGCAGTGCCTGACAAGCTTTGAAAGCTGCGTTGCCATCACTATGGATTATCGCATCAACGATCGCCTGGTGCTGATCCAGTTTTATTACAGTGTTGCTGGTTATCGATGTAAAGTAGGTGTGATAAACCGAATGAAATAACGAGGCGAAAGAGGTCAAAAACGGGTTAGCACTCATTTTATAAATGTGTTCATGCCAGGCCATATCAACCTCAACCCAACGTTCCCGGCGGAAATTTTCTTTTAATGCCACCATTTCGGCCATCAGCGTATTAAGATGTGCCTTCTGTTCTGCGGTGCCCATCGTTGCTGCCAGTAAGCAGGCTTGCGGTTCCAGACAGATACGCATAACCAGAAAATGATCAATAACTTGATGAAAGTTATCTTCCGTCATCCACCAGGTAAGCAACTCTTGATCAAGAAAGTTCCAGTTGGATTGCGGCATGACACGCGTACCAATTCGTGGACGTGGCAAAACCATTCCTTTTGCCGTTAACGTCTTGACCGCTTCGCGTACCGCAGTACGGCTCACTCCAAATTGCTCACCCAGCTCAATTTCACCAGGCAGAATGGTGCCGGGTGCGTATTCACCTTTTAAGATCCGTTGCGCCAGCTTCTCAGCCAGAACATACGAAAGGTTTTTCTGTGCAGCTAACTGTTGTGCGCTTAATGGCATACTCATCTTCCTTATTCTTTTTTTCATCCTTAGTATGCCACCAGGAAGTGTGATTGCGGTTGCAAAAACGGCAAATTGCTTGTTTTATGGCGCATTAACAGGTGTTTTGATGAAAAAACACGCATTCGGAAAATTATTTTAAATTTCCTCTTGTCAGGCCGGAATAACTCCCTATAATGCGCCACCACTGACACGGAACAACGGCAAATAAGCCGCCGGGTCAGCGGGGTTCTCCTGAGAACTTCGACAGAGAAAAGCGAAAAAATGCTTGACTCTGTAGCGGGAAAGCGTATTATGCACACCCCGCGCCGCTGAGAAAAAGCGAAGCGGCACTGCTCTTTAACAATTTATCAGACAATCTGTGTGGGCACTCGAAGATACGGATTCTTAACGTCGCAAGACGCTAAATGAATACCAAGTCTCAAGAGTGAACACGTAATTCATTACGAAGTTTAATT